>NZ_JAUFNS010000015.1:0-161511 GCF_041060445.1 Pseudomonas sp. W2-17 | reverse complement strand
GTTCCTGAACTGTCAGAACGATCGCCTCGTCAGTGGCATCCGGTGATGTTTTGAATCGTTCGGACTCGAGTCGCTTGAGCCAAAGGCAAAAGCCGTTGCGCTCCCAATATAAAATCTTCACTCGGTTGCGGGACTTGTTGAGGAAGACGAAAAGCACGGGGTCGAATACTGCGACTTTAATATCCAGTTCGACCAGCGCAGCCAAGCCGTCGATCGATTTTCGAAAGTCGACCGGCTTGGGGTACAGATACACTTTTTCGACTTTGGCATCGGGTCGCATCATGGTGAGCTGGCTCCTGAGAGAATCGGGAGCACAGCATCCAACATCAGCTAAGCGCTTCGAATGTGGGGTTTATGGAGCGCTTACTTTCATTCCTCAGAAAGCCGATTATGATGTTGCCTACAAACGTCTGGAATTTGAGTGTGTGCACGAAAGCGAACGTATGCCAAGCGTACCTCCAGACGCAGAACCTTTATATCGATATGGATTACATCTGACACAACTTAAGGGTCCAAAAGATTTCGACAAGGCCGCTCGCTATTTTCGAATTGCCGCTGCAATTGGGGATTATCGCGCTGCGACCAATTTGCAAAAATTACTTTCGCAAGGGATGACTGCCGCAGAGCATCCCGCTCGGGAGACCATAAATTTAGTAGAGGAATTTATGGCCCAAGGCATCCCAGGCGCTTTCTACGACATGGGACATTATTTGGAACTTGGGTACGGCTTAAGGCAAGACGTGGAAGCTGCACGCTACTATTTCAGGCGCGCAGCAGACATGGGTAACCCCAGCGCCCAATATTACGTCGCTGATATGCTCGCTCGGATCGGCAATGTAGGAGATGTAGCGCACTCTATGATGCGATGTGCTATGGAGCAGGGACACGCTGAAGCAGCGGCAGATGTGGGCACTTCCGAACAGATACGACATAACTACACAGACGCTGCGTTTGCTTATCAAGCGGCTGTAAAAGCTGGGGATTCCGCCAGCGCAACGGTTTTAGCAAAAGCATTTAGTAAAGATCAGCAGATCAATGCTCCGGACAGTTTCGCGCTAGGAATGGATTCAGAAAGGGCGCGACGCTATAGAATAATCGCTGGCTTCATACGCAGATACGAACACGTAGGCGGCAAAGTCCCCGACATTGACCTAATCGTCCCCCTCCCCCCAGCCAAACTTCCCGATTGGGACGAAACATTCGAATGGAAGCGCAAGCGCGACGCCGCCGCACCTCCCTCCCCACCCAGCGAAGAATTGATCGCGCGAATGTGCGAGAAAAAGGGACTTGATCCAGCCACAGGCTGGCCGTTGAGTGGGTTGAGGTAATACCTCTCGTTGCATGAGCACTCAAGCAAACAGCGTATACAAGGACTGATATGAACTATTACGCATTAGCAGCGCTACTGATCGCGCTGGCTCTAATTGGCTGCGATACAAAAGATGAAACACCCGCAGGCTTACCCCCTGTAAGTGCAGATTACGACGCCGCGCCTGATACATCGGAATTTAAATGCGTGTATGAGTCGGCAAACCTGCCAGCACCTAATCCAGAAGTAGAACTCTTGTATCAATATGGAATGCACCTCGCAGCGGCAAGAGAGCCTGAAGACCTCGATAAAATTGCGCATTACTTTCGGATTGCCGCCGCGCATGGTCATTACCTGGCGGCGACTGACTTAGAGCAACTGATGTTTCAGCACAAAATAAATACGACGAAGCGGGTGGGCGAGACTATTAATCTGATGAAGCCTTTAACAACCGAAGATATCCCCTGGGCGCATTTATATATGGGTGTTTATCTTGGACTTGGATATGGCGTCAAACAAGATGTTCCAGCATCGCAGTATTACCTTAGACGCGCGGCCGACCTAGGAAGCCCTGATGCCCAATATAGTATCGCCAGAGCTGGTATATATTATCCAGACCTTCCGGCGATCACCCGCACCATGCTACGCTGCGCGATGTTACAAGGACACGTAAACGCCATATATCTTTACTTTGAGATGACCCCTGGCAATAAGAATTATGGTGATGCGTTACCCGGTCTTCAGTCAACCGTTAAATCAGGAAATGCGGAAAGTGCGTCATTTCTCGCCAAAGCATTTAAACGGACGAGCTTGGCAGGAGATTCCATTGCCTTCACTTCGGAGGAGAGCGGAGAAAGGTCTCGGCGTTATACTCTGATCGCAAAATTTTTAGCCAGATACGTAAATCTTCATCCTCAGTTACCGGACATTGATCAAATTGTACCTCTGCCCCCAGCCAAATTGCCTGACTGGGACGAGACGTTCAAATGGAAACGTGACTGGAATGCAGCCATTGCACCGCTTCCGCCAAGTGATGAACTCATTGCCCGGATGAGTAGAGAAAAAGACCTTGATCCGGAAACTGGACTGCGATTGAGCGCGCTGAAACTGAAATTCAGGTCTTTCGTTAACAACATTCTGTGGCAGTAAGGAGACGAATAACTATGGCTGCGTCATCGAACAAAGTCTTGGGCAAGGTGCTCGCCTCGATTTCTATTATGAGTTTTCTCGCCATCTGTCTTTTGGGGAGCGACTCATTCCATAAGTGGCTCATCAACTCTGCTTTAGAAGTGTCTCGTTTCCTGACCTCACCTGTCGATGCAGACGAGGAGAACGCAAAATGGATACTGGAGTCCATGAGCCTGCAAGCTGCTGCAGATGCGCTAAGTGACGCTAAGCTAGATCAGGAGATATGGATCACGACACCGCAAGCTACCATTGATGAGAGGTATTTCTCTTGTGCGCCCCTTCGCCTTGAAAAACCGAGCGCGTCTGCACTAGCCGCGTTCAACGAAGCGGAAATGCTGGGTCAGGGGTCTGAAGCAAAGCTCAGATATACCGCCTCTGCTCGGGGAGGATATTGGCGGGCGGCGGAACGCCTGGTAACTATAAATTTGCGTGAGGGGCATGAGAGCTACGCAGCCCTCTCAGTAGCTTGGCTTATTCGCAACAACATACCTGCCGGCTACAACAAAATGGCCGACCTTTTACGGAGCGAACCTGAAGGGCTAGCACACAACCCGTCGCTTCTTAGAGGCTCGTTCAGATGGCGGGCCGCTCTCAACGGCGATCCGGATGCTTTGTCGAAAATGGCAGACCTGCTGACGCGTGAAGGCGAGCCGCAGTTTGCCAAAACGCTGCGTGACTGTGCTGAACGTAACAGTCAAACATTCGGGGAACACGAGGAAAGCCCTTGGGATTCATTCCTGCAGTGGCTGCTGGAGGCCGGATCTACCCCGTAGAGTTTTGCCGGCTGATGCCCGCATTCGAGAGCAAGCTCCCCGCAGGTCCAGCGGCCCGCGACAGATCGGCGGTTGAATGGAGATCAACTGTAGGAGCGACCGGGGTGGCGCTCCACCTTGCCCGCGAATTGGGGTCGGTCAGACGAAATTCATTTCGCAGACAGATCGCCTTCGCGAGCAAGCTCACTCCTACAGTGGCTTGTGTCGGCCAAGGTTTGGGGGTGAGACACCGAACCTGTGGGAGCGGCCGGGGTGGCGCTCCCGCAGAGTTCTAGGGCGCAGCGGAGAAAGTGGATGGCAGCAAGATCAACGAGATCAACGAGCCCCCATCACAAAGGCCGATCCACCCCGACATCTCGACGCACTTCAACCGCCTCCTCAGGCCCAGCCGCTTCAGGTTCAGCAGCCACTTCCTCATCCATAATCGCCACCGGCCGCACGACGCCTTCACCCGACGCCACAACCCGCTCCACCATCTCTGGCTGCACTTCAGATTCAGCCGCCACATCCGGCGCCACATCCGACGAAACCTCAGGCTCAACATCCTGCATCTGATCCTGCACCACCTGCTCATCCACCCGCGGGTCAAGGGCAACCACCAGCGGCGAGCTGGACATGCTGTCGGGCATGGCGATGTGGTGCAGCGGGGCGTCTTCGACCTGGTGCAGGTTGGTGACGGCTTTCGGACGAATACGCGTCACCAGCACCAGCGCCACGCAGCAGACGAAGGCATAGAGCATGTTGCTGCCGAACATCTTCATCAGCACGCCGGACACGAGGGGGCCGACACTGGCGCCGACGCCGTAGGTCATCAGCAACATGGCGGTCAGCGAGACGCGGCGTTCGCCTTCGACGTGGTCGTTGGAGAAGGCCACCGCCAGCGGATACAGCGAAAACTGCAGCAGGGACGCCAGGAAGCCCACCGCCAGCAGCAGCTCCATGGGCACGTTCGGGAGGATCGCCAACGGCAGCGAGGCCAGCACCAGCAACCCGGCAACGCCGCGGATCAGCCAGGCGCGGTCGTAGCGGTCCGAGAGTTTGCCCAGCGGGCCTTGCACGATGAGCCCCGCGCCGATGCAGCTGGCCATGAACAGACCGACATGCTCGGTCGACAGCCCCTGTTGCGCCGCATACAACGGCGCCAGGCCGTAGAAGGAGCCGATGATCATGCCGGCGCTCAATACCGTGGTCAGGGATTGCGGCACCCGGCGCATGAAGAACAGCGGCTCCAGCGGGGCCGGGTGCATGGGCGCCGGGTGAATGCTGCGGGTCATTGCCACGGGCACGAGGCAGAGGGCGAAACACATCGCCACGAGCATCAGCAGTTCAGGGCCGAGCTGCGGATGGATGACCAGAATCAGTTGGCCGAGCACCAGCCCCAGGTACGACGCAATCATGTAGAGGCTGAACACCGTGCCGCGCTGCTTGGGCGAGGCCTGCTCGTTGAGCCAGCTCTCGATGACCATGTACTGGCACATCATCCCCAGGCCGACAATCATCCGCAGGAAGATCCACGCCGGCAGGTAGTCGAACAGCCCGTGGCCCAAGACCGCCGCGCCGACGATCCCGGCGCAGGTCGCGTACGCACGAATGTGCCCGATCCGGCCGATCAGCCGGTGGCCGATCTTGCCGCCCAGGGCCAGACCGACATAGTTCGCAGCCATCAACGCACCCACCCACAGGCCATCGACCTGATCGGCGGCCAGACGCAAGGCAAGGTAGGTGCTGAGCAGGCCCGAGCCGATCAACATCATCAGCGAGGCAAAATACAGCGCTCGAAAGGACTTCCAGATTTGGCGCATAGCTTTCCAAAAGACGGAAACCCTCGATTCCAGAGGATTTCCGAACAGCGATTCTTAAGCCTGAGCGGCCAGAACGCGGCGCTCCCAGGGGGTGATTTCGTTAAAGAAGCTGGTCAGTTCCAGGGTCTTCGACGCGACGTAGCCTTCGATGAATTCGGCACCAAACAGTTCCTTGGCCAACGTGCTGCGAGTCAGACGTTCCAGGGCCGCGTGCAGGGTACATGGCAACGACAGATTATCGGGCACATCGAACTCGCCCTGGATCGGCGGAGAAGGTTCGAGCCTGTGCTCGATGCCATGGAGCCCCGCAGCCAGACTGGCCGCAATCGCCAGATACGGGTTGGCGTCGGCGCCTGGCAGACGGTTTTCGACCCGACGGGCGACCGGTGCGCTGGCCGGAATGCGCAGCCCCGCCGAGCGATTGTCGTGGGACCAGCACGCGTTGTTCGGCGAGGCGAATGGATGACACAAGCGCTGGTAGGAATTGACGTTGGGCGCGAACAACGCAGTGAAATCGGCCATCGCCGCCTGCTGCCCGCCGATGAAGTGATGGAACAGCTCGGTGGCCTCGCCCTGATCGTCGCTGAAGATGTTCTTGCCAGTCGTCGTCTCGACCACGCTCTGGTGAATGTGCATCGAGCTGCCGGGGGTGTGCGCCAGCGGTTTGGCCATGCACACCACGATCAGGCCGTGCTTGAGCGCGACTTCCTTGAGCATGTGTTTGAACAGAAAGGTCTGGTCGGCCAGCAGCAGCGGATCGCCGTGCAGCAGATTGATCTCGAACTGGCTGACGCCCATCTCGTGCATGACGGTGTCGCGGGGCAGGCCCAGCGCCGCCATGCAGGCGTAGACCTCTTTGAAGAACGGCCGCAGGCCGTTGTTGGAACTGATGCTGAACGCCGACTGGCCGTCTTCGCGACGACCGTCCAGACCGACCGGCGGCTGGAAGGGCTGGCTCGGATCCGGGTTGGCGGCGAAGACGAAGAACTCAAGCTCAGTGGCCACCACCGGTGACCAGCCATGCCCGGCGTAGCGGGCGATCACCGATTTGAGCTGACCGCGGGTGGACAGCGGCGACGGCTGGCCGTCGAGCTCGTCGGCGTCGCAGATTGCGAGGGCGCGAGGCTCGTCGCTCCACGGCAGACGGTGAATCTGCTGCGGGTCGGCGATCAAGGCCAGGTCGCCGTCGTCGCTGCCGTAGAATTTTGACGGCGGATAGCCGCCCATGATGCATTGCAGCAGCACGCCCCGCGCCAGCTGCAACCGACGGCCTTCGAGAAAGCCCTCCCCGGTCATCACCTTCCCTCGTGGCACGCCGTTCAGATCCGGCGTGACGCATTCAATTTCATCAATGCCCATCAGTCGCTGCGCGAGTGAATGGTGGTCATCGCTACTCATGACTCAAATCCTTTTTCATGGGGCAGGCCGCAGGGCGGCAAGGCGTACAAAATAAGCGTCAGGCGTTCGGAATATCAAGCGCATCTTTGCAGCACGGCGGGTTGGCCGGCTTCTTGCTTTTTCGGTGCCATAGCGCCGCAAACGCCATTTCGATGACGGCAGGCGTTCGACGACGCCAGCCACGACAGCGCGGGCGTTACGCCGTGCGTCAACGCGCACAGCCCGCAGCGCGTCAGAGAGCACAGGAAGCTTATGAGTAAAACGATCCCGGTCACCCAGCCGCTGCTGCCTCCGCTGGAAGAGTTCATGCCGTATCTGCAGCAGATATGGGACAGTAAGCGCCTGACCAACGCCGGGCCTTTCCATGAAAAGCTGGAGAAAGACCTGGCCGCGTACCTGGGCGTCGACCACTTGTGCCTGTTTTCCAACGGCACGCTGGCGCTGCTCACGGCGTTGCAGGCGTTGCGTGTGACCGGCGAAGTCATCACCACGCCCTACTCGTTTGTCGCCACCGCCCATTCGCTGCTGTGGAACGGGCTCAAACCGGTGTTCGTCGACATCGCGCCGGGCACCTTCAACCTCGACCCAGACCGCATCGAAGAAGCCATCACCCCGGCAACCACCGCCATCATGCCGGTGCATTGCTATGGCATGCCATGTGACGTCGACCGTATCCAGCAAATCGCCGACCGCTACGGCCTGAAGGTGATTTACGACGCCGCCCACGCCTTCGGTGTGCAGCACCAGGGGCAGAGCCTGCTGCGCAACGGCGACCTGTCGGTCCTCAGCTTCCACGCCACCAAAGTCTTCAACACCTTCGAGGGCGGCGCGATCGTCTGCCCGGACGCGAAAACCAAAAAACGCATCGATTACCTGAAGAACTTCGGTTTCGCCGACGAAGTGACGGTCGTCGCCCCCGGCATCAACGGCAAGATGAGCGAGATCAACGCCGCGTTCGGTCTGTTGCAGCTCAACTACATCGATGGCGCGCTGGAACGCAGGAAGCAGATCGACACGATGTACCGCGAAGCCCTGACGCAAATACCGGGCATCGATTTGCTCTGGAGCCCCGGCGAGCACCACAACTATTCGTACTTCCCGGTGCTGGTGGGCGACGGGTTTCCGATCAGCCGCGACGCCTTGTTCGAGCGCTTTCGCGAGCAGGACATTCTGGTCCGGCGCTATTTCTACCCGTTGATCTCCTCGTTCCCGATGTACCGCAGCCTGGAATCCGCCAGACCGGAGCGCTTGCAAGTGGCGAGCGACGTGTCGAGCCGGGTTCTCTGCCTGCCGATCTTCGATAGTCTTACCCCGGATGAATTCGCCAGGATCATCGCGATCATGCAGACGGTACTGGCCGAGCACCGCTGAGCAGCGCCCACATTCACATCGCCGGTCCGCGCCCATGGGCGTGAACCGGCGCCCGTCATCCGTCGCAAGGTAACCCGATGAGCGCTTCACGCCTGGTCAGCATCGTCATTCCCGCCTACAAACCCACGTACTTCGAGTTGGCGCTGCGCAGCGCTTTTGCGCAGGACTACGACCAGCTGGAGATCGTGATCTGCGACGACTGTCGTGACGGCGGCATTCGCGCGCTGGTGGATGAGCTGACGCCGGAAAGCCCGTTTCCGATTCGTTACTTCTTTAACGAACATTCCCTGGGCGAGGCGCTGAACGTTGCGCGCGGGGTCAGGGAGGCGCGGGGCGCGTACATCAAGTTTCTTTACGATGACGACCTGCTGGAACCCGAGTGCGTCAGTGCGCTGGTCGAGTTGCTGCATGGCCATCCGGACATCACCCTTGCCGCCTCCACCCGACGGCTGATCGACGAAAACGGCGACTTTCTGCCGGATACCCTGGTGACGTTCTTCCCGTTCAAGGAAGACGTGGTCATTCACGGCCCCGAACTGGTGTCGTTACTGTCGGAAATCCCGCTGACCTTCATGGGCGAGCCCAGCTCGGTGATGTGCCGTCGCGATGACGTGCTGGCCCATGGCGACGACATCATGTCGCTCAAGGGTCAGCTGATCCATTGGCTCGGCGACATTAGTCTGTACGTCAAGCTGCTGCGGGCGGGCAACCTGGCCATGCTGGGGCGCCCGCTGTCGCGCTTTCGCATGACCGACACCCAGAGCAGCAGCATCACCCGTTCAGCGCCGCAGATCGCCAAAGAAGGCCACGCCAACTTTTACCGCATCACCCAAGAGCTGGAGTGGCGCCGGGAATCCAGCCTCAACGGCGACGTGAAGATAGCCCCCCTGCGCGATCGCGATAACTTCTCCAATTTCAATCTGCGTGCCTGGTTCTTGCAGAAGTCGGCTGCCGACCTGCGCAATGACCAGATTCTGGACTGGGCGGGCAAGCGTCGCCCCACCGGGCCGCAAAAGCCGCACATCGTGCAGTATTTTCAGCAGCACAACGGCGCGCCGGCCCTGGCGGTCATCATCTCGGATTTGCACAACCGTCAGCAGGCATTGATCAAGACGCTGGTGAGTGTCGAGGCCGCCACCCGAGGCTGGATGCCGCCGAAAGTCTTCGTGCTGTATGACGGATCTGTCGACGCTCCGCGCCCCGAGAGCGAGGGCACCGCCGTTTACCTGCCGGTCTCCGGCCACAACCGCGCGGCGCAACTCAACCGGTTGATGGATGAGCAGGGGTTCGACTGGTTCCTGATGCTCGATGCCGGCGCCACGGTGAATGTCGCCGGGCTGTTCAAGGCGGCGGTCAAAATCAGTGAGGGGCCGACCACCCGGGCCTTGTTCGCCGATGAGATCGCCCAGACCCCGGACGACACGTTCGAAGTCATGCTGCGACCGGACTTCAGTCTTGACTACCTGCTCAGCCGCCCCGCCGTCACCAGCAAGCACTGGATCTTCAACCGCTATTCGGTGATCGATGCCGGACGGTTTGACCCGAATTACCCTCAGGCCCTCGAACTGGACCTGATCCTCAGCCTGATCGAGCACGACGGCATGGGCGGCCTCGAGCACATTGCCGAGCCGCTCGTTACCCATCGACCGCAAGCGCGCGAGTCGAACCTCGATGAAGCGCGAACGCTGCAGCGTCACTTGCTCGACCGAGGCTATGAAAACGGCCAGGTGGTCGAGATACGCCCTCGGCAGTACCAGATCAAGTACGGCCACGCCGGCCAGCCCAAGGTGTCGATCGTTGTTGTCGCCCGGGATCAGATCCTGCTGCTGCAGCGATGTGTCGAGAGCATTCTGGAAAAGACCACGTACCCGAATTACGAGATCCTCATCGTCGACAACGACTGCCAGGCGCCGGAGACCATTGACTGGCTGAACGGTGTCGCGGCCATGGGGCTGGATCAGTTGCGGGTGCTGCGCCACTCCGGCGAATTCGACCGCTCGGCCCTCTACAACAGCGCCGCACGCCAGGCGACCGGCGAGTACCTGTTGCTGCTCGACAACAGCACCGCCGTGTTGCACGGCGACTGGCTCGACAACCTGCTCAATCATGCGCAGCGGCCCGAAGTCGGCATCGTCGGCGCAAAACTGCTGGCGCCGGACAACACGATCCGGCACGCGGGCCTGATCCTCGGTTTACACGAGCCGGTCACCCCGATCTTCAGCGGCCAGAGCGGCGCCAGCGAAGGCTACATGCAGCGGCTGGCGGTGGATCAGAATTACAGCGCGGTCAGCGACGCCTGCCTGATGATCAGCCGGGCCCTGTTCGAAGCGGCGGACGGGCTGGATGAAGGTGCGTTGAATAACCGCTATCGCGGCGTCGACCTGTGCCTGCGGGTGAAGGAATCCGGGCGATTGATTGTCTGGACGCCCCACGTTGTGCTGCTTCAAGAAGCGGCCGAGGCCCAAGTGCCGGATGAAGACGCAACGCACGCGCTGTACAACAAGTGGCTGAAGTACATCGCCCATGATCCTGCGTACAACGACAACTTTTCGGCCCGCGCCCAAGGCTTGCAGCTCGAAACCAACACCGAGTTGACGTGGCGGCCGCTGTCATGGCGACCGGTGCCCATCGTGCTTGCTCATCCGGATGAGCTGTCCGGATCAAGCCAACGCCTGAAGGGTGCGCTGGATGCATTGGCTCAAGCGCTGCTGATCGAGCCTGTGTCGGTTCCTGAGACACTGACCCTCGGCGAGTTCACTAGGCTGCGCCCGGAGACGCTTATCCTCCAGAGGCCCTGGAACCAGGCGGCGATCAGAGACGTGACGACCATCAAGTCACACGCCAATGCGCTGCGCCTCTACGACATGGATGAATATCCGCCCTCAGCCGAGCAACTGCCGGATGCCCCTTCTGTGCAGCAGGTCCGTGCCGACCTTCAGGCCGGTCTTGCGCTGATGGACAGGGTGGTGGTTTCCAGCGCCGGGCTGGCGGATGAACTGGGCGCCTGCCACGAGAATATTTACATCATCGAAACCCGGCTGGCGGAGCGTTGGAAAGCGGTGCAGTGCGTCTCGCTGCCCCACCGCAAACCACGGGTTGGCTGGGTGGGCAGCGTGGCGGATTTGCCTACGCTGGCATTGATCGCCGACGTCATCAAAGCCCTCGCCGATCAGGTCGAGTGGGTGATGATGGGCCCCTGCCCAAAGACCCTGCGCCCTTACGTCCATGAATGGCGCAGCCCCGTGCACGGCGAGTTGTACCCCGGCGTGGTCGCATCTCTGGATCTTGCCGTCGCCCTGATTCCCGCCCGGCACGACGTTTTTGGCGAACACAGAAGCTGCCGCCTGGCGCTGGAATTCGGCGCCTGTGGCTATCCGGTGATTGCCACTGACGTGCAGGGCCTGCGTAACAACCTGCCACTCACGCGGGTGCAGAACACAACGGCTGCCTGGACCGATGCCATCGCCCAGCACCTCAATGATCCGGACGAGTCGAAACGACTTGGCCAGGTCTTGAAACAGCGGGTGCTGGGTGACTGGATGATCGATGAGGCGTATCTGCAGTGCTGGCAGCAGGTGTTGCTGGATCGCTGAACTAAAAAGGGCTCCTGTATGGAGCCCTTTTGGGTATCGGTTGATCCGCCTCGAAGAGGTCAGATTCACTCACCAGCGAATAACGCATCCACCCCACGAATACCCCACGCCGAAACCCACCGCCGTGATCACGCTGCCGGGCTGCACCTGGCCTTTCTTCAGGGACTCCTTCAACGCGATGGGAATGCTGCACGACACCGTGTTGCCGCAGTGTTTGAATTCGGTGATGAATTTCTCCGGCGGCAGTTTCAGTCGGCGCCGCAGGGCTTCGAGCATGAACTGGTTGGCCTGGTGGAACACGAACAGGTCGGAATGCTCGACCGTGAATTGCTCGTCGAACAGTGAGGCGAACAAGGCCGGCACCCGGGTCATGGAGAATTCGAAGATGGCCGGGCCGTTCATGTACAAGTCCGCGTCAGAGCGAACATTGCCGCTGTCGTCTTCGTACTCGGCGGGCATGTGTTCTGCATCGAAAGGCCGCCGGGCAGCGCCCATGGGCACGATCAGATTGTTCGCCCCGGCACCGTCGCTGCCGTAACGAAAACGATCGAGGCAAGGCCCCTCCTCGTCCGACGCTTTGATCAACGTCGCAGCCGCCGCATCGCCGAACAGCGTGCGCACGCTCTTGTCCCGGGGGTTGATGTAGCGGCTGTAGGTTTCGGCGGTGATCAACAGCACGTTCTTGCACTGGCCGGATTCGATGAAGCCTTTGGCAATCCCCAGCCCGTAGATAAACCCCGAACAGCCCTGATTGAAATCGAACGCGGCGCAGTGCTGCGGCAGTTGCAGGCGATGCTGCAGGATGCAGGCGGTGGCCGGCAACATGTGATCGGGGCTTTGGGTGCAGTAGATCAGGCAGTCGATCTGCTCTCGCGGCGTGGCGCTGTTGGCGAAGAGTTTTTCGCAGGCGCGAAACGCCAGGTCCGACGCGGTCTCGCCCTCGGCAACGATATGCCGCTGGCTGATCCCGGTCTTCTGGAAAATCTTGTCGACGTCCCACTCCGGAAACGCCTCGGCCAGCATCTGGTTGTCGAGCACTTGCTCGGGCAATTCGTATTCGATTTCAGCAATTCGAGCGTAGGTAGGCATGTCGTTCTTATCCTGAGATGCGCTTGGCCGGCACACCGAAAACCACGCTGCCGGGTTTGACCGCTCGCAGCACCACGCTGCCGGCGCCGACCACAGCCCCTTTGCCGACGCGCACTTTAGGCAGTACTGACGCGCGCGAGCCCATGAACACTTCATCTTCCAACACAGCGCCACCGGTGACATCGCATTGACAGCTCAATGTGGAGAAGTCGCCGATCTGCGCGTCGTGCCCGACCGTGCAGGCGGAGTTTATGGTGACGAAATCACCAATCACCAAATCAACCGACAGCACCACGCGAGGACAGATCAACACGCCGCGGCCCAGTTTGACATTGTCGCCAACCACGGCTGTGGGGTGGACCAGGCTGAAAAACGCTGTGCCCTTGGCCAGCAGTTTATCCACCACGTATTTTTTATCGGACGGTTTGCCGATGGCGCAAATGACGAGTTCATCTGCAGCCGGCTGGTAGCCGTCGATGGTGCCCAGAATATCGGCGTAATGGTGAAAGCCATTGAGTGACAAACCGCCGTCATCAATGAAGCCGGCGATGATGTAGCCGGGATTGTGCTCGACCCAATCCTTCATCCACGCATGGACCTCTCGGCCCAAGCCACCCGCGCCTGCGATGATGAGTTTTTTTATGTGCATCAGGCCAGATAACCCCCATCAACAACCAGTGACGTGCCTGTCACCCAACGTGCGGCGGGTGACAGTAAATAGTTGACGGCATAAGCGACATCACGGGGCTCGCCAAGGCCCAGCGGATGCTGGCGCTCAATGGTAGCCATCGAATCTTCGCCCACAAGCCCTTCGAGCTTCTGTGCCATCTCGGTCCTGACCACGCCGGGCGCAACGGCGTTGACACGAACCCCCTCACGGGCCAGCTCAAGTGCGGCGGCGCGAACCATCGATTCAACTGCACCTTTGCTCGCGCAGTAACCCATCAACGCGGGCTGGGCCACCTGAGCCATGACCGACGACAGCATGACGATGCTGGACGGATTGCGGCACACGCCTTTTTGCCTGAACGCCTTGATCAGCGAAAAGCCTGAGGTGACGTTGGTGGCGAAAATGGTTTCCCAATGATCCAGGCCCATGGCGCGAATCGGCAGCGGCAACTGCACACCGGCGGCATGTACGAGACCGTCGAAAGGCGAGCTGTTGCGCGCCAGGGCTTTCATCCAGGCCGAGACATCGGTGCCACCCAGAAAATCAAACACCTCGATCACATGCCCTTGGCCGTGCAACTGGCCCAGGGTTTCTTCCAGCCGCTGAGTATCACGGGCAACGGCGACAATCCTGGCGCCCTGCCGGCTTAGCCATACGGCGACTTCACGGCCGATACCGGAGGACGCCCCGGTCACGAGGATGGACATACCCTCCAGCGAAAACGGATTGTCGTGCACGGAAACCCTCAATCGGCAACCAGCGTAATGACGTCCCTGACGGTGACGCACTTATTGAGGCGCGAGGCCGAAATGGTTTTCTCCAGGCGTTCATCAACCAGGGCCATGAAGGTCACTAAAGCAATCGAATCCCAGTCCAGCGGCTGGTCGACCTTGAGGGAGCCCTCATCGGCTTCCATCGCTTCTTCGATCAGCGCGACTACCTGCTCTTCCAACGCCACTGCTTGGTCTTCCATCACTCGCCACTCCACAGAACATGATCGGACGCCTTCGCCGATGCGTGTTCGTGCAGAAGCAAGTTCCGAACCAAAGACCGAAAAGCAGGCGCAGGGCCGCGAATCATAGGGGTGCAGGGATTTCGGAGAGGGTTGGAGGAATCGAGGGGAGACAAAAAAACGGCGCGCCCCACGCTGCAGGCCACCGGGAGCCTTGGCCGGGATATTGCTTCAACCGTCGCTCATGCCGTGGGCGTCATTTTCATGGCAGATTTTTTTATTTAACGGGTACCCCCATGGATTCTCAACGACTGGTCAGTGTCGTCATCGCTGTCTGCCGCACCGAGTTTTTTGAAACCGCGCTGAGCAGCGTGATCGGGCAGACCCACGATGCCATTGAAATCGTGATCTGCGACGACGCCACCGACGGTCTGGCAGAAACCGTGACTGACCTGTACCGGGCGTCGTGCCGCTGGCCGATTCGCTACCTGCGCAACGAATTTCCCGAGGGCGCCGACGCCTGTTTCAACCGTGCCGTTGCCGACGCTTGCGGGCAGTACATCAAGTTCATGGCGGGTGACGCCGTGCTGGCGCCGGACTGCATTCAGCAGATGGTCGCGGCGCTGGAGGTCAATCCCCAGGCCTCACTGGTGGCTGCGCACCGCCAATGGTTGAACGCCGAGGGCGCGGCGCTGCAGGAGAATCTGGCAACCCGTTTTCGTGTCAGTGAGCCGACGGTATTCAACGGGCCTGACATCGTCGGGCTGCTGGGGGAGTTCACCTGCAATTTCATCGGTGAGTTGAGCAGCGTGCTGTGTCGCCGCGACGACCTGCTGGCGTTAGGACCCGATCTGTTCTCGCTCAACGGAGAGTCCGTCGGCCCGCTCGGGAATCTGGCGCTGTACGCCAAATTGCTGCACGGTGCCGAGCTGATCCTGCTGCCGGCCACACTGACGGGCACGCGCATCGCCCCGCAGCAGTTGACCGAACAGGGCATCGAAATCGTCGGCACCGACAGTGATCACCTCCCTGTGTTTCACCGGCTGATCCGTGAAGCCGGCTGGGCCAGCACGTCGCTGGACAACGGCTGGGTCGGCGCCCGCCCGTTGTCGGCAACCCAAGGGTTTACCGATTTCAACCTGCTCGCGCAGTTGTCCGCGCCGTTGCCGCAGCGGCTGAACCCGCAACAGGTCGAGGCCTGGCTCGGTCATCGCGTGCCGACGGCCGACCAGCAAACGCAGATCGACCAGCACTTGGCTGACGTCGGCGCGCCTTCGCTGTTGGTGGTGATCAAGGATGTCGGCAACGCCCCGGAAAAGATTCAGCGCAGCCTCGACAGCCTGGCCCTCCACGGCGCCCTGCACGCTGCCATGAACGTGGTGGTGTTGACCGACGCGACCACGCTGCCGGCCACTTTAGTCGGCCCTAGGCTGACCACCCTTGCCATCGGCGCGATGAACGCTGCCGCGCTGCTGAATCAGGTGGTCGATAGCCACCGTTTCGACTGGCTGATCGTGATCGACGCCGGCACGCAATTCACGGCGTTCGGCCTCGCTGCCAGCGCGCTGAAGCTGCTCGAATCCCCTGACGCCCGCGCCGCCTTCGCCGACGAAATGCACCGGCGGCCTCGGGGTGGCTTGAGTTCAGCCATGCGCCCGGACTTCAACCTCGATTATCTGCTGAGCTACCCGCTGCTGACGGCGGGTCATTGGCTGTTCCGGCGGCAGACGCTGGTGGACCTCGGCGGCTTCGATGAGCGCATCGCCGATGCCGCTGAATTCGACCTGATCTTGCGGTTGTATGAGCGTGAAGGCGCCGGGCAGATCGCTCACATCAGTGAGCCGCTGCTGGTGTGTGACCTGCCGGAAGCGGTGGATAATCCCGACGAAATCGCGACGCTGCAGCGCCATCTGCAGGTGCGCGGTTATTCGCAGGCGAGCATCGAGCACACCCTGCCCCGCCGCTATCACGTGCACTACGGCCACACCGAACAACCGTTGGTGTCGATCATCGTCCCGACCAAGGATCAGCTGCCGTTTCTGCAGCGCTGCGTCGAAACCCTGCTGCACACCACGCGCTACCTGAATTACGAACTGCTCATCGTCGACAACAACAGCGAAACCCCCGAAGCCCTCGAGTGGCTGGCGCGCATCGACGCCCTGGGCTCGGCGCAGGTGCGCGTGCTGCGTTACCCGCACCCTTTCAACTATTCGCGCATCAACAACGTCGCTGCGGCCCAGGCCAAGGGCGAGTACCTGGTGCTGCTGAACAACGACACCGCCATCGTCCACAGCCGTTGGCTCGATGAATTGCTCAATCATGCGCTACGCCCTGAAGTCGGCGTGGTCGGCGCCAAGCTGCTGTTCCCCAACGGACGCATGCAGCATGCCGGCGTGCGCCTGGGCATGGACGGCCCGGCCGGGCATCAGCACATCGGTGAGCCCGGGCACATTCAGGGTTACATGCAGCGCGTGCAGGTGGATCAGGACTTGAGCGCGGTGACAGCGGCGTGCCTGATGGTCCGCCGCTCGATTTACGAGGAGGTCGGCGGGCTGGATGAAGAGGCCTTCGTCGTGTCCTACAACGACGTCGATCTGTGCATGAAAGTCGGCGCCCTCGGCTACTTGAATGTCTGGACGCCCCATTCGGTGCTGATCCACGAGGGCAGCGTCAGCCAGACCCACGTCGACACCGCCACGCAGCAGGCCAAACGCAAGCGCTTCGTCGGCGAGCAACTGGCGATGTACCGCAAATGGCTGCCGACCCTGGCGAACGACAGCGCCTTCAACCGCAATCTTTCGTTCGACCTGCAATCGGTCGAGCTCGAACTCAACATGCCGCTGGTCTGGCGGCCGATGGCCTGGCGCCGCGATCCGGTGGTGCTGGCCTACCCCGCCGGCCTTTGGGCCTCGCCCCATGAACGGGTGATTGCGCCGTTCGAGACGCTGCAAGCCGCCGGATGGGTGGACGGCATGCTCAGCAGCCAGCCGCTGTCGATTCCTCAGGAGGGACGCTTCAAGCCAAATGTCGTGGTGTTTCAGGCCCGGCTCGACGCCGATCACCTGCAAACCATCGCCCGCGCCCAGCTGTTGCCGGACGCCTTCGTGGTGCTCGACATCAATGACCTGCAGCTGGGTCCCCGGACGCCGGGCGAAGACCCGTTCGCCTTCGATGCCGAGTGCGTTGACCTGCTGCAGAAAAGCCTGCACCAGGCCCATCGCGTGATCGCTTCGACCCAAGTCCTCGCCGATATCGCTCGCGAATTTCACGCGGACGTGCGGCTGCTGCCTTCGCGCCTGTCGCCGCAGGTCTGGGGCAACCTCATCTCGTGCCGTGGCGTGGGTGGCAAGCCGAGGGTCGGTCTGGTCAGTGATCGCTGGCAGCCACAGGATCTGCACACGATCCTCGCCGTGGTCGAGGCCCTGGCAGAAGAGGTGGAATGGATCGTGTTGGGCGATGACCAGGGCGTGCTGCGCAGTCATGCCCATGAATCCCACGAGCGGCCGCCTGCCGAGCAATACGCGACAGCCGTCGCCGAGCTGAACCTCGATCTGGCCCTGCTGCCTGCGGTGGACAACCTGTTCGGCGCGTGCAGGAACAACATCACCCTGCTGCAACTCGGCGCCTGCGGTGTGCCGGTGATCTGCAGCGACGTTCGCGCCTACGCGGGGGATTTGCCGGTCACGCGTGTGCCCAACACGCTGGACGCCTGGGTCAACCTGATTCGCGCCCACACGATGGATCTGGCCAGCGCGGCGCTGCTCGGCGACGACTTGCGCGAGAAGGTGCTTCGCGACTGGATGTTCGACGACGCGGCAGTTCAGGCCTGGCGCGAGGCGTGGCTGCCCTGACACCGGCGGCGGCTCATCAGTCGGCCGTCATTGAGTCGCTGGCGGTTTGCTTCCTGCGGTAGCCGCCCGGACTTTCCCCCGTCCATTTCTTGAACGCCCGGTGAAACGCGCTGGGCTCCTGAAATCCCACCAAGGACGCGATCTCCACCACGCTCAGTTCGGTGTCGCGCAGCTTCTGCTGGGCGATGCCGCGGCGAACGTCATCCTTGATGCCTTGAAACGCACAGCCCTCACGCTCCAGTCGACGGCGAAAGGTGGTGGCACTGAGTTTCAGTTCATCAGCCATTTCCAGCAGCGTCGGCCAGTGTCCGTAATGGCTGTTGCGCAAGCGCTGATAGACCTGCGCCGCAAGCCCGCGCTGGTTGCGGTAGCGAATGACCAGCCACTGCGGCGCGGTGCGTAGAAACGATTTGAGCGACGGCAACGACTGCACCACCGGCAGACGCAGGTAGTGGCTGGAAAACTCGATCTCGGTGCGCTGCTCGCCAAAACTCAGGTTGAAACCCCACAGCAGCGAGTCGTCGCTGAGACGCTGACGGCGCTGGCGAAACTGCGCGCGGTCGATGCTGATGCGGCGCCCGCCGAGCCAGCACAACAGGCTGATCATCAGCAACAGAAACGTCTCCTCGCCGAAGCGCTGCCGGACCGGATCGTCTGTCGTGGTGTCCACCGCGAGCACCGCCCGGGCGCCGCGAACGGTGAGGCTGCCGCGAAAGTCGCGCAGGAACAGGCCGAAATTGCTCAGGCACTGGCGCAGGGCCTTCTCCAGAGTGGGTTCCTGAATCAGCCCCCGGCAAATCAGGGCGAAGCTGCCCAGGGGCATGCCGTGGGAATCGAGGCCGAAAAACTCGTCGCCCAGTTCCTTGATCTGAATCAGCCACAACGCCGCAAACGCGCTGGCCGAGACCCGCGCCGTGGGGTCGTCGAGCAGCGCCATGTCGATCTCCGCCGCCTCAAGAACCGACTGCAAACGCAGCGGCTGGTCGCGCAGCCCGTGGACGATCAACTGGACGAAGTAGATCGACACTGAATCCTTTTCCCGCATGACCGCCTTTCCCTTTTTGAATGGTGCACCACGGATCAGGCGCTGATGGTAAAGAACGCCAGCCCATCTGGACAGTTTCGGCATAGGCCCGCCCCGAACGCCGATCTAGACTTGCCCGCAGTCAGCACCGGCCGAAACCCCGTTTCGCCGTGCCGCCCCCATAATTCCAATACGCATCAGGAGTCCCCATGAGCACACCCGAAGTTTTCGTCGTCAGCGCACTGCGTACCGCCATCGGTGGATTCGGCGGTTCCCTCAAGGACGTCTCGCCCATCGAACTGGGCACCCAGGTCAGCCGCGCTGCACTGGCCACATCCGGTATCGCACCGGAGCACATCGGCCATGTGGTCATGGGCCACGTGATCCCCACCGAAGTGCGCGACGCCTATCTTTCCCGGGTCATCGCCCTCGAAGCCGGCCTGACCAAAGAAACCCCCGCCATGAACGTCAACCGCCTGTGCGGTTCGGGGTTGCAAGCCATCGTCTCGGCGGCGCAGTCGCTGATGCTCGGCGACGCCCAGGCCGTGCTGGCCGGGGGCGCCGAATCCATGAGCCGTGGCGCGTACATCATGCCTCAGGCCCGCTGGGGTGCGCGCATGGGTAACGTGCAGGCGTACGACTACATGCTCGGCGCGTTGCACGACCCGTTCGCCAATATCCACATGGGCATCACTGCTGAGAATATCGCCGAGCACTACGGCATCACCCGCGCCGATCAGGACGCCCTGGCGCTGACCAGCCAGCAGCGCGCCGCCCACGCCATCGCCGAGGGCCGTTTCGAGGGCCAGATCGTGCCGATCGAGATCGCCACGCGCAAAGGCACCGTGACCTTCGCCCAGGACGAACATGTGCGTGGCGATGTGACGGCCGAACAGCTGGAGAAGATGAAAACTGCGTTCAAGAAGGACGGCACCGTCACGGCCGGCAACGCGTCCGGCCTCAACGACGGCGCAGCGGCGCTGGTCATGGCCAATGGCGACATGGTCCGCGCGCACGGCCTCAAGCCGATGGCGCGTCTGGTGGCGTATGCCCATGCCGGGGTTGACCCGTCGATGATGGGCCTGGGGCCGATTCCGGCCAGCCGCAAAGTGCTGGAACGTGCCGGCCTGACCGTGGCGGATCTGGACGTCATCGAATCCAACGAAGCGTTTGCCGCCCAGGCCTGCGCCGTTGCCCGTGAGCTAGGCTTTGATCCGGCCAAGGTCAACCCGAACGGCTCGGGCATTTCCCTCGGCCACCCGGTGGGCGCGACCGGCGCGATCATCGCCACCAAAGCGATTCACGAGTTGCACCGGATTCAGGGCCGCTACGCGCTGGTGACCATGTGCATCGGCGGCGGTCAGGGCATCGCCGTCATTTTCGAACGCGTGTAAGGAGGCTTGTCGATGAGCATGCAACACATCGCCGTGATCGGCGCGGGCACCATGGGCAACGGCATCGCGCAGGTCTGCGCGGTGGCCGGTTTCGACGTGACCCTGCTGGACATTTCCGACACGGCACTGGAGCGCGGCATGGCGACCGTGCGCAAGAACCTCGAACGGCAGGTGACCAAGCAGACGGTCGCGGCCGATGTCGCCGAAGCGGCCCTGCGGCGTATCAGCGTCACCACTGACTACGGCCAGTTGAACGGCGCGCAGTTAGTGATCGAAGCAGCCACCGAGAACCTTGAGCTGAAGCTGCGCCTGCTCAAGCAGATCGCCAGCCATGTCGACCGCGAGTGCGTGATTGCGTCGAACACTTCGTCGCTGTCCATCACACAACTGGCGGCCAGCGTCGAGCACCCGGAGCGATTCATTGGGCTGCACTTCTTCAACCCCGTGCCGATGATGAGCCTGATTGAGGTCATTCGCGGTTTGCAGACGGCGGACACAACCCACATCGCGGCGATCAAGCTGGCCGAACGCCTGAACAAAACCGCGATCACCGCCGGCAACCGGCCGGGGTTTGTGGTCAACCGGATTCTGGTGCCGATGATCAACGAGGCGATTCTGGTGTTGCAGGAAGGTCTGGCCACCGCTCAGGACATCGACGACGGCATGCGCCTGGGCTGCAACCAGCCCATCGGCCCGCTGGCGCTGGCGGACCTGATCGGGCTGGACACCTTGCTGGCGATCGTCGAAGCGTTCAACGAAGGCTTCAACGACAGCAAATACCGCCCCGCGCCGCTGCTCAAGGAAATGGTCGCGGCGGGATACCTGGGGCGCAAGACCGGGCGTGGGTTTTTTGTTTATAACTGAGTGAACGCGGATGTGGGACAGCGTGCTTCTGGTAAGACTGGCTTTAGCCGGGAACGCGTCGGTGGTCACGCCGCAGATCTTGGGGTGGCAACACCGGCCTCTTCCCGGCTGAAGCCGGTCCCACTAGGGTATTGCATGCTTCCAGTGAGCTTGCGGTGTACTCGAATGTGGGACCGGCTTTAGCCGGGAAGGCGTCGGTGGTCACGCCGCAAAATTGATGGTGGTCAAACCGACCTCTTCCCGGCTGAAGCCGGTCCCACTAGGGTATTGCATGCTTCCAGTGAGCTTCCGGTGTACTCGAATGTAGGACCGGCTTTAGCCGGGAACGCGTCGGTGGTCACGCCGCAAAATTGATGGTGGTCAAACCGGCCTCTTCCCGGCTGAAGCCGGTCCTACATAACGCGTTCGCCAGCAAATGCGCTCCGACAACCTAAATGTCGCCACTCAATGGGAAAACAGCGAATTCCCGACCTTGCCCGCCATTTTCTCCGGTTTGATCAGGAACCGCGCCAACGCCGGCAGCAGCCACAGCGCGCCGAACATGTTCCACAGCAGCATGAAGGTCAGCATCAGGCCCATGTCGGCCTGGAATTTGATGGCCGAGAAGATCCAGGTGCACACCCCGATCGCCAGGCACAGGCCAGTGAACAACACCGCTTTGCCCGTGGACTTCAGCGTCTGGTAATACGCTTCCTGCAACGGCAGGCCCGCCCGCAGGAAACTTTCCAGTCGGCTGTAGATGTAGATCCCGTAATCGACCCCGATCCCCACCCCGAGCGCCACCACCGGCAGCGTCGCGACTTTCACGCCGATGCCCATGAACGCCATCAGCGCGTTGCCCAGCACCGACGTCAATACCAGCGGCAGGACGATGCACAGCGTCGCCGCCCATGAACGGAAGGTGATCATGCACATCACCGCTACGCACACGTACACCAGAATCAGAATGGTCAGCTCGGCCTGCTTGATGACTTCGTTGGTGGCCGCCTCGATCCCGGCGTTACCCGCCGCCAGCAGAAACTCCAGGCCGTCCTTGTTGTTCTGCTGCGCGAACTCCTGCACGGCATGCACGGCGCGATCCAGGGTTTCGGCCTTGTGGTCGTTGAGGAAAATCAGCAACGGCGCCAGGGAACAGGTGTTGTTATACAAACCATCGGCACGGGAAATCGAGCTGTTGAGCACGTCCTTGTTACGCGACAGCGACTCCCATTTCAGGTTGCCCTCGTTCATCCCCTTGATGACCTGTTTGGACACGGTCACCAGCGAAATCGCCGATTGCACCCCCGGCGTATTCTCCATCTTCCACGACAGCTCGTTCATCGCCGACAGCGTCTGATACGCCGAACACCCCTCGGGCGGCGTCTTGACCATTACCACCAGCACGTCGGAGCTGGTGGAGTAATTGTTGATAATGAAGCTGTTGTCCCGGTTGTAGCGCGAGTCTGGCCGCAATTCCGGCGCGCCTTGGTCGAGGTCGCCGATCTTCAGGTTATGGCCGTACCAGAGGCCGCCGACCAGCGCGACCAGTGCCAATGTCACTGACACGCGGGCGACTTTCGGCGCGGCGAAGTTCGACAGCAGACGCCAGAACGGATGCTCGCGCACGGCATCCTCTTTGCTGCGCACCACGGCTTTTTTGCTGATGCCAACGTAGGAAATCGCCACCGGCAGAAGGATCAGGTTGGTGAACACGATTACCGCCACGCCAATGGAGGCGCCGATGGCCAGCTCGCGGATCACGCCGATGTCGATGATCAGCAACGTGATGAAGCCGACGGCGTCCGCCAGAATCGCGATCATCCCCGGCAGGAACAACTGGCGGAAGGTGCGGCGTGCAGCGGTGAGCGCGCTGTCGGCATCACTGGATTGCAGGGCGATGCCGTTGATCTTCTGCACGCCATGGGAAATCCCGATGGCGAAGATCAGAAACGGCACCAGCATCGAGTAGGGATCAAGCCCGAAACCCACCACATGCATCAGGCCCAGCTGCCAGATCACGGCGATCAACGTGGTGCTCAACACCGCGATGGTGCTGCGGGCGCAGCGGGTGAACCACATCAACAGGACCAGCGTGATCAGGAAGGCGATGCCAAAGAACATCACCACCATGATCAGGCCGTCGATCAGGTCGCCGACCTTCTTGGCGAAACCGACGATGTGAATCTCGATATTGGGGTTCTGCGCTTCGTACTTGTCGCGGATCTTCTCTTCAAGCTGGTGGGAGAACTGACGGTAATCCAGCGGCAGCAGTTTGCTCTGGTCGTTGGGGTCCGGGTAGAACTCCTGCAATGGCACATCGACGATGCTCGACTTGAAGTTGTTGGAGACCAGACGCCCGACCTGTCCGGACTTGAGGACGTTGTTGCGCAGCTTGTCGAGGCTCTGTTGCGAGCCGTCGTAGCTCTGCGGAATCACCTCGCCGCCGGCGAAGCCCTCCTCCGTCACTTCGGTCCAGCGCACGCTGGGGCTCCACAACGACTTGAGTCCGGAGCGATCGACGCCGGAAATGTAGAACACCTCGTCGTTGATCTGCCGCAGCGTCTCCATGTACTCTTTGGAAAAGATGTCGCCCTGCTTGGCCTCCACCGAAATGCGCACGGTGTTACCCAGGTTCGCCAGGTCGTTGCGGTGCTCCATCATGTTCTGAACGAACGGATGACCCAGCGGGATCATCTTTTCGAAGCTAGTAAACGGGCGCACCAGCGTCGCTTGCCAGAACAGGAAGACGCTGACCAGCAGGCAGATGCCGATCACCGTCTTGCGGTTGTTGAAAATCAACTGTTCCAAGCGCGTCGGCTTGTCGTGATGGTGTTGAAGGTTGCTCATGAAAACGTGTCCTCGCCTGCTTGTTCTTATTGTTGAGCGCTGTCAGCGCCCGTCGGCGAGGTGACGCGAACGCCGCCCTGTCCTACCAGAACCAGATTGCCCTTATCGTCTTCAGCCACCCCGGACAGCGAGAGCCGGTCGGGGCGATTGGCAACCGTGAAGCTTTCGCCATCGTCCGTGCTGCGCATGACGCTGCCGCCGTTGCCGACCAGCACGATGGACTGGTCGGGCATCAGCGAGGCATTGGCGATGCTGAACTCCAGCGGGCCGCGCTCACCCTGCAGCGGGACGGGCTCCCAGGTGGTGCCGAAATCGGTCGAACGAAACAAATTGCCGCGCAGGCCGTAAACCAGCAGCGTATTGGATTCCGCCGTGCCTACCGCGCCGAACAACGAGCCCTGATAAGGACCTTCAAGCTTTTCCCAGGTCTGGCCGTCGTCCGGGGAGCGGAACATGCTGCCCTGTTCACCGACCACGAACAGTCCGGCGTCCTTTACGTACGCAATGCCGTTGAGGTGGAACTGGTCTTCGTTGTCCAGCCGGTCGCCGATGTCTTCCCAGTGCTGGCCGCCGTCGGTGGTTTCCAGCACCGCGCCATAGGCGCCCACGGCGATCCCGGTAGTCAGGTCCTTGAACCAGACATCCAGCAACGGCGCTTCGCGTTTGAGGTCTTCGAACTGTTTGGTCCACGTGGCGCCGGCATCGCTGCTGGCGAGGATCTGCGCATCGTGCCCCACCGCCCAGCCGTGTTGCTCATCGACGAAATACACCGCCGTGAGCATCTGGCGTGTCGGCACTTTGGCCTGGGTCCAGGTGTTGCCCTGGTCGTCGGAATAGAGAATGTGGCCGCGATCCCCCACCGCCACCATGCGCTTGCCGGCATGGGTCACGTCCAGCAGCAGACTGCGGGAAGCTTTCGCGGATTCAAGGGCGTAAACGGCGGAATCGCCAGCGTTGGCGGGGGCGTCAGCGGGCGTGCTGTCAGCGGCGAGGGTTGCGCCGCAAAAGATCGGGGAGATAAGCAGCGACAGCGCAGCGTGGAGAGGCAGGCTCTTGAAAAGCATCCGGGCGCTGAAATGGCCCCGAATGACCGCAAACCGAGTGCGCCGAATGACGGGCTCACGCATGGAGCTACCCCTTTCTTTATTTTTATTGGGTGCTTCAGAAGGCCGTTTAACCGCGCAGACGCTCTAGCCTGCACGCGACGTGGCCGTACCGAAGCGACCCCATCCTAGTCAGCTTTGGAAACGTATGACAATCGACATGACGTTATCTTTTGTTAAGCAGCGGGGCGCTGATTGGCGTGTTATCACTGGGAGTGATTGAGCGAATTCACCGTGTGTAGCGTCGCTGGGCCGTAGAACCCCCATTCAGGGGTCAACCGTGCCGGGCTGCTCGGCACCCGCACGGTTTTCCGCTTGGCTCAGAAAGCGTAGGTGAGCGCCAGAGTGGACATCGTCGTCCTGGCGGACTGGCTGCCAGCGTCGCCAGCGATTCGGAAGCGATCGCCGCTGTGGGTGTCCTTGATCAGCGTGCTGCCTTTCGCCTCGGCGTACACCTGATGATCCACACCCACCCTCACCGAAAGCTGCGGACTCATGCGGTAACTGAGCGCAACCGCCAGACTTTGCATGCGGCCGTTGTTCCCGTAGTCACCGTCGTAGGTAACGCCGGTGACATGATGCCGATCATGATCCCGCGCCCGCACCCACTGGCTGTATTTGAACCTGCCTTCCAGCGTCCAGTTGCGGAACTGGTAGAGACCGACCAGCCCCACATAAGGCGTGTCGTAGGTCTGCTGATAGGAAATGCCTTTCTCCCCTGCCGGGAATTCTCCGGACTCGTCGCGGAACCCCTCGTCCGACGAATAGGTATAACGCCCGCCTTTCGCCGACCAACCAAACTGGTTGCGCTGATAACCGAGCATCACACCCAGTGCCACATCCTCACCCTTGAGCGCCCACGCGGTGGCGGCGAAATCGGCCTGCCAGGCTTTGCTGACCTGAGTGTCCGGGTGATCGGAATAGTGGCTCCAGTCACTGCGATCGTCCTCCAGCCAGTCGTAATCCTTCATGTGCCCGTCGCCCTTCGCCACCCGCGTCCAGCCGTTCAGATCAAGGGACAGCCAGTTTATCGGCTGGTACTTCACGCCCAGATGCAGCGTCGGCACCTGCTTCATGCTCCAGTTCAACTGGCTGATCTTCTGCCCGCGTTCAACGTCGTACACCTTTTCCCGCGCCTGCCCATTCAACAGCCCGACACCCAGGCTCACCCCAACCGCCCCCAGCTGGAACTGCTCCTCGCGGGTCGTCTGCGCTTCGGCCAATGCCTCGGTTGCCAACGCAGCCAGCCCTAGCCACAACAGCGTCTTCCTGCCCTTCATCACCCACTCCGCACTCTTCTTATTGAGATTTTTGTCCAGCGCCGCACGCAGCTGAACAAGGAGCGAAAGAATGAAGCGCCGCGAAGGAAATCTCTGCCGGGCGGTTCTGAAGGAATTGCGTGAAAGCTAAACGTTGGCGTTGGGAAATTGCCTACAAAGCCGTCGAAGGTCTGTTCAGTGACGCAGCAATTTGCGCAACGGCACCCCGTCCTTGAGCACCGGCGACTTGATGACGATGTAGCTGAAGTACTTGGAGATCCCGATGTTTTTGTCGAGCAGGCTTTCCACCACTTCCTGGTAATGCTGGATGCTGCGGGTCATGAAGCGCACCAGGTAGTCGTAGCCGCCGCTGATCAGGTGGCATTCCAGCACTTCGTCCACCAGACGGATGTTGGATTCGAACTTGGCGAAGTCTTCGCGCTTGTGGTCGCTCAGGGTGATTTCGGTGAAGACGGTGACCGAATCGGTGATCTTGGCCAGGTTCAGATGCGCTTTGTAGCTGGAGATATAACCGGCCGACTCCAGCCGTTTGACCCGCTGCAAGCACGGGCTGGCGGACAGGCCGACGGCATCGGCGAGGCTGACATTGGTCATGCGGCCGTCCTTTTGCAGTTCGACCAGGATGCTGATGTCGATCCGATCCAGTTTTACGAGCCCTTCCATCACGTACCTCTTGACTGCCGTTGTAAGACAATCTTCTAGCAAAATCAGCGCCGTAAAGACAGCTGATGCTGCGCCACCAGGTCGGCCATGCTGTTGATGCAGTACTCTGCCGCGCAGGGCGAAGGCTGACGCGCCCGGTGGCGGCCGATCAGGCAGCGGTCCAGCGCGGCGAAGGGCTCGACCGACGGTCGCGTTACGTGCAGGACCGGTTGCACCTGATCACCCTGATCCGTGAGCCATTGCGGACCTTCGGCCAGGGAAATGAAATCTTCCGGTGCAATTCCCAGTCGCTCGCACAGCACGCCGCGATCCTCGGCATCGCGGTCGCCGCGCACCAGCAGTCGATAGAACTTGCGCAGGTACAGCATCGCCCCCGGCGCGTCTTCGAACAGCGACCAGTTTCCTGCTGAACGGGCAAAGCTCATGCCCTCCTCCCAACTGGCGTGCAGGCCCCATTTTTCCGCCAGTTGGCGATGGGCGAAGCACAACAGGCCACTGAAACCCAGCTCGGCGAAGCGCGGATACAGGCTCGCAACCACCGCGCTGAATTCGGCGAGCGCTTCATCCCTGGCCGGCTGCCCGCCGCGGCTGTCGAGCAGCGGTTGCAGCGCGGACCAGACACCCGAATCGCGATCCACCAGCACTTCATCGCAATCGATCAGTAACGCTCGGTACTCTGTCAGCCCCAATCCTGTCAGCCCCAAATCTGTCAGCCCCATGTGGATCGAACCTCCTGGATGCATCTGGCCCGTCGCGGGCAAGGCGCTACTTCAATTCGAGTTCAAGACCCGTGCCAAGGCGGCGTCGAGGATCTGCACGGCTTCGTCGACCTGGGCTTCTGTCGTCACCAGCGGCGCGAGGAAGCGCAGCACGTTGCGGTAAACGCCGCATTTGATAACCAGCAAACCACCGGCGCGGGCTTCGTCAATCACCCGTGAATTGAGGTCGGCATCCGGGGTGCGCGCGGCGTCATCCTTGATCAGTTCGATCGCCAGCATGAAACCGGTGCCGCGCACGTCGCCGATGCGCGGGTAGCGCGCCTGCAAACCGATCAGGCCCCGACGCAGGCGTTCACCCAGGAGTTGGCTGCGCGCCAGCAGTTGTTCTTCCTCGAACGCATCGATCACCGCCAGTGCCGCCGCGCAGGCCAGGGCGTTGCCGCCGTAAGTGCCGCCGAGGCCGCCGGGCAGCGGCGCGTCCATGATGTGCGCCTTGCCGACCACGCCGGACAACGGCAAGCCACCGGCGAGGCTCTTGGCGACGGTGACCAGATCAGGCTGGATGCCGGCGTGCTGGTAACCGAACCAGGTGCCGGTGCGGCCGAAACCGGTCTGGATTTCGTCGAGGATCAGCACGATGCCGTGCTTGTCGGCCAAGGCGCGCAGGGCCTGGAGAAACTCCGGCGGCGCGGTGAGGAAACCGCCATCGCCCTGCACCGGTTCGATCAAAATCGCAGCCACGCGATCCGGTGCCACTTGGGTGGCGAGCAATTCGTTCAGCGCGGTGATTGCGTCAACGCTGCTGACGCCGCGATACGCGTTCGGGTACGGCGTATGGAACACCTCCGGCGCAAACGGCCCGAAGTTCTGCTTGTAGGGTTGGCTCATGCCGGTGAGCGTGGTGCCGAGCAAGGTGCGTCCATGGAAGCCGCCGCGAAAGGCGATGACCGCCGAACGGTTGGTATGGGCACGGGCGATCTTCACGGCGTTTTCCACCGCTTCGGCGCCAGAGGTGAAGAACGCCGCTTTATAGGCTTCCTGCCCGCCGATCATTTCGCACAGGCGCTGGGCCAGGTCGAGGTACGGCGTGTAGGCCGCCACCTGGAAGCAGGCGTGGGAGACTTTTTGCAGTTGAGCCTGCACGGCCGCGACCACTTTCGGGTGGTTGTGGCCGATGTTGAGCACGCCGATGCCACCGACGAAATCCAGGTAGCGCTTGCCATCCACGTCCCACATTTCGGTGCCCTGGGCGCGGTCGATCACCAGCGGGTGCGCGGTCACCAGGCCACGGGGCACAAATTGCTCGCGCTGACGGAGCAAAAGAGGGGTTTCGTCGACTTTGCTGTTCATGGCATTTCCCATCGTGAGTCCGGCAACCTGGAGGCGGTTGCGATGCTGTTCAGGTTACGGCGTGCGGGCAACGCACTTAGCCGAACTTGGCCCGTGAGAAATTCGGATCAACTGTTTTGGCCCCGCCTTTCAACAGATCCTGCGCCGGGCTTGGGGGATGATGGGGGCTGGCTCCCTACACTTCCCTCCAACGTCCTTTCAGCAGGAAACGCCCATGGCCTTGCTCTACAAAGCCGACCCCGCGCGCGCGCCACACTGGCAGACGCTGTTCGCCGAACACGCCCCGGACATCGAATGGCGCGCCTGGCCGGACATCGGCAATCCCGAAGAGGTCGAGTACCTGGCCGCCTGGCAGGCGCCGGATGATCTGACGCAGTTGCTGCCCAATCTGAAAGTGTTGTTTGCGCTGTCGGCCGGGGTCGACCAGCTGGATCTGTCGCGGTTGCCGGCGGATCTGCCGGTGGTGCGGCTGCTGGATCCGGGGATTACGCGGGGGATGTGTGAATACGCGACGTGGGCGGTGTTGAGTCTGCACCGGGACATGTTGCGGTACCGCGAGCAGCAGGCGGCACGCTGTTGGCAGGCGCATCTGTTGCAGCCGGCGGAGCATCGGCGTGTGGGGGTGATGGGGTTGGGCACCCAGGCGCAGCAGATTCTGGCGACGCTGGCGCCGTTCGGGTTTGCCTTGTCGGGCTGGGCGCGCAGCGTTCACGAGATTGAGGGGGTGCAGTGTTTTGCGGGTCACGCGCAATTGTCGGCGTTTTTGGGGCAGTGCGATATTTTGCTGTGTGTGTTGCCGCTGACGGAGCAGACGGAGGGGATTCTGGACCGGAATCTGTTTGCGTTGCTGCCGCGGGGCGCGGGGCTGATCAACATGGGGCGCGGCGGGCATCTGGTGGAGGGGGATTTGCTGGAGGCGCTTGAGAGTGGTCAGTTGGGCGGCGCTGTGCTGGATGTGTTGCAGGCGGAGCCGGCGGCGGCTGAACATGCGTTCTGGGATCATCCGCAGGTGGTGTTGACGCCGCATGTGGCGGCGATGACGCAGCCGGCGAGTGCGTTTGGGGTGTTGCTGGAGAATATTCGGCGGTTCGAGCGGGGGGAGCGGATGGTGGGTCAGATAGATCGAAACCGCGGTTATTGAGTTGTTTTTCAGATCACAAGCAAGATCAAGATCAAGATCAAGATCAAGATCAAGGGCGTCTGCCTGGGGGCAGACTGTTTCGCCTTCGGCGAGTTACTTGGAAAAGCACCCCAAGTAACCAAGGGTGCTTGCTCCTGGTTGGGCCCTTCCTTCGTCAGGGTTCCTTCACTCCGGTCTCGCTCCGTGGGCCCGCCGCCATCCGCCATCCATGGCGGGGGGCGGCTCTCGCGGCATCCATGCCGCTCGGCCCACTCCGCGAGACCTGCGTTCAGCCTGCACCCAAGTCGCGATTTGTGGTGTCTGAACTTTTTGCATACGAAGATCAAGATCAACTGCAGATCAAACACTTATAGGGGACTGATTTATTTACAGCGCTTCACCGTAAATTAATCTGTCCCCGGTCCGTTAGTGTGGCACCTGACGTCTTCCCGGCTGAAGACGGTCCCACTGAAACAGCGCATGCTTTTAGTGGGACCGGCTTTAGCCGGGAAGAGGCCAGTCCAGTCGCCCACAATTATGTGACGTGCAACCTGACTTCTTGTCTGCTGAGGCCGGTCTCAGTGACATCAAAAGCCTGTCCGCCCGGCAACATCCCGTAACCCCCACGCCGTTGACCACTCGTCGACCCGACCGCATCCTCCGCCGCCTCAAATTGGCAGGCATCAACAAGGTCATGTTCAAGGACGACAAAAAAGATCCCTTTGGGGACGACTCGATTTTCAAAGGTCTTCCCAACGGGGGCGCGTCGTGGGCAGCGTGGAATCCACCTCCCGAACCCGTGCGGGTGCCCACTCCGATGCCAGAGCGCTGGCCGGCCCCGAAGGAGCGCACCGACAAGGTCTTCGCCAAATCCTGTACCGGGGAATGGTGCAGCACTGACGCCGGCACTGAGGTAGAGCCCGCCTCCAACTTCGGCGCGATCATGATGGCGGGCGCCATGATGCTGCCCTCCGCCTCCAACGCCATTGCCGCCGCACTCGGCGCAGACATGGGACTGGGCCGCATGGCCGGCGGCGGCATCATGCAACGCAGCCACACTTGGCTGCTTCGCGGAGCCGGCGGACCGGCGAGTCTCTTCATCGTGGGCATGCTCCCGGCGAAGATGGGCGACAGCACGCTCTACACCGACGACGAATTGCGCAACCTGACTCAGGCGACCACGAGGGTGCGCTTTCAGCTGCGCCGTGACGCCGAAGGCGAGTTGCAGATTTACGGCATCCATTCCAAGGCATCAGGCGACGATTCGGTCCGCACCGTGCAAGCCCGCTGGAATGCCGACAAAAGCGCGATGGAAGCCCATCTCAAGGGCGTCACCATTCTCATGACGCCCCGCCTGGGCCGACACGGGAGACTGGAACCGCTGGTCTACCCTGAAAACAGCGACGCCCGTCTAGGCACCCTCCTCGTCCACCCGATCCCGGACGACACCGACAGCCAGCTCGAAGGCCTCCCCGGCGAAGACATCACCGCTGAAGACTGCATCCTGGTCTTCCCCGCTGATTCGGGGCTGAGGTCGATGTATGTGGTGTATGCGCGGCCGTTTAATGGGGATCATGGGTATCATCCTGCCCCCGACAAGCTCGCTGCGTTCCCTAATGCCACGGATGCTCGTCAGAGAGGAACTAGGAAGCGATGGGTTGATAAGAAAAGGATTTATGAGTGGGATTACCAACACGGTGCTGTTGAGGTGTATGACAAACAGGGCAACCATTTAGGTGAGTTTGACGCCGATACCGGTGAGCAGACCGGTAAAGCGAAACCTGAACGACGAATCAAGAAAAACTAAACGGGAGCACTACCAATGCCATACCTTTCAATTAGCGGGTTCTTTCCCGAACCGAATCCGGATGACTCCATTAAGTATAAAAAAGCCGTCCCACAGGAGGCACAAATTCTTGTACTTACGACGATGGGTTGGGCGTCTCTGACTGATGTGCCTGAAGGTGAACATGAGCTGACAGAGATTCAGGCTGCAGCAGTGTTGGAATCGCTAGGCGACCCTTTGAACAACGAGCTGGTGTACTGCGTCGGCCTGCGCAGATAGGCGAAGCTGATGGTTTAAGGAGTCAGCCCATATGGCATTCATGCTGCTACAGGGTTTTTACCCTGAACCCGACCCGATCAACTCGCTTCAGTACGAGAGGGTGGTACCGCAAGCACTCGAACAAAACGTGCTTGCTGCGATGGGTTGGACGACAAAATCAGACCTCCCTCCTGGCGTTACAGGCCTTGATCGGGATCAGGCCATAGCAGTGCTGGAAGCACTAAATGAACCGAGGAAAGAAGCATTGATTTATTGCGTTGCGCTCTACAGAGATTAATGACCCAGTTAGCGCTCAAAGGCGGATTAATACATGGCGTAGCGTTGTAAATAAATCAATCCCTTAAATCCACGCAATCCGGCAGCAATGTCGGAACACAGGACCGTGTATGCACCTTGAGATTAACGGATTCCTTAAAAACCATGACCCAGACGATTCGCTCAAATTTGAATTGCTGGTAGACAGCGCTTTGACCGAACAGATTGTGAAGTTTCTCGGACATCGAAGCCTCAATGCAATGGCAGAGGCTGAATGGCTCCTCACCAAAGAGCAAGTAGCTGAACTTTCTTCGATTATCGGAAAACCATTGCCATTGGATTTGGCCCTGCTGATTGGAGTTGTGGGGTAGTCGTACACCCGTGAGCGAGGAAGGCGTCGGAATTATGCTACAGGCTAGCCGTACTCCCGGGCCTACATCCAGTTAGAAGCGAACAATCAGGCTCATCCAAACCTGGCCATAGATTAAAAAAGGAAGATTAATGTACCTGAGCATCTTCGGCTTTCTGGCCGACATCGATAAAGACGATTCGCTTAAATTCGAACTGCATCTGGACGAGTCTTTAAATTTGGAACTCTCACAGCTGCTTGGCCATCCTAGCCTCCATGCAATGGCAGAGGGGGATTGGCTGTTAACGAGTGATCAGGTGGTCGCTCTGTCCTCGAGGCTCGGAGTAATACTGCCAAGGGATCTGAATCTGTTCATTGGTCTTACAGCTTGAACGCCAAATGGCCCCCAACTCTGTTGACCCTCCACATCCCCAGCATCTTCAGGCCCAGTCTTGCAATACACCGTTGAAATATTCGACAGAAAGACCGAACTGCTGGTGTCTGAAATCAACCTGCCCGAGGGATGTAACGCTCAGTTGAGCGAGATAATGGGATGGTCGAGTCCGCAACGTGGCGACGAAGGATACGACCTTAACCCACAGCAGGCTTCAGCCATTGAGGCACTGGCTGGCAGAGAATTCTTTGATGATCGCCATATCTGTCAACTGACCTGCAACGTCGTTTGAGGCTTGACGCTTTTGGCGTTCCAACCAAAGCATTCGCGAGCAAGCTCGCTCCCACAGGGACGGTGTCCGGGCCTGAATTTTTGATCGTTCCCACGCTCTGCGTGGTAATGCCGCCTCAGACGCTCTGCGTCCCTGTGGGACTGGCTTTAGCCGGGAAGGCGTCAGCGGCCATACCGAAAAATTGATATTGCACACACCGGCCTCTTCCCGGCTAAAGCCGGTCCCACATACGTCAAAAACCAGTCCCACCGAACACCGCGCCCGCCGCTAAACCAACTTTCCGGCAATCGCAGCCCCCACATCTTGCGTCGAGCCCTTCCCGCCCAGGTCCGGGGTGATCGGGCCTTGCGCAATCACGTCTTCAATCGCCTTTAATATCCCGTCGTGGGCCGCGCGGTAGCGGTAGCGGTCGTCGCCGTCGCCGTCGCCGTCGCCGTCGCCGAGGAAGTCGAGCATCAGTGCGCCGGACCAGATCATCGCGATGGGGTTGGCGATGTTCTGTCCGTAGATGTCCGGCGCGGAGCCATGCACTGGTTCGAACAATGACGGAAACCGCCGTTCCGGGTCGAGGTTTGCCGACGGGGCGATGCCGATGGTGCCGGCGCACGCCGGGCCGAGGTCCGACAGGATGTCGCCGAACAAATTGGACGCTACTACCACGTCAAACCGGTCGGGCTGCAACACGAACCGTGCGCACAGAATGTCGATGTGCTGTTTGTCCCAGCTGACCTCAGGGTAATTCGCCGCCATCAACGCCGTGCGTTCGTCCCAGTACGGCATGCTGATGGAGATGCCGTTGGATTTGGTCGCGGCCGTCAGGCGTTTGCGCGGGCGAGTCTGGGCCAGTTCGAAGGCGAATTTGAGGATGCGGTCGACGCCACGGCGGGTGAACACCGATTCCTGCAGGACGAATTCGTGTTCGGTGCCTTCGAACATCTTGCCGCCCACCGAGGAATATTCGCCCTCGGTGTTTTCGCGGATCACCACGAAGTCGATGTCGCCCGGCTTGCGTCCGGCCAGCGGACAGGGCACGCCGGGGAACAGGCGCACCGGGCGGATGTTCACGTATTGGTCGAAGTCCCGGCGGAACTTGAGCAACGAACCCCACAGGGAGATGTGGTCCGGCACTTTGTCGGGCCAACCCACGGCGCCGAAGTAGATCGCGTCATAGCCCTTGAGCTGCTCGAACCAGTCATCGGGCATCATCTTCCCGTGGGCGAGGTAGTAGTCGCAGTGGGCCCAGTCGAGCACGTCGATGCTCAGGTTCAGTTCCCATTTTTTCGCCGCCTGTTCCAGTACCCGTAGCCCTTCCGGCAGGACTTCCTTGCCGATGCCGTCGCCCGCAATCGCGGCGATTCTGAATGCCTTGCTCATGGTGCGCCCCTCGGTATGAATCAGTTCAAGCCGCCGATGTGGAAGGCTTTGACTTCAAGGTACTCGTCCAGGCCGTATTTGCTGCCCTCGCGGCCGAGGCCCGATTGTTTGATGCCGCCGAACGGCGCGACTTCCATGGAGATGATTCCGGTGTTGAGGCCGACCATGCCGAACTCCAGCGCTTCGCCGAAACGCCACGAGCGCTTCAGGTCCTGGGTGAAATAGTAGGCGCCCAGGCCGAACGGGGTGGCGTTGGCCAGTGCCAGCGCTTCGTCTTCTGTAGTAAAGCGCATCAACGGCGCCACGGGGCCGAAGGTTTCCTCGTTGGCCAGCAACATGCCAGCGTGGGCGTCAGCCAGCACGGTGGGTTGCACGAACGGGCTGTCGCCTGCGGGAATCCCGCCGCAGAGTAGTTTGGCGCCCTGACTCAGGGCATCGTCGATGTGCCGGGCCACCTTGGCGACCGCCGCCGGGTTGATCAGCGGGCCGATGGTCACGCCGTCTTCCAGGCCGTTGCCGACCTTGAGTTTGCCGACCTCCTCCACAAGCCGCGCGGCGAAACGGTCGTAGATGCCCGCCTGCACCAGAATGCGGTTGGCGCACACGCAGGTTTGCCCGGCGTTGCGAAACTTGCTGATCATCACCCCGGCCACGGCCTGTTCCAGGTCGGCGTCGTCGAACACCACAAACGGCGCATTGCCGCCCAGTTCCAGGCTCAGGCGCTTGATGTGTTCGGCGCTCTGGCGCATCAGCAGGCGGCCGACGGCGGTGGAGCCGGTGAAGGAAATCTTGCGCACCGCCGGGTTGCCGGTGAGCTCTTCACCGATGCCCGCGGGCATTCCGGTGATGACGTTGAACACGCCGGCCGGGATGCCGACGCGCTCAGCCAGTACCGCCAGGGCGAGGGCCGAGAGCGGCGTGAGGTCCGACGGTTTGACGATGATCGGGCAACCGGCCGCCAGTGCCGGCGCGCATTTGCGGGTGATCATCGCGTTGGGGAAATTCCACGGGGTGATCGCGGCGCAGACGCCCACAGGTTGCTTGAGGGTCAGCAGGCGGCGGTCGCCACTGGGGGCCGGCATGGTTTCGCCGTAGACCCGGCGCGCTTCTTCGGCGAACCATTTGACGAAGCCGGCGCCGTAGCGGATTTCGCCCTTGGCCTCGTTCAGCGGCTTGCCCTGCTCGCAGGTCATGATCAGCGCGAGGTCATCAAGGTGGTCGATCATCGCCTGAAACCAGCGCTCCAGCAGCCCCGCGCGTTCTGCTGCCGGGCGAGCGCGCCAGGCAGGCCAGGCCTGCTCGGCGGCTTCGATGGCGCGGCGGGTGTCGACCGCGTCCATGGCCGGGACCTGCGCCAGCAGTTCGCCGCTGGCGGGGTCGCGGACGTCCAGGGTGGCGCCACTGTCAGCAGCGATCCACTGGCCGTTGACGTAGGCGCGTTCAGCCAGCAGGCCGGGGTCTTGCAAGCGATTCTTGAGCATGGTCGAGTCCTGATCCGAGACAGATTCCAGTCTAGGGATCTGGCGCGGACGAGGATGCCGAAAGCGTCTTCAAACCAGCGTGCCGTGCTGAAATTCACGTCAGGACGGCAGGCTCTGCTACGCCTTCAACGAGCCCAGCAGCCCTTGCAAAAAGCGCTCGCCGGCGTCCATCTGGCTGACCTCGATAAACTCGTCCGGCTTGTGCGCCTGCTCGATGGAACCCGGGCCGCACACCACCACCGGCACGTCGAGGCGCTGTTTGAACAGACCGCCCTCAGTGCCGAACGAGACCTTGGTCATGCCGGTGTCCGGCGCGGCGAATTGCTTGAGGAAGCTCACCGCTTCCACCGTCGGATGGGTGTCGAGGCCGGGGTAGACGTTGATGGTTTCGATCTCGATGGCCGCGACGCTGGAGAGCTTCTGCGCCTCGCGCACGATCACTTCGGCACGCTCGCGCATCTGCTCGATGAACTGCTCCAGATTGTCCGCCGGCAGGTTGCGCACCTCGAAATCCAGGGTGCACAGGTTCGGCACGATGTTCAGCGCCTTGCCGCCGCTGATCTGCCCGACATGCACGGTGCTGTAGGGGACGTCGTAGTCGGTGTCCTGAGCGCCATGTTGTTGCAAATGCTGCTGGCTTTCCCGCAGGGAGGCGATGAAGTCGCAGGCCACGTGAATGGCGTTGACCGAGCGCGGCGCCAGGGACGAATGCGCCTCCTGACCCCGGCAATAGGTCCGGTAGGAGCCCTTGCCCTTGTGGCCCAGCACGAATTGCATGTTGGTCGGCTCGCCGATCACGCACAGAAACGGCCGCACCGGCGCCAGGTGCAGCACGTCGAGCAAGCGCCGCACGCCGACGCAACCGATCTCCTCGTCATGGGACAGCGCCAGTTGCAGCGGGCGATTGAGGGGGCGTGTGAGTGAGTGCTCTGCCGCATCGAGCATGGCGTCGATGGCCAAAGCGATGAAGCCCTTCATGTCGCAGCTGCCACGGCCATAAATGCGCCCGTCCTGCACGGTGGCGGCGAACGCCGGAAAGGTCCACGCCTGCCCTGCCGCCGGCACCACGTCGGTGTGCCCGGAGAGCAATACGCCGGGCTGGTCTTTCGGCCCGGTGCTGGCGAACAGGTTGGCCTTCTTGCCGCTCTGGTCTTTGACGATCAACGACTCGATGCCCTTGCTCAGCAGCAGGTCGCGGACGTAGTCGATCAGGGCCATGTTGGACTCCGACGACACGGTTTCGAAGGCCATTAGCCGTTTCAGAATCTCGAGAACGCGGGGTTTCATGAGGCGTGGCTCCGTTGCACGGCGGGAAGGGCAAAACGCGTGATGGAGAATGCCTCGATCGGGGTCGTGGTGCGACCGGTGTCGAGCAGTTCGGCCATCACGTCACCGACGCCGGGGCCGAGCTGAAAGCCGTGGCCGCAGAAGCCAAAGGCATAGAACAGGCCGTCGACGGTGCCGCTGGGGCCCATGATCGGCAGCGAGTCCGGCAGGTAGCCTTCAATGCCGCTCCACACGCGGATGATGTTCAGATTCCCCACGCCCGGCAGTAGACGGCGCATCTGTTCGGCCTGATTGAGGATGCTGCGCGGCTCGACAGCGGCGCGACGGTTGAGCATGTCGGGTTTGCTGCGAAAGCCGCCGCCGATGACGATATTGCCCCGGGGGATCTGGCGGAAGTAAATCACTTCCTCGGCGATCTTGGTGTACACGCCGATCACCGTCGGCAAGGCGTAGGGCACCGGTTCCGTGACCGCCATCTGCGGGCCGTGGGTGTCCAGCGGCACCGGTTCGCCGAACTGCGCCGAGAGTTTCTGGCCCCAGGCGCCGGCGGTGATCAACAGCTGCGCGGCGTGGAACTGACGACCGTCAGTGGTGGTGACGTGAAAATCACCGCCGACCTTCTCGACCTCGGCCACTTCCGTGCGTTCTTCGATCTGCGCCCCCAGACGTCGGGCGGCGCGCGCGAAGGCTGGCGCGGCGAGGCGTGGGTTGGCATGACCGTCGTGGGGGGCGTACGAGCCGCCTTTGACGTCCGCGCCGAGAAAACCAAAGCGCTGATGCAGCTCGGCGCCACGGTAGATTTTCAGGTCCAGCTGCTCGGCCTCCGGGGCGGCGGCATAGGCCTCCAGCTCGGCGATTTCGTCTTCGCGGTAACACACGCGCATGTGCCCGCTGGGGATGAATTCGAGGTCGTCGTCGATCAGTTCCGGCAGGCGTTTCCACAGTGCGTACGAGCGGTTGGCCAGCGCCAGTTGCCCGAGGAATCGCCCTTGCCGGCGCACGTTGCCGAAGTTGACGCCGCTGGCGTACTGGCCGATCTGGTCGCGCTCCAGCAGGATCACCGACTGCCCGCGCTGACGCAGAAAGAACGCCGTCGCTGAGCCCATCACGCCGCCACCGACGATCACCACATCTGCTTTTTGCACGCTCATGGCGACACCTCCTCAATGAGCATCGACAAGGGTTTGACCGGCGCCTGCCCGCGCTGGCGACCGACTTCCTGCACCTGCACGCCGGCCTCTGCGGCGATCACTTCAGCCCCCGCCTGGGAGCAATAACGCCCTTGGCAGCGACCCATGCCGACCCGGCTGAAGGCCTTGGCGCGGTTGACTTCACAGGCGCCCTTCTCGTTGACCGTGCGACGCAATTCGCCGGCCGTGATCATCTCGCAGCGGCAGACGATGGCGCTGTCGGGCAAAGCCTTGGCCTGCTCGGCAGGCCAGGGAAACGCTTCGGCCAGGCCCAGACGAAACTGGTCCATCACCCCCAGCGCCTGTTGCTGTTCATCGCGCAGCCCGGCATTGAAGGGTTGCTTGAGGTCTTCGAGCAGTGCCAGTGCCACTCGACGCCCGGCGTGCTCGGCAGCATCGGCGCCGCGAATCTTCGCCCCGTCGCCGGCGGCGTAGACGCCGTTCACCGAGGTACGGCCGGCCTCGTCCGTCGCCAGCCACCATTGGCTGGAGGCTTCATCGAAGGCCATGGCGCAACCGGCCAGATCACCCAGCTGGGTTTCCGGACGCAGGTGATACCCCAGCGCCACGGCATCGGCCTGCACGGTCACGGCCTTGCCGCTGCCCGTCGTAAAACGCACGCCCGCCACGCCATTGGCGGCATCGCCCAGAACCTCCAACGGCTTGACGCCAAGATGCACCGGCACTTTGGCCTGGTACAACTGCGCCAGCAGTTTCATGCCGGTCCACAGCAGACCCGGTCGTGCCAGCAGTTTGGGCAGGGCCTTGATGCGCAGGCTGAAGGGTGAAGTGTCGAGGACCGCGGCCACCTCGGCGCCGGCTTTGACGTACTGGCTGGCGACCAGGTACAGCAACGGCCCGCTGCCCATGAACACCACGCGATGGCCGATTGAAACCGCCTGATTTTTCAACGCGATCTGCGCCCCGCCCAGGCTGTAGGTGCCCGCGAGCTGCCAGCCTTCGATGGGCATCAAGCGGTCGGTGGCGCCGGTGCAAAGGATCAGCGCGTCATAGTCCAGCGTGGTGTGGCGGCCCTGATTCGCGCAGCACAACTGCCCCGGCGTGAGGTTCCACACCAGCGTATCCGGGCGGTAATCAATGGCGCCGCGGATGCGGTCGAAAGTCTGGTGCAGGTCCTTGGCCTTGTCGGCTTCGCTGCCGTACAAGGTGCCGTAGTCGCGGGTGAAGCCGTCCGGCTGGCGGCGGTAGATCTGCCCGCCGTCGCGGCGGTTTTCGTCCACCAGAATCGGTTTGATGCCGGCCGCCAGCAAGGTTTCGGCGCAGCGCACACCGGCCGGGCCCGCACCGACGATGACGACGCGATGGGTGCTCAGCTGTGCAGTGGCCATGTCGCCTCCGGTTGTGTGGTGACGATGTCCAGCCCGTCGCGGACTTCGTTGGAGCAGGCGCGCAGGCGTTCGCCGCCACGGGTCCAGACCCAGCAATCCTGGCACGCGCCCATCAGGCAGAAACCGGCGCGGCGGCCACTGTCGAATTCCGATTGGCGCAGCGCGGTGCCCTGGGTCAGCAACGCCACCATCAGCGTGTCGCCCTGCAACGCTTCGATTGGCGCGCCATCCACGGTCAGGTTGACCGTCGGCCGGCCCTGTTCGGCCAGCCTCACAAAACGCCCTTTCATGCATACGCTCCAAAGCTTGTGGGGGTGACGCCGCGCTGGGTCGCCAGCAGATCGGCGGCGTCTCGGTGGCAGAGAATTTCGCTGCCGTTGTCCAGCGTGCGGCGGTTCGGCGCGGTGCGGTTGCACAGGCCGTCGATGCGCATTGGGCAACGATTGAGAAAGGTGCACAGCTCCGGCAGGTTGGCCCGCTCGCCGATCGGCGGCAGCTCGCCATGGGTGGCGCCGCAGGTTTCCAGCCAGCCCTGGCGCAGTTCCGGCACCGAGTGGATCAACAGGTCGGTGTACGGGTGGTACGGCGCTTCGGCAAAGGATTCGCGGCGGCCGGCGTGGACTTTGTGGCCGCTGTACATCACCACGATGTCGTCGCACAGCGCGCGCACCGTAGAAATGTCGTGGCTGATGAACAGGTAGGACACGCCCAGTTGCTGACGCAGGTCGCGGAGCAGTTCGAGGATGGCGGCGCCGACCACGGTGTCGAGGGCCGAGGTCACTTCATCACAGAGGATCAGATCGGGCTTGGCCGCCAGCGCCCGGGCCAGATTGACCCGCTGTTTTTGTCCGCCCGACAGCTCATTGGGACGGCGATCAGCCATGTCCCGCGGCAGGCGCACCAGATCAAGCAGCTCGCCGATGCGCGTCTGCAAGGCCGCGCCCTTGAGGCCGAAATACATTTTCAGCGGGCGGCTGAGGATGGTCGCCACGCTGTGCATCGGGTTAAGCGCGGTGTCGGCGTTCTGGAAGACCATCTGGATCCGGCGGAACTGCTCCGGCGTGCGCTCGGACAGACTGCCGCCCAACGGCTGACCGTCGAAGGTCAGGCCGCCGAGTGCAGGGGTCAAAAGCCCCGCCACGACGCGCGCCAGGGTTGATTTGCCCGAGCCGGACTCACCGATCACGCCGATGGCCTGGCCCCGCCGCACGGTCAGGTCGATGTCTTCCAGCACGCGAATCGCCGGCATGCCATGCAGGTTCTTGTTGCCATAGCCGGCGGTCAGGCCAGTGATGGTCAGCAGCGGGCTTTCTTCAGCAACGCCACACGGCGGACGAATGCGCGTATCAGGGCGTGCGGCCGCCAGCAGGCTGCGGGTGTATTCGTGGGACGGTGCCTTGAGCAGGGGCGCGGTGGCGCTTTGTTCGAGAATCTGCCCGCCGTTGAGCACGACAATCTGGTCGGCCATTTGCGCCACCACGGCGAGGTCATGGGACACGTAGACCGCCGTCGCGCCACGTTCCCGCACCACGCGCTTGAACGCGCGCAGCACGTCGATCTGTGTGGTGACGTCCAGCGCGGTGGTCGGCTCATCGAGCACCACCAGCAGCGGGTCGCTGATCAGCGCCATGGCGGCCATCACCCGTTGCAATTGTCCACCGGAAACCTGGTGCGGATACCGACGGCCAATGCGCTCCGGGTTTGGCAGGGCCAGGTCGCGGAACAGGCCGATGGCCTTGGCTTCGAGCTCCGCGCGGGTGCCGAGGCCGTGGATCAACGGCCCTTCCACCACTTGATCGAGGAGTTTTTTCGCCGGATTAAAGGCGGCCGCCGCGCTCTGGGCAATGTACGAGACACGATTGCCCCGCAGGCCCTGCAACTCTTTTTCGCTGAGGGCCAGCATGTCGTGGTCGCCGACCTGCACCACGCCACCGGACAACCGGCAGCCCCGTCGTGCATAACCAAGCAAGGCCAGGGCAATCGTGGTTTTACCGGAGCCGGACTCGCCGATCAGCGCCAGCACTTCGCCCTTCTCCAGGGCAAAGCTCACGCCCTTGACGATCTCCACTTCGCTGCCCGGATCACCGGCCACCACGCGCAAGTCTTCGACGCGAATCAACTGGGTCATATCAATGGCCTCCCGAGCGTCGACCGCGTCGTGATGACAGGTAGTCGATCAGCAGATTGACGCCGATGGTCAGCGTGCCGATGGCCAGCGCCGGAATGATGATCGCCATCGCGCCCTGGTTGAGGCCGCCGATGTTTTCCCGCACCAGCGAGCCAAGGTCGGCGTCCGGCGGCTGCACGCCGAGGCCCAGAAAACTCATGCCGCTGAGCAACAGCACGATGTAGCCGAAACGCAGGCCAAGGTCGGTCAGCACCGGGTTGAGCATGTTCGGCAGGATTTCCCGGCACGCCACGTACAGCTTGCCTTCGCCCCGGGTGCGCGCCACTTGCACGTATTCCAGGGCCTCGATATTGACCGCCATGCTGCGGGCCACCCGGAACGAACCGGGGATGTAGCTGATCACTGCCGTGCAGATCAGCAGCGTGACCGACGAGCCGAAGGCCGAGACCATGATCAGCGCGAGCATTTTGCTGGGGATCGAAATGAACGCGTCCATGATGCGGCTGATGATTTCGTCCAGCCACTTGGGCGAAACCACCGACAGCAGCGCGCAGCCGGTGCCGAAGGTGCTGGCCAATAGCGCCGCCACCAGCGACAGACCGACCGTGAATCGCGCCCCCACCAGCACCCGGCTGAGCATGTCGCGGCCCAGGTAATCGGTGCCGAAGGGATGCGCCAGACTGAAGCCTTCGAAGATGTTGTCGGAGATCACTTCCCCGACCGGGTGCGGCGCCAGCCACGGGCCGAACAGCGCCACCAGCAGCCAGATCACGCAGACGGCAGCGCCGACCAATCCCAGCCAGGACGGGTTGCCGGAGACCTTGGCCAGTGCCAGGGCGGAAGACGCAGGCCTGGATTTCGCAATGAGCGGGTTCATTGGTTTCTCAGCCTCGGGTTGGAGAGGATGGCGCAGAGGTCGGCGAGCAACACCAACGCCAGATAGGCCGCGCAGAACAGCATGGTGCAGGCTTGCACCAGGGCCATGTCGCGGTTGGTCACGGCATCGACCATCAGGCTGGCAATGCCGGGGTAGTTGAAGATGGTCTCGACGATCACCACCCCGCCGAGCAGGTACGACAGGCTCAGGGCGATGGCGTTGGCAATCGGCCCGATGGCGTTGGGCAAGGCGTGGCGCAGCACGATGCGGATCGGGCTGACGCCTTTGAGGCGGGCCATTTCCACGTACGGACTGTCGAGCTGGTCGATGACGGCGGCGCGGGTCATCCGTGCCATCTGCGCCACGATCACGCAGCACAGGGTCATTACCGGTAACGCGTAGGTGCGCAGAAATTGCAGCGGTGACGTGATGTCGGTGGCGTAGGACAGCGCCGACAGCCAACCGAGGTTGACCGCGAAAATCAGCACCGCCAGGGTCGCCACCAGAAACTCCGGCACTGCAACCATCGCCAGGGTGATGAAACTCAGGCAGCTGTCGATGCGCCCGCCGCGCCCCATGGCCGAACCGATGCCGAGGATCAAGGCCAGCGGCACTGACACCAGCGCCGTGGCGGCCGCCAGCATCAGCGTGTTCGGCACCCGGCCCGCCATCAATTCACCCACCGGCATGGCGTTGGACACCGACTGGCCCATGTCGCCGGTGAGCAAATTCATCAACCAGTGCAGGTAGCGCAACACGCCGGGTTGATCCAGCCCCAGTTTAAGGCGCAGCGCCGCCACCTGCTCAGGGGTGGCGAACTGGCCGAGGGATTGCTGCGCCGCGTCGCCCGGCAGCACGGCCGTGATCGCGAACACGACCATGGACACGATCAACAGGGTCACGACTCCGGCACCGAGGCGCCGGCAGATCAACCACAGCGTATGGCTATTCATCGCACTGCCTCCTCAAGCGTCCAGCCACACCTGCTCGGCGAACATGTAACCCATGAAGCCGCCCAACGGGTTGGAGTCGTAGCCCTTGATGCGCTGGTCGACGCCGTCGATGTTGCTGATGAACACCGGCACGCCGATGCCGCAGTGATCGTGCACCAGGGTCTGCATGTCGCCGTACATCTTGGCGCGCTTGGCGTCGTCGGTTTCGCCCCGGGCCAGCATCAGCAACTGGTCGAACTGATCGTTCTGCCAGCCGGATTCATTCCACGGCGCCTTGGACTGGAAGAACTGCGAGAACATCACGTCGGCGTTCGGCCGCGGGTTGATGTTGCCGAAGTTCAACGGGTGCTTCATCCAGTGGTTGGACCAGTAGCCGTCGCTCGGCAGGCGGTTCACGTCCAGCTTGAGGCCGGCCTGTTTCGCCGATTGCTGCAGCAGCACGGCGATGTCCACCGAACCGGTCGCGGCAGGCGACGCCATGACCGGCATGGTGATGCTTTCCATGCCGGCTTTCTTCAGCAGGAACTTGGCTTTTTCCGGGTCGTAGACCGTCTGCGGCAAGTCGGTGTTGAAGTAGCGCGAACCCGGCGCAATCGGGTGATCGTTGCCGACCACGGCGAAGCCACGGAACACGGCGGATTTGACCTGTTCGCGGTCCAGCAGCAGTTTCATGGCCTGGGTGAATTCCGGGCTTTTGCCGGGCAGCTGGTCCTGGCGAATGATCAAGTCAGTGTAGTTGCCCGACGGTGCATCGACGACGCGGTGTTTGGGGCTGGCGGCAATGCGCGTGGTGGAGCGCGGGTTGACCTCGTTGATCATGTGCACGTCGCCAGACAGCAGCGCGTTGACCCGCGACGGCTCGTCGGCAATGGCGATGAATTCGATCTCGTCGAGGTACGGCAGGCCCGGTTTCCAGTAGTTCTTGTTGCGCACGGCCACCGAACGCACACCCGGCTTGAACTCGCCGACGGTGAACGGCCCGGTGCCGATGCCTTTGTTGAAATCGGTGGTGCCCTCGGGAACGATCAGCAGGTGCGACACGGCGAGGATCGACGGCAGTTCCGCGTTCGGCGCGCTGAGGCGGATCTGCACCTCGTTCGGGCCGGTGGCCTTGATCTCGGCAAACTGCTCCATCAGCGGCATGACTTTGGAGCCGGTGATCGGGTCCTTGTGGCGGCTCAGGGAGAACACCACGTCGGCGGCGCCGAGGCTCTTGCCGTTGTGGAAGGTCACGTCCTTGCGCAGGGTGATGGTCCACAGCGTGGCGTCAACGTTATCGATGCGCTCGGCCAGTTCCAGTTGCGGCACCAGGTGCTTATCGAAACGGGTCAGGCCGTTGTAGAACATGTAGTGACGGGCATAGTCGGTGGACAGCGCGCCCTTGGCCGGGTCGAGGGTGTCGGCGGTGGAACTGGACATGCCGGCCACGCGGATCTTGCCGCCGGGCTTGCCCTTGCCGCCAGCGGTGGCTTCTTCGGCGAACAGTTTGCCGGCGCTGCCGAACAGGCTGCCCGCCCCCGCTGCGGCGACGCCGGCAAGGCCGAGCATCTGCAGGGCGTTGCGCCGCGACATGCCGCGATTGAGGCCTTCGAATACCCGCAGGCTGTCTTGGCCGGAGATAAGCTCGGGGGTGTCTTTGTGGTCAGTCATATCAAGGCTACCTGTCGATGATCGGGATATTCGAGTGCTCACGGATGTCCGGAGCGTCCTGGAAACGCAGACGACGGTGACGCTACAGCGGCAACTCAGTGCAAATAGTCCTGGAAACGGTAATAAGCGCCCACGAACGGCAGAAACCAGGGCTTGCCGAAGTGGCCGGGGATCGCTGGCCATTCCAGTTCACGCCAGGGGTTGGCCGCCGCGTTGCCGGCCATGACCTCGGCCATGACCTGGCCCATGTGCACGGACATCTGCACGCCATGGCCGCTGTAGCCCATGGAATGGAACACGCCGCCGTGCTGGCCGGCGCGGGGCAGGCGGTCGGACGTCATGTCCACCAGGCCGCCCCAGCAGTAATCGATTTTCACGTTGGCCAATTGCGGGAACATGTTCAGCATCGCCGCCCGCAGCACCTTGCCGCTTTTGGCGTCGGACACGCCGTCGGACATGGCAAACCGCGCGCGGCCGCCAAACAGCAGGCGGTTGTCCGGGGTCAGGCGGAAGTAGTTGCCGATCATGCGGCTGGTCACGTAGGCACGGTGCTGCGGCAATAATTGATCGATCAGCGCCTGGGGCAAGACTTCGGTGGCGATGACAAAACTGCCCACCGGCACGATCCGCCGGCGGTACCAGCCGAGGTCGCCGTGCTGGCACGCGCCGGTCGCCAGCAGCACTTGGCCTGCGTGCAGCGAACCCTTGGCGGTGTTGACCTGATAACCGCCGGCCTCGGGCTTCCAGTCCTTGACCGCGGTGTGTTGGTAAATCATGGCGCCGCGCCGGGCAGCGGCTTCGGCCAGACCGACGCCAAAGCGGCCAACGTGCATCTGCACGCCGTTGCGCTGCAACAACGCACCATGGAATTGCGCCGAGTTGACTTCGGCTCGGGTTTGCTCGGCATTCAACAACTCGACGTCGGCGTCCACCTCCCGGCGGATCAGCTCGCAGGTGCGGGCCAGGCCTTCGTAATGCAGGGGTTTGGCCGCCAGCTTGAGCTTGCCGTTGCGCAGCAGATCGCAGGCGATCTTTTCGTGCTCGACCAGCGACACCACGGTCTGCACCGCGCTTTCATAGGCCTGGTAATAGGCGCGCGCCCTGGCCGCACCGAGACTGGCGTGCAGACCGGCGTAATCCTGCGCCACGCCGGTGTTGCACTGCCCGCCGTTGCGCCCCGAGGCTTCGCCGATGACCCGACCGGCGTCCAGCACCACCACGCTGGCACCCTTGAGTGCCAAGGCCCGCGCCGCTGAAAGGCCGGTGAATCCACCGCCGATCACGGCCACGTCGACCTGCCCGGGCAAGCCGCCGGGTTGGGCACCGGTGAAGGCCGGTGCGGTGTCGAGCCAATAGGATTCACTGCCCATCTTTAACCCCTTATTGCTAAAACGGCGGCGCTGAAACGGCGTGGAGACGGCGTTTGAGTTACAGGCCCACGAGCGCCGGCAGTCCGCCGATGTCGGTGATCTGCTGGTACTCGAAGTACGCATTCGCCGGGACTTCATGGCCGCGGGCAACGAAGGCCTTGTGCTTGATTTTCATGTCGTGGGCCGGCATCAGGTCGTAACGGAAGCTCGAAGACACATGCAAGATTTCTTCCGGGCCACAGCCAAGGTTGTCGAGCATGAACTCGAACGCGGCCAGACGTGGCTTGTAGGCCTGGGCCTGTTCGGCGGTGAAGACTTTGTGGAACGGCGCGCCGAGCTTGTCGACGTTGGACATGATCTGGCTGTCGCTGGCGTTGGAGAAGATCACCAGGGGAATCTTGTCGGCGATCTTCGACAGACCGGCCGGCACGTCGGCGTGGGGGCCCCAGGTCGGCACGGCGTCGTAATACAGCTGGCCTTCATCGCGGTACTCGACGCCCCAGCGTTTGCAGGTCCGGGCCAGGGCGGTCTTGAGGATCACGTCGTACGGCTGCCAGTCGCCCATGACTTGATCGAGGCGATAGGCCGAAAAGTCTTTGACGAACTGGTCCATCTGTTCAGGCTTGACGCGGTCAGCAAACAGCTCGCGGGTCATGGTGCCCATGTGGAAGTTGGTGAGCGTGCCGTAGCAGTCGAACGTAATGAATTTGGGACGAAGAAAGCTCATTGAGTGCGGTCCTGAAGTCAGTTGAGTGTGGCAAGCGTTCGCTGCCCTGGCGGCGCGTCGGCCTCGTTGCAGCACAGCTTCATTACATCACTGTGAAATCAGCATATGCCGTCTAAAACGACCCGTGCTCAATACAAACCACCGTTTTGGTGGCTGGGCTCAGCAGAGTTTGCGGTGCGCGCCAGCCTTGGGCAGGTCCTGTGTTTGTGCGCTTTTAGGGGGCTTTTGAAGGCGTTCGGGCGGGGAAAGGCCCAAGAATGGGCGTCGGGGCGGCAGATAATGTGGCGTGGCACGCGCGGGGTTAACCGATTCTGCGGTGAGGGCAGATTCTGCTTTCGACCCCCCCCCTGGATGACGGCTGACTGACCCGGGCTCAGTCACTGCGGTCCAGCCATTCTGTGTCGGCGTGCAGGACATCGGGCGGGCGCAACGGCCTGTTCGCCAAATGATAGAATCCCGCGCCCCGCACCGCATCCGTAAGGTGCACGGGCACGGCGAATGCTCGACCCTGAATGACCCGCCCGGCGGGATGGTGCGCTATGTTTGTAAACCTTGAAGTCCGCAGCTACGACAGGGAAAACCCCAACCACCAGCACGACCACACTCAGTTGGTACTGCCGATCCGCGGGCGAATGGAAATCAACGTGGACGGTCGTGAAGGGGCTATCGATCAGTCATTGGCAGCCGTGGTGATGCCCGGCTCGGCGCACTCCCAGTTCACCCACGTTGACAGCCGGTTTCTGATCCTGGACTGCGCCGCGACTACGCTGGAGGCCCTGCACATCGCGCCGCTGGCCAAGCGTGTGTACGTGCCGGTTTCCCCCGCCACCCGGCGGCTGATCGAGTTCGCCGAGCTGATCGGCAATGAGCAACTGGCCTTGAGCGCTTCACAGCTCGGCCCGCTGCTGCTGTCCTCCCTGTTGTCGGACACCGTCGGATCGCCGTCGCCCATGGCTCAATTGATGGGCCGTCTGCGAGCCACGCCCGGGTGCGCAACTCGGTATGGCTGACTGGAAATCACTGTTCTGGCTGAGCCTGATCGGCAACCTCCTCTACTACTCGCTGGTGGGCACCGGTGTGCAATGGGTCGGCATCGCCACCACATCCCTGATTGTCGGACTGATCCCGGTCATCGTGACGCTGGCAGGCCGTCATGACGCCAACGCCGTCCCGTTGCGCAAGCTGATTCCTTCGCTGTGTTACGCGGTCGGTGGCGTCGTACTGATCAGTTGGCACGCCCTGTTCAAAGGCGACAGGCCGGATGCATTGACCAACGTTGGCGGGATTTTGTGTGCGGTGGGCGCACTGGTGACCTGGAGCTGGTACGCCGTGAGCAACGCTCGGCGACTGGTTCAAGTCATCGAGGTTTCGTCCCATGACTGGGCGCTCCTGACTGGGGTGATGACCGGCGCGCAGTCCCTGCTGTTGGCAGTGCCTGTCCTTGGGTTTCAGGCCGGTACGTACAGCGCCGCGGACTGGCTGCATGTTTTGGGGGTGGCCGGGGGCGTCGCCTTGCTGTCCTCGGTGGTGGGTGGCGCGTGCTGGAATCAGGCGAGCAGGCTGCTGCCGCTGGCGCTCAGTGGGCAAGTGCTGGTGATCGAGACATTGGCGGCGCTGGTGTTCGGCTTTATATGGGAGCACCGACTCCCTGACAACTTTGAGTGGGCGGCTATTGTGCTGCTGGTGACCGGCGTTGTCTGGTGCCTGAATTGTCACCGTGCCCCGCGCCGTGAGGCGAATGCGTCGGTGGGTGCATGAACGGTGCCCATCCGGCAAAAGTCTGTCCACCGCCCGCTGCAACTGCTTGAAAAAAGCGCTCGGTGCGGTGTTATTCAGCATTAATGTCCCGTGGCATTTGCTGCCGCCCTCGCCCCGGATTTAAGTACGAAGTTGGGTCTGGTTCCCCGGCGCGCAACGAATCTGCCGAATATTCCGAGGCCTCTTGTCAGCCCTCACATCAGGTGGGATACAGGCGTGCAGTGCCACTTGAATAACGCATAACGGAGCCTCGCCATGTCCGCCCTGCCGCACCCTTCTTATACCTATCGCCCCATGACCGTGGCCGACCTGACCGCTGCCCATGATTTGTCGGTGCAACTGAAATGGCCCCATCGCCTGGACGACTGGGCGATGCTGCATCGGGTCAGCGACGGCTTCGTGGTCATGGACGGCAGCCGCCTGATCGGTAGCGCGTTTGTCTGCCCTCAAGGTGATTTCGCGACCATCGGCCTGGTGATCGTCAGCAACGATTATCAGGGCCAGGGCATCGGCCGCCGCTTGATGGAGATGGCCCTCGCCGCGTGCGAACCGCGCACGCCGATTCTTAACGCCACCGTCGCCGGCAAGCCGTTGTATGCCAGCCAGGGTTTTGTCGAGTTCGGTCGGGTGCAGCAGCATCAGGGGCAGGCCATTGTGCCGGCGCTTGTGGCGTTGGCTGACGGTGAAACCTGCCGCGCCCTCACCGCCGACGATCACGCCGCCCTGCTCGATCTCGCCAAAGCCGCCAGCGGCCTGGATCGCCGCGAAGTGCTGCGCGACCTGCAGGTGGAGCACGCCGTGGGCATCGAGCGTGGCGGTCAGCTGCGCGGTTTCGCCCTGCTTAGGCCGTTCGGGCGCGGGCGCTGCATCGGGCCGGTGGTGGCGGAGAACATCCATCAGGCCCAGCACCTGATCGCCGTCTTGCTGGCCCAGGTGCCGGACACTTTTGTGCGCATCGACATCCCCGTGGCCTGCGGCCTCAGCGACTGGCTGGAAACGGCGGGCCTGAAGCACGTCGACACGGTGGTGCAAATGGCGCGGGGCACGCCGCCCCAGGCCAGTCAGGGCATGCAACCTTTTGCGCTGATCACCCAAGCGATCGGCTGACTTTTCAACGGAGCGTTAACCATGTCATCTCCCGGTATTTTGCTGTTGGCGCGCGCTGATGGCAGCGGCGTTGCGACGTCTTTCAACTCGGCGCCATTGGGCGCCCTTGATCCCTTTGCCGAAGCGCGACAGGTGGCGTGGCGCGGCGACGACGGGGTGTCGGCCGGGCTGGTGCGGTTCACCGGCGACACGTTGATCGAGGACTTTCCCTACAGCGAGACGCTGGTGGTGCACGCCGGCCATGTGGTGTTGAGCAGCGCGGAGCAGACCCTGGAGTTGGGCGTCGGTGACAGTGCGGTGATTGGCCGTGGCAGTCGGGTCGCGGTGCATGCCAGCAGTGGCAGTGAATGGGCGTTTTGTGCGGTGGATGTGGAGGGTGCGCCTGCGCGTCCCGGTTTGACGCTGTTGCCGGCGCATACGTGGCTGGAGCCGTCTGCGACGCTGGAGCCGCCGATTTTGATCGGGCCTGCGCCGCAGTGTCGGGCGTTGAGTCTGTTCGAGGATGAGGTGACGGCGTTGAAAGTGGGGATCTGGGATTCGACGCCGTATCAGCGCCATGGTCGTGCCCATCGGTTGCATGAGTTGATGCATGTGTTGGAGGGGAGCGTAACGCTGGCCGATGATGAGGGCGGTGAGGTGACGGTTAATCCGGGGGATACGGTTTTTGTGGTGAAGGGGGCGTTTTGTGCGTGGACGAGTATGGTTTACGTCCGCAAGGTCTATGCGGTGCAGTGAGTTCGGCGTCTCTCTTTAGATCAAGATCAGGATCAGGATCAAGGGCGTCTGCCTGGGGGCAGACTGTTTCGCCTTCGGCGAGTTACTTGGAAAAGCACCCCAAGTAACCAAGGGTGCCTGCTCCTAGTTGGGTTCCTCCTTCGTCGGAATACCCTCACTCCGACGACGCTCCGTGGGCCCGCGCCGAACGGACATCCCTGTCCTGACGGCGCTCTCGCCGCATCCATGCGGCTCGGCCCACTCCGCGTCGTCTGCGTTCGGCCTGCACCCAAGTCGCGTTCTGCGGTGTCTGGGCTATATGTGTTTGAAGATCAAAAGCTTCCGGCTGAAACAGGTCCTACGGGGTGTACGCAGTACTTTTTTGTGGGACCGGCTTTAGCCGGGAAGAGGCCAGTCTGGGCACTGGCAGGTTTGCTGATCAGACACACTACCTGTGGGAGCGAGCTTGCTCGCGAAGCTCTTGCTGTTGCTGTTGCTGTTGCTGTTGCTGTTGCTGTTGTCAGATCTTTCCCCACGCTCCGCGTGGGAATGCATCTCCTGACGCTCCGCGTCACCGGTCTCACTGGCTCCACGCGGTGCTTTTAGTGGGACCGGCTTCAGCCGGGAAGAGGCCAGTCTGGGCGCCAACAATTTAGCGCCGTAACGCCTGTCTCGCTATCAAACGCCCCCACTCACACCTTCAACGCATCCTCCAGAAACGCCACCAACGCCTGCACCCTCGGGCTGCGCAGTTTGCGTGAGGGTACGAGGAGGTTGACGGGGGCGCTGTCGAAGTTCCATTCGGCGAGGACGCGCACGAGGTTGCCGGCGGCGATGGCGTCGCTGACGTCCCATTGCGAGCGCAGCACCAGGCCCAGGCCTTGTTCGGCCCAGCGGCGGGCGACGCTGCCGTCGTTGGTCAGCAGGGCCGGTTCGACGCGCAGGGTTTTGCGGGCAGAGCCTTTGCGCAGGTGCCAGAGGGTCACGTCTTCGTCGTTTTCGCGGATGCAGATGCAGCGGTGGGCGCTGAGTTGGTCCGGCGACGTCGGCTCACCGTGTTCGTGCAGGTAGGCCGGGCTTGCGCACAGCCAGCGCTCGTTGGGCGAGAGTTGCCGCGCGGTCCAAAGGCTGTCGTTGAGGTGGCCGATGTGGATCACGGCGTCGCTGTCGTGGCGATCCGGCCAGGGGGTTTCGCGCAGATCCAGGTGCAGGCACAGCTGCGGATGCAGCCGAATGAAACGCGCCAGCAGCGGTGCCAGTCGCTGGCGTCCGAAGCCGAACGGCGCCGCCAGTCGCAGGGTGCCGACCAGTCTTTCGTCCTTTTGCCGGAAAGATTCGGGCAGCGCTTCGAGCTGTTCGAGCAACAGCGCGCTTTCCCGGGAGAAGCGTTCGCCATCGGCCGTCAGGCTCAGGCGGCGGGCGTCGCGGTTGGCCAGCGTCAGGCCCAGCAGGGTCTCCAGTTTACGCAGGCGCATGGACAGCGCCGGCGGCGAAACATTGAGCGCTCTGGCCGCCGCGCTCAGGGATTCGGCACGGCTCAGGGCGACCGCCAGGCGCAGGTCTTCGATGGAAATCATTCACTTTTACTTAATGATTGATGAGGCTGGATTGAACCACACCTTAACGACAGCTGAGTAGAGTGCAGCCTGTCCCTCGCCACCCGAGTTCCGTCATGTCTACGCCGATCGCCTCTCTCGACACCCCCGCCGCGCTGGTGGACGTCCCGCGCATGCAGCGCAACATCCAGCGCATGCAGCAACGCATGGACAGCCTCGGCGTGCGTTTGCGCCCCCACATCAAGACCAGCAAATGCCTGCAGGTGATTCACGCGCAGATCGCGGCCGGCGCCAGCGGTGTGACGGTCTCGACGCTGAAAGAAGCCGAGCACTGTTTCAATCAGGGCATCATCGACGTGTTGTACGCGGTCGCCATCGCGCCCGGCAAACTGGCCCAGGCAATGGCGCTGCGGCGCGCCGGTTGCAACCTGAGCGTGCTCACCGACAGCGTCCAGGGTGCAGAGGCCATCGTCGCCTTCGCGCGCGAGCACAATGAGCCCTTCCCCGTCTGGATTGAGGTCGACTGTGACGGTCATCGGTCCGGTCTCGCCGCTGAAGACCCCGCGCTGATCGACGTGGCACGCATCCTCATCGACGGCGGCGTGCAGCTGCGCGGCGTGATGACCCACGCCGGTTCCAGCTACGAACTCGACAACCCTGAAGCCCTGCAGGCCCTCGCCGAACAGGAGCGCGCCCTCTGCGTTCGCGCCGCTCAACGCATCCGTGACGCCGGGATGGCCTGCCCGGACGTCAGCATCGGCTCCACGCCCACCGCCCTCTCGGCCCTGAATCTGGATGGCGTGACGGAAGTGCGTGCTGGCGTTTATGTGTTCTTCGATCTGGTCATGCACAACATCGGCGTCTGCCAGGCCGACGAGTTGGCCCTGAGCGTGCTGACCACGGTGATCGGCCATCAGCAGGAAAAGGGCTGGATCATCACCGACGCCGGCTGGATGGCCATGAGTCGTGATCGCGGCACCCAGCGTCAGCGCCACGATTTCGGCTACGGCCAGGTGTGCAGCGAAACGGGAGAGTGGATTGAGGGGGCGTTGCTCACCGGCGCCAATCAGGAGCACGGGATTATCACGTTGGGCAACACCGACAGCGCCGGCCTTGCCACACGTTTCCCCATCGGCAGCCGCCTGCGCATCCTGCCCAACCACGCCTGCGCCACCGGCGCGCAGTTCCCGGATTATCACGCCCTCGACGCCGATGGCGCGGTGCACACCTGGAGTCGTCTGCATGGCTGGTGACATCGAGATCATTCACACGCCCCACGCAGCGGTGCCGGGCGGACACTATTCCCAAGCAGTGGCCTACGGCGGCGTGTTGTACGTGTCCGGGCAATTGCCAGTACGCGCCAATGGCGAGCACAGCGCCGATCAACCGTTCGAGGTGCAGGCGTCGATTGCCCTCGACAACCTCATGGCGATCCTTACGCAAGCGGGTTTAAGCCCAGTCGACTTGCTGAAAGTCACGGTCTACGTCGTGGGCATTGAACACTGGCCGGCCTTTGACCGAATCTATGGGCGCTGCTTGGGCGAGCATCGACCCGCCCGCGCCGTGGTGCCGGTCCCGGTCTTGCATCACGGTTACCTGATCGAGATCGAAGCGATAGCCCGTGACCTGCAACCCCGTGGCCTCCCAGCCCGTAACCTGCAAGAGGAGCCTTCATGAACCCGCAAAAAAGCGATGTGCTGGTGATCGGCGGCGGCGTCATGGGCGCCTCTTCGACGTTTTTTCTGCAACGGCGCGGTCGCTCGGTGACCCTGCTGGAACGCGATCAGATCGGTCAGTACGCCAGCGGCGTGAACTTCGGCAATGTGCGGCGGCAAGGGCGGTATCTGGGTCAGCTGGAACTGGCGAATCGCTCATTCGGATTGTGGAAGCGCCTGCCGGAGCTGATCGACGACGACCTGGAATTCATCCCCAGCGGGCACATGCGCGTGTGCTATCGCGAGGACGAAATCGCCGAGCTGGAGGCCTATGCCGCCGCCCCGGAAGCCGAGCAACTGGACCTGAGAATCTATCGCGGCGCCGAGTTGCACGAGCGGTTTCCCTTCCTCGGCCCAGAGGTCAAGGGCGGCTCCTACGCCCCTCACGACGGTCACGCCAACCCGCGTCTCGCAGCGCCGGCCTTTGCCCGCGCGGCCCGACGCCTCGGCGCCCGAATCGAAGAACGCACCGAAGTCGCCGACGTGCAAAAGGTCGGCGGCGTGTTCCATGTCACCACCACCGATGGGCAATTGTTCGTCGCCGAGCAACTGTTGATCACCGCCGGCGCGTGGGCGACCAGGCTGTCTCAACAGTTCGATGAACCCGTGCCCCTGGAGCCCAACGGCCCGCAGATGTCGGTGACCGAGCCGGTGCCTTACGCGTTGCCCACGGTGATCGGCGTGTTCACCAAAATCAAGGAAGAGGTGATCTACTTTCGGCAGATCCCGCGCGGGAACATCATCATCGGCGGCGGCGCCCGCTGCGCGCCGGACATGGTCAACCGTCGGGCGTTTTTCAAGCCTGAAAGCCTGATCAACCAGATGCGCCAGATGAAGCGGCTGGTACCCGGCGCGGAGAAACTCAACATCATCCGCACCTGGAGCGGCATCGAAAGCTACACGCCAGACTCGCTGCCGGTGATGGGCCGCAGCGGCATGGTTGACGGGCTGTTTTACGCTTTCGGCTTCTGCGGCCATGGCTTTCAGCTCGGCCCTGGCGTTGGCGACGTGATGGCCGAATTGATCAGCACCGGCAGCACCAGCACGTCCATCAGCCCCTTCGACATTCGTCGGTTCACCCAGCCATCGCTGGTGCCGCAACTGGCAACAAGTCTTCTCAGCACAGGAAAACTCATATGAGTGACGCTTACGTTTATCGCATGGCGACGGCAGCCGACATGCCCGCCGCCCACGCGCTCTCCGTGCAGTTGAAGTGGCCCCATCGCGAGGCCGACTGGGCGATGGTGCAGCGCACATCCGAGGGCTTTGTTGCTGAGCATGAAGGGCAATTGGTGGGCGTGGCGTTTGCCTGCCATCAGGGGGCTTATTCGTCCATCGGGCTGGTGATCGTCAGTGATCAGCACCAGAGCAAAGGCATTGGCCGCCAGTTGATGAACCTGTGCCTGGACGCCGCCGCGCCGCGCACGCCGATTCTCAATGCCACTGAATCAGGGGCGCCGCTGTACGTGAGCATGGGTTTCGTCGAATACGCGCGGATTCAGCAGCATCAGGGCGTGCCGCAGGTGCCGCCTGTGTTTGTGACTGCAGGCGCGGTCTGTCGCGAAGTGACCCAGGACGAATACCCGCAGGTGATCGAACTGGCCAATGCAGGCAGCGGACTGGATCGCACGGCGGTTCTCAATGATCTGCTGCCGACGGCGGAGTGTGTGGTGGGCGTCGAGGTGCACGGGCAACTAACGGGCTGCGCCCTGCTCCGTCGTTTTGGCCGCGGACATCTCATCGGACCGGTGGTTGCCCAGAATCTGGAGCAGGCGCAACAGATGATCACGCACTTGCTGAGCCTGATCCCCGGCACGTTTGTGCGCTTCGATATTCTGGCGGATTGCGGGCTGGTGGACTGGCTGGAGGGCCTGGGGCTGCCATGCGTTGATCGCGCGCCCCGCATGGTGCTGGGCGAACCGCCGCAGTCGCGGGATGGGATTGCCCAGTTTGCGATGGTGACCCAGGCGATTGGTTGAACGTTGCCAGGCGCGCCGCCATTTGTAGGATCGGCTTCAGCCGGGAAGGCGTCATGCGTCACACCGCAAAGTTGATGGCGCTCACACGGGCCTCTTCCCGGCTGAAGCCGGTCCCACTGAAATCAAAAGCGCGTACACACCTCACTGACGCAGCGCGCTGCCTTTAGTGGGACTGGCTTTAGCCGGGAAAGCGTCAGGCGCCACACCACAAAATTTTGGGTGCTAATGGGTGCCTCTTCCCGGCTGAAGCCGGTCCCACTGAAATCAAAAGCGCGTACACACCTCACTGACGCAGCACGCTGCCCTTAGTGGGACCGGCTTTAGCCGGGAAGGCGTCAGCGGCAACCCTGGCGGATTCAGCAGATTCTCCCTTGCAGGCGGCAACAACGGCATCTTTTGCCTGGGCCGGTTTGTTAGCGTATCGAGACGTCAGGACTCGCTGTTCGCAGCACTTATCACCGCTCCAGGGAGCTAGCTGGATGACCTCACACTCTTCAAATACCCACGGCATCGAGCTGCAAAACGCCGGGCATTTTTACATCAACGGCGAGTGGACGCCTCCCGCCGTTCCGACCCTCCTGCCCGTGGTCAATCCGGCCACTGAAGAGGTGGTGGCCGAGGTCGCGCGAGGTTCTGCCGAGGACGTTGATCGGGCCGTCGCAGCAGCGCGCGCTGCCTTCCCTGGCTGGTCAGCAACGCCGGTCGAAGAACGCGCAGCGATCCTGGGAAACATCCACGCACTGATCCTTGAGCGCACAGAGCCCCTCGCCCAAGTCCTCTCACTGGAGATGGGCGCCGCCATCAGTTTCTCCAGATCCATGCAGGTGCCACTGGCCGCCGAACACGTGCGGGTCGCCCGGGATCTGCTCTCCACCTACCGCTTCCAGACGGTCGAAGGCACCACCGCGATCGAGCGGGAAGCCATCGGCGTCTGCGGCCTGATCACGCCGTGGAACTGGCCGCTGTACCAGATCACCGCCAAAGTCGCGCCGGCCCTCGCCGCCGGTTGCACCGTGGTCCTGAAACCCAGCGAGCTGTCGCCGTTGAGCGCCCTGCTGTTCGCCCAACTGGTCCACGACGCCGGCCTGCCGCCCGGTGTATTTAATCTGGTCAACGGCAGCGGCCCGGACGTCGGCGCCGCCATCGCCGCCCACCCTGACATCGACATGATCTCCATCACCGGCTCCAACCGCGCCGGCGCCCTCGTCGCGCAAGCGGCGGCCGTGACGGTTAAACGCGTGACCCAGGAACTGGGCGGCAAGTCGCCTAACGTGATGCTGCCCGACGCCGATTTCGCCAAAGCCGTGCCGCTGGGGGTGCTGTCGGCCTTCCGCAACGTCGGCCAGTCGTGCAGCGCGCCGACCCGGATGATCGTGCCCCGCGCCCGCCTCGCTGAAGTCGAAGCGCTGGCCGCCGAAACAGCCAACGCGTTGATCATCGGTGACCCGCAATCCCCCGATACCCAGCTCGGCCCGATCGCCAACGAAGCCCAGTTCAGCCGCGTCCAGGCCATGATCCAGGCTGGCATCAGCGAAGGTGCGAAATTGCTGTGCGGCGGGCCGGGCCGTGTAACAGGGTTTGAAAAAGGTTATTACACCAAGCCAACGGTGTTCTCCGAAGTCGACTCAGCGATGCGCATCGCTCAGGAAGAAATCTTCGGCCCGGTGCTGTGCATCCTCGCCTACGACACCATCGACGAAGCCGTGGCCATCGCCAATGACACGGTCTATGGCCTCGGCGCCCACGTGCAGGCGCAGGACCTCGAACTCGGACGCGCCGTCGCCTCGCGCATCCGCGCCGGCCAAGTGCACCTCAACCATCCGGCGTGGAACCCCATGGCCCCTTTCGGCGGCTACAAGCGCTCGGGCAATGGTCGGGAGTACGGCGTGATGGGATTTGAAGAATATCTGGAGACCAAGGCAATTATCGGCTTCAACGCCTGACCCAGTCGGATCGCTCAACGCTTCTGAAAGCCCCCGAATCAGCGTCCACAAAAAAGGGCTGTCCGCACGAAACGGACAGCCCTTTTCAACATCCGCCCGACTTACGCCAGGCTTTTGCTCACCACTTCATACACGTCCGGCGACAGCGGGCCGGAGGCGAGAATGCGCTCCAGTTCCGCTTTCATCAGCGCTTGCCGCGCGCTGTCGTATTTGCGCCAGCGGGTCAACGGCGCCAGTTGGCGGGAGGCGATCTGCGGGTTGAAGCCGTTCAGTTCAATGACCAGATCGGCCAGGAAGCGATAGCCCGATCCGTCCGCCGCATGGAAGTTGATCAGGTTCTGCCCGGCAAAGGCGCCGATGAGGGCACGCACCTTGTTCGGGTTTTTCATTGTGAACGCCGGGTGCTGCATCAGCGCTTTCACTCGCTCCAGCCCGCCCGGCAAGGTGCTGCCGGCCTGCACGCTGAACCACTGATCCATGACCAGCGCGTTGTCCTTGAAGATTTCCGCGAACACTTCCAGCGCCTTGGCCTTCTCGGCCTCGAACGGCGAGTTCACCAGCACGGCCAGCGCGGTCAGGCGCTCGGTCATGTTGTCGGCGGTGTCGAACTGGTCGATGGCGGCGGCCAGGACTTCCGGCTTGCCGGTCAACATCAGGTACGACAGCGCGATGTTCTGCAGCGCGCGGCGAGCGAAGTGCTCGGACTCAGCCACATACGGCGTCTGCTTGGACAGCTCGCGGTTGGTCTGGTAACGCTGCCACAGCGCCTCGCTCAGCTTATCGGCCAGTTGCTGACGGGCAAACTCCCGCGCGGCGTGGATCGCATCGACGTCCGCCACTTCGCTGATTTCGATGAGGTACGCCTCACCCGGCAGCGGGAGCATTTCCGCGACCATGGCCTGATCCAGACTGTCGTCCGTCAGCACCGTGTGCAGCGCGGTGATCAGACGTTGATCCATGACCAGCGGCTCGCCCTTCTGGTGCTGGGCGATCAGGTCCTGCAGCACCTGAACCGACAGTTGCTGACCCGCGTCCCAGCGGTTGAAACCGTCGCTGTCGTGCTGCATCAGGAACATCAGCTGATCGCGGTTGTACGGGAAGCTCAGTTTCACCGGCGCCGAGAACCCGCGCAGCAACGAAGGCAGTGGCTGCTCGGCGATGTCGATGAAGGTGAAGGTCTGCTCGGCCTCCGTCACCGACAGCACGCGGGAGGTATTCACCGCCGGTGCCTCGCCGTTCAGGCGCAGCGGCAGTTCCTGACCCTGGGCGTCCAGCAGGCCCATGGCGACCGGAATCACGAACGGCAGCTTCTGATCGCCCGGCTGGCCCGGTGTGGTCGGCGTGCTCTGACGGAAGGTCAGGCTGTAGGTCTTCGCGGCAGCGTCGTAGGACTCGCTGACCGCCAGACGCGGCGTGCCGGCCTGGGAATACCAGCGCTTGAACTGAGTGAAGTCGACACCGTTGGCGTCTTCCATGGCCTTGACGAAGTCGTCGCAGGTCACGGCCTGGCCGTCGTGGCGCTCGAAGAACAGGTCGCTGCCCTTGCGAAATCCTTCCACGCCCAACAGCGTGTGGATCATGCCGACCACTTCCGCGCCCTTCTCGTACACGGTCAGGGTGTAGAAGTTGGAAATCTCGATGAAGCTGTCGGGGCGCACGGCGTGGGCCATGGGGCCGGCGTCTTCGGCGAACTGGTGGGTGCGCAGGTAGGCGACGTCCTGGATGCGCTTGACCGTGGCCGAGTTCATGTCCGCCGAGAAGCCGGAATCACGGAACACCGTGAAGCCTTCTTTCAGCGACAGCTGGAACCAGTCGCGGCAGGTGACGCGGTTGCCGGTCCAGTTGTGGAAGTATTCGTGGGCGACGATGGCTTCCACGCGCTGGTGGGCGGCATCGGTGGCGGTTTCGGCGCGGGCCAGCACGGCGCTGGAGTTGAAGATGTTGAGGCCCTTGTTCTCCATGGCACCCATGTTGAAATCGTTGACGGCGACGATCATGAAGATGTCCAGATCGTATTCGCGGCCGTAGACCTCTTCGTCCCAGCGCATGGACTTCTTCAGGCTGTCCATGGCGTGCTGGCATTTGTCGACGTTTTCCGGCTCGACGAAGATGCGCAGCGTGACCTTGCGCTGGCTCATGGTGGTGAAAGTGTCTTCGATGCACCACAAGTCACCGGCCACCAGCGCGAACAGATAGGCCGGCTTCTTGAACGGGTCTTCCCAGGTTGCCCAGTGACGCTGGGTGTCATCGGAGGGGCCGGCGGCGATCAGGTTGCCGTTGGACAGCAGGATCGGGAAGGCCTGCTTGTTGGCGCTGACCGTCGTGGTGAATTTGCTCATCACGTCCGGGCGGTCGAGGTAATAGGTGATCTTGCGGAAGCCCTCGGCCTCGCACTGGGTGCAGAACATGCCGCTGGATTTGTACAGGCCTTCCAGGGCGGTGTTGGTTTCCGGGTGGATCTTCACGGTGGTGTCGAGGGTGAAGGTCTCGGACGTCGGCTGCACGGTCAGGCTGTCGGCCGTCAGCCGGTAGCCGCTCTGTGCAAGGTCGCCCTCGGACAGGTCAACGTCCGCCAGCTTCACCGACAGCAGCTCAAGCTGCTGGCCGTCGAGTTCCAGCGGTGGCAAGGCCGCGCCCTGGGCAAGCGCGGCACGCTCCGGGTTGCGGCGCATCACCAACTGCGCGTGGACCAGCGAGTGGTCGTCGAACAATTCGAACGTCAGGTGGGTCTCGTCAATGAGGTACTCAGGCGCCTGATAATCCTTCAGGTAAATCATTTTCGGCTGGTCGGTGCGCATGCGGTTGTCCCTTCTTCTGCTAATACGGGCTACTGATGCACGGCGAGTTGATACGCCGTGTATTTGCGAATATTGATCACGCCGGTGTCGAAGATCAGGTACTGCCCTTTGACGCCCAGCAGAGTGCCTTCGGCGATCGGATCCTTGTCCAGATTGAAGCTGACGATCTTGGTCGGATAGGCCTCTACCGGGTATCTGATCTCGATGGGCTCGACATCGTTCATCACCTGAATGGCCTGCAGGCCAAAGCGCATCTGCAAGGCCACCAGGCCTTCGGCGCAGGACTCAAACAGTTGCTGACGAATCGCCGCCAGATCAACCGCCGGTGCGTCGCCCTTGAGCAGCGCGCGCCAGTTGGTGCGGTCCGCCACCTGGCTGCGGAACAGGTCCTCCACGAAACCGGACTGCTGCCGGGTGGCACAGCGCACGATCGGCAACGCCTGACTGGCGCCCTGATCCAGCCAGCGGGTGGGCAGCTGAGTGGCGCGAGTGATGCCGACTTTGACGCCCGACGAGTTGGCCAAGTAGACCACGTGATCGGTCATGCAGAACTGCTCGCCCCACGCCGGATCGCGGCAGGTGCCATGTTCGTGGTGACAGCGCTCGGGGCTCATGATGCACAGGTCGCACTGCGCCAGCTTGAGCATGCACGGGTAGCAATAACCCTGGCTGTAGCTGGTCTTGGTGCGCTTGCCGCAGTGGCTGCAATGAATCGCACCGAGGAATTCCAGGCGCACGGTCTTGCCGATCAGCGGGTTGACGGGGATCTGCGAGTCACCCAGCCGAAACGCGTATTCCACCCGCGAGGCCTCAAGCCGAGCGGACATTTTGTTGACGGAGCCTCTGCCGATTTCAATCAATGAATGGAGTCCGATTTGAACAGGATATTGGGCACCGGCGCCGACTTCGAGGCGCACTCTTGCGGGCCCATGTAACCGATGCGCTGTTCCTCGGGGACGTTGCGCACTTCCCAGGCAATCAGCGCCTGCAGCGACAGCTCACGTTGCTCCTGAGTCAGCTTGCGGCCGTCGGACCATTTGCCGATTTCCACCGCCAGCTTCAGGCTTTCGTAGACGTCCGGGGTGATGTTTTCGATCATTTCGACAAAAGAGGACATTGGGTTCTCCCAGAATTAAGCGGGCGATTTTAGTGCTTGCGGCGGACCAGTGCACCGCCCACAAGACCTGTAGCACAACCGATGATCAGTCCGCCGACGTGGGCGCCGTTGGCGATTTCGCCAAACCCGAGCACACCGACGACGCCGGACAGGCAGACCACCAGCCAGATCAGCATCATCCCCAGAACACCGCGTGGTAAACGATACATGGGGTTGGGGGCGAGCAATTGAAAGATCCAGCAATGGCCCAGCAAGCCATAAAGTACCCCGGACAGGCCGCCGAACAGGCTCGGGCCGCTCCAGACATACTGGACGTAATTTGAAAACGCACTGAACGCCAGGGTCAGCCCGAGCAATTGCCAGCCGCCCTGGCGCATTTCGATGCGCCGCCCCAGTTCCCAGAACCACAGCGCGTTCATCACCAGGTGCAGCAGGCCGAAGTGAATCAGCATCGGCGTGATGACCCGCCACCACTGCCCTGCCCCCAAGGACGTTCCCACCGGCAGGAAGCGGATGTACTCGCCGTTGATGCGGAAGTCATTGAAGGTCAGCCAGCTCAAGGCCTCGACGTTGTCGCCAAGCAAGGTCACGCCCGCCACGATCAGGCACAGCAGCAAGATCACGCTGGTCACCGGACTGCTGCGCACTTGCACCAGCGGACTTGGCCTGCTCACGGCCACGACTTCGCGGCCCGGTGGCAACTGCGCGGTAGGGTCGCCTTCAGGGTATTGCTGGTACAGCTGGCGGATGTCATCGGCCAGTTGCGGCGCATCGGGCACCCACAGCACTTGCTCGCCGGCCTCCTCGCTGACCCGATGGGGCACGTTGAGGCGCCGCAGCAGTTCGACAAAACCACTCAGGTCGGTTTGAAGCGGCAGGCGTAAGACAGCAACCGGACTCATTGACCTATCTCCGGTCGGGTGACGTCGACCCAGACGAACTTGTCCGGGTCGATCTGGGTTTCCTGATCCAGCCGGTACGCGACCAGCTTGCCGTAGAGCACGGCGCTGTAATCCAGGCACGCCAGATTGGGACGGATCGGCGCGGGAATACCGCTGCGCCAGTAATGGCCGACGAACAACAGAGGTTCATTGGCGCCGTACCGCAGCAGCGCATTCTTCTCGCTGGGGGACAGCGGTCGCCGCGCCACCGGCTCCGGCAGCGCATCAGGCTGAAACACCACGTCGCCGTAGGTCTGCGGGTCGTCTTCCCAGAACTTGGTGCGGAATGAGCCGCGGGTCAGGCCGTCGCCGCCGGTCAGGGTCATGCCGTGGGGCAGGCGCATGTCGGTGCCGCGCAGCAGGCGATCAAACACCGCACTGGCAAAACTGCCCGGCTCGGCCGAGGCCTGCACGAAGGCCTGATCGATGCGGCCGTCACCGTAAAAGCTGCGCAACGGCTCGATCAGGCTGGCATCCCAGCAGGCGTGCACGACACGAAAGCGCTCGGCGTCGATGAACAGCGGCAACTGATAAAACCATTTGAGAAAGTCATTCCAGTCACCGGGGTGCTGCTCGAACTGCGCCAGGGTTTCGCCCAACAGGCGGGCATGGCGCGGCGTGTGTTCGCGCACCCACTCATGGCCGCTGTCGGGCGGCGCCGGCGTGCTCCAGCCCAGGGCGTTGAATTCATGGTTGCCCATGATGCAGAACGCCTGCCCGGCCTCGACCATGTCACGGACGATATGCAACGCCTCGCGAATGCGCGGGCCGCGGTCGATGATGTCGCCGAGGAACACGGCGATGCGTTCAGGGTGGCGCCAGACGCCGGCCTGAAAGCGGTAACCAAGGGTGTCGAGCAAGTGCTCAAGGGTCTGGGCACAACCATGCACGTCACCGATCAGATCGTAGCCACGCGCGGGATCGAGCATCAGTCGCTCCCGCCGCCAAGCCGACTGCCCCAACCGAGTTTGGTCCGGCAGACTTCGTAGTAGTTGTGGTCGAGCGGGTGAATGAGGCGCAGCTTCTGCGGCTTCTTTTTCACGGTCACGGTGTCACCCGGCGCGCAGGTGAAGTGGTTCTGGCCATCGCAGGAAACCTGTGGGTAGATCGTCATGTCCTTTGAGACAACGATTTTCAGCTCACTGTTTCCATCGACGACAATCGGCCTGCCGGACAGCGTGTGCGGGTACATCGGCACTATGACGATGGCGTCGAGTTTGGGGTGCATGATCGGGCCGCCCGCCGACAGCGCGTAGGCCGTCGAGCCGGTGGGCGTCGCAACGATCAGGCCGTCGGCCTTCTGGCTGCAGACGAACTGGCCGTCGATGTAGATTTCGAACTCGATCATCCGCGTGGATTTGCCGGGGTGCAGCACGACGTCATTGAGCGCGTCGCCCTGGCCGATCGCCTCGCCGTGACGTCGCACTTCGGCCTGCAGCAGGAAACGGTTTTCCACCAGATAGTGGCCGTCAAGCACTTCGGCGACCTTGACTTCCAGCTCGTCGGGGCGGATGTCGGTCAGGAAGCCCAGGCTGCCACGGTTGATGCCCAGCACCGGCACGTTGTGCCTGGCCAGCGCACGGGCGGCGCCGAGCAGACTGCCGTCGCCGCCGACCACGATGACCATGTCGCAGACTTCACCGAGCATCTTGCGCGTGGAGGTCTGCAGACCATGCCCAGGAAGCACCTCAGCGATGGCGTCTTCGAGGATCACATGCAGGTGCCGCGATATCAGGAATTTCTTGAGTCGGCGAACGGTCTCCACCACCTGGGTACTGCCCAGGCGACCAATGATGCCGATATTTCGAAATTGCTCCATGGGGCTCCCGCAGGCTTGATGCGTGTAAAGAACGCGATTATGGGCGAAGGGGTCGGGTGCGGCAAATGGGCTCTCTGCGCGCAACCTTCGAGCAGCGCCGTTCCAAGTGTGCGAAATGTACGGGTTGCATCCGAAGGCGACGACGGAGCGGTGGCCGCGAGCGCCACTCACCCGCTATTCTGCCTGGATGAATAACCCGTTCCCGAGCCTGAGCGCCCTGCCCCGTCGGCTGCGTACGCCCACCGTGCGTGATCTGGCGTGGGTGATCCTGTCGCCTCCGCTGCTGGCGGAAACCCGGTGGCCCCAGCGTCACCCGCTCAGCGGCAGCGACTGGGAGCAGCAACCCGGAGCGCTTGAAGCTTTTTTAACGCAGCTGGACCAAGACGACAGCGCACTCAGCGACTGGCTGGCGAGAAGCTCGACGCGCCGGCTCGGGCTGTATTACGAGCGGCTTTGGCAATTCGCAATCCACCACGCGCCCGGCGTCGAGCTGCTCGCGGCGAATCTGCCGATTCAGGGCGAAGGGCGCACGCTGGGCGAGTTGGACCTGCTGCTGCGGGATAAAGACGGCGTTCACCACATCGAGCTGGCGATCAAGCTCTACCTTGGGCAGCAGGATCAGGACGGCGACGATCCGGCGCACTGGCTGGGTCCCGGCTCCGTTGACCGGCTGGATGTGAAGCTCGCCCACCTCAATCAGCATCAACTGCCCATGTCGGCGCGCCCGGAAAGCGCAGCGATCCTCGCCGAACGCGGTGTGAACACTTTCGGCGCGTCGCTCTGGCTGGGGGGTTATCTGTTTTATCCGTGGTCCCTTTATCTCGGGCAAAGGACCGACGCCCCACCACAAGGGGCGCACCCTGAGCATCTGCGCGGAAAGTGGCTGCATCAGAAGGATTGGCCGGATTATGCGCAACACAGCCCGGAGGGCCGCTGGCAATTGTTGCCACGTCCAGCCTGGCTGGCACCCACCCGCTGCGACGAGGCATGGACAGCCGGCGAGTTTCAAGACTGGCTGGACGCCCTCGAACCGCTGGCGCCGGCGCAACTGCTGGTGCGCCTGACCCGCCATGCCGACGGCCACTGGGAAGAGGCCGAGCGGCTGTTTCTGGTGACGGACCTGTGGCCGAACCTGCCGGACCCGCGCCGCGTTACAGGCTCAGTCGCAGCACCAGCGCCGCCAGAGTGATCAACAGCACCGGCACGGTCAGCACGATGCCGACGCGGAAGTAATAGCCCCAGCCGATGGTCACGCCCTTCTTCGCCAGCACATGCAGCCACAACAAGGTAGCAAGACTGCCGATCGGGGTGATTTTCGGGCCGAGGTCGCTACCGATCACGTTGGCGTAAATCATCGCTTCCTGCAGCACGCCGTGGGCGTGGCTTGCATCAATGGACAACAGGCCGATCAGCACCGTCGGCAGGTTGTTCATCACCGACGACAGCAGCGCCGTCAGCACGCCCGTGCCCATCGCCGCGCCCCACAAACCGTGTTCGGCGAAACGATCGAGCCAGGTCGCGAGGTAATCGGTCAGGCCCTGATTGCGCAGGCCGTACACCACCAAATACATGCCCAGGGAGAAAATCACGATCTGCCACGGCGCGTCCTTCAATACCTTGCTCGTCGAGATGCGGTGGCCCTTGGCAGCGATGCCCAGCAGGATCGCGGCGCACACGGCGGAGATCGCACTGATCGGAATCCCCAGCGGTTCCAGGGCAAAGCAGCCCACCAGCAGAATTCCCAACACCCACCAACCGGTCTTGAACGTCGCGCGATCCTTGATCGCGGAGGACGGCTCGGCCAGTTGCGTGGCGTCGAAGGTTTTCGGGATGTCACGGCGAAAGAACAGCATCAGCATTGCCAGCGTGGCAGCGACGCTGACCAGATTGACCGGCACCATCACCGAGGCGTAGCGGTTGAAACCGATGCCGAAATAGTCGGCAGACACGATGTTGACCAGGTTCGAGACCACCAGCGGCAGGCTCGCGGTGTCGGCAATGAACCCTGCCGCCATGACGAAAGCCAGGGTGGTCGCCGGCGAAAAGCGCAGCGCCAGCAGCATCGACATGACAATGGGGGTGAGGATCAGCGCCGCGCCGTCGTTGGCGAACAGCGCCGACACCAGCGCGCCGAGCAACACGATAAACGCGAACAGCCGCCGGCCCTTGCCGTTGCCCCAGCGCGCCACGTGCAGCGCGGCCCAGTTGAAAAACCCGGCCTCGTCGAGCAGCAGGCTGATGATGATCAGCGCAATGAACGTCCCGGTCGCGTTCCAGATGATGTGCCAGACCTGAGGGATGTCACTCAGGTGCACCACCCCGAAAAGCAGCGCGAGCACTGCGCCAAAGGTTGCACTCCAGCCGACACCAAGGCCTTTGGGTTGCCAGATCACCAAGGTAATGGTGACCAGAAAAATCGCGACGGCTATCAACATCTTTTTGAGGTTCTCGGAAGCAGGATGGCGAGGATGCCCAACAGCGGCAGGTAGGAGCACAGCGTGTAGACATAGACGATGCCGTGAAGATCCGCGAGGTGACCCAATAATGCAGCGCCGATGCCGCCGAAGCCGAACATCAGCCCAAAGAAGATGCCAGCGATCATGCCGACATTGCCCGGCACCAGTTCCTGGGCGTAGACGACGATGGCGGAAAACGCCGAGGCCAGGATGAAACCGATTATCACACTGAGCACGCTGGTCCAGAACAGGTCGGCGTACGGCAGCGCGATGGTGAACGGCGCCACGCCCAGAATCGAGAACCAGATCACCGCCTTGCGGCCGATGCGATCGCCGATCGGCCCGCCAAAGAACGTGCCCGCCGCCACCGCAGCCAGAAACATGAACAAATGCAGCTGCGAGCTGGCCACGGACAGCTGGAATTTGTCGATCAGGTAGAAGGTGAAGTAGCTGGTGAAGCTGGCCATGTAGAAGTACTTGGAGAACACCAGCATTGCCAGCACCACCAGCGCGCTGGTCACCCGACGCTTCGACAGTCCGTGGGTCGCCGCTTGCCCGGCCTTGATCTTGAACAGCGCCAGGTGCGCCTTGTACCAGCGGCTGATGGCGTACAGCAGGCCCACGGAAAACAGCGCCACCAGCCCGAACCAGGCGATGTGGCCCTGACCGAACGGGATGATGATCGCCGCCGCCAGCAGCGGCCCGATGGCCGATCCGCTGTTGCCGCCTACCTGAAAGGTCGATTGCGCCAGACCAAAGCGCCCGCCTGAGGCCAGCCGGGCGATGCGCGAGGCTTCGGGGTGGAAGGTCGACGAGCCGATGCCGATCAACCCTGCGGCGAGCAGGATCAGAGGGAAGCTGCCGACGGTCGCGAGCAGCATCACGCCGCCCAGAATGCACAACGAGCCGACCGGCAGCACCAAGGGGTTGGGATGGCGATCGGTGTAGTAACCGACCCAGGGCTGCAACAACGACGCCGTGACCTGGAACGTCAAGGTGATCAAACCGACCTGGGTGAAGCTCAGGCCGTACGAGGCCTTCAGCATCGGGTAGATCGAAGGCAGGATCGACTGGATCAGGTCATTGAGCAGGTGCGCCAACGCGACCGCACCAATGATGCGCATGACCAAGGGGCTTGACTGCGCTGATTGCGGGGCGGGAACGGGTTGGGTATCGGTCGCGGGCACGGTTGCAGGGCGGGTAACGGCCATCGGGTCCATCCATCGAACGTTGACGCGCCGTCGGACTCGTTACAGAACATGTCAGCGGCACAAGGGGTCGCCAATGTGCCATTTTTTGGGGCGCCGCTGCCATGTTTTGTTGCTGACTTGTGAGATGGGTTGCGTGGAGCACGAACGGCAATCACACCGCCGTCTGCAATCTCCCCCGTCCCGTCAACGAGCCTTCGACCTCATGCAGCGACACCCTGGACGTCTCCGGCAGGGCCAGCCCGCCCGCCAGCGCCAGCAGCGCGATCACGATCAGGTAAAACGCCGGCGCCAGGTTGCTGCCCGTCGCGCCTATCAACCAGGTTGCCATCAGCGGCGCCGTTCCGCCAAAAATTGTGTACGCCATGTTGTAGGTGATCGCCGAAGCGGTGTAGCGGGTGCGTGTCGGAAAGGTCTCCGACAACAGCGCCGCCGTCACCACGCCGCACAGGACCGCGCCAATGGCCAGCAACATCACGCCGACGATCGACGCCACAAACGAACCGGAACTGGCCATCAAAAACGACGGATACACCACCACAATCAGCAGGACACAGGTGCTGAGCACTGTCTTGCGTCGCCCGACCTTGTCGGAAAATGCCCCGGCCACCGGACAGATCGCCGCAGCGAACAACAGCGCAATCAACGACACCAATAGCGCGGTGGCACGACTCAACCCGCCCGCCACCTGCAAGTACGTCGCGAAGTACGTGGTGAACATGTAGAACGAGAGCGCCGTCAGCGACACGAACGCGCCGAGGCAGCAAATCGCCGCGCCGTGGTTGCGCAGGGTTTCCTTGAGCGGCGAATGAGCGACAGCATGCTCCTGCTTGACCGCCTGAAACGCCGGGGTTTCGTCCAGTTTCCAGCGTAGGTACAGCCCGACCAGCCCCAACGGCGCCGCGATCAGAAACGGCAGCCGCCAGCCCCAACTGCCCATGGCTTCGGTGCTCAGCGAGGCTTCCAGCGCGTAGGCAATGATCGCCGCCGCCGCGAACGCCGAAAAAGTCGATACCGGCACGAAGCTGCCGTACCACGCCCGCTGCGTGCGTGGCGCGTGCTCCATCAAGTAAGCGCACGCCCCTGCGTACTCGCCGCCGGCAGAAAAGCCCTGGGCGCAGCGGATGAGGGTGAGCAAGACAGGCGCCATCACGCCAATTGCCGCGTAGGTCGGCAACAGACCGATGATGGTCGTTGCCCCGGCCATCAACAGAATGGTGAACGCCAGCGTGCGTTTGCGGCCGATGCGGTCACCCAGCATGCCGAAGAACACCCCGCCGAGGGGCCGAAACGCGAAGGCCACAGCGAACACCGCGAAAGTTTTCAATAACGCTGCGCTGGCATCGCCGCTGGGGAAGAACTGCTGAGCGATGGTCGTGGCCAGAAAGCCGTACACCGCGAAGTCGAACCATTCGACGAAATTGCCGATGGCGGCCGCCACGATGACTTTTCTCAGAGTGGCAGGATCGACCTGCTCAAGGACGGGAGTGGTCATGCATACCTCGGCGCGCGTGGGAAAGATCCGATTATCGGCACAGCGCCCTGCCCGCCTGACTCCAGAAATGCCGCCGACGTACTCAGGACCGACCTGTCGGGTGGTGTGGGCCGCAGGATTCGTGCCAGTACGCGAATGCGTGCCTGGGCGTCAGCGATGTGCTTGTTCAGAATCGAAAGTTCGTTTGCCCTGTAATCCCCCCGTGTGGAGGAAAATCAGCCGCGTACCCTTGGCGACTCGGCCCGAGATCACTTCGTCGTGCAGCGCCAGCAATGCCTTGCCCGTGTACAACGGCTCGAGGGAGATACCGGCTTCGGCTTCGTGACGGGCGATGAAGTCGAGCAACGCGGGATCGGTCTTGGCGAAGCCGCCGCGGCTGGCGTCGAGCAGGCGGTAACCCTGAGGTTTACAGCGGGCAGGCAAAGTGGCGTCAAGTGCCTTGTAATCACGTTCGGCCAGGGTCGCTGGTTTCGACAACGACGCAGTTCCTGTGGGAGCGAGCGTGCTCGCGAAGGCCTCAAGAATGCCCTCCACATTGCCCTCAACCCCATGATCGTCGGGCACCGCCGTCGCGCCGATCACCCCATGCTGCCCTGCTTCCGCCAGCACCAGTCCCGCCAAGGTTGTGCCGGTGCCGCACGCCAGCCACCAGCCGTCGTAATCCCCCCACCCCAGATCGCCGAGTTGGCTGCGCGCCTGTTCAACGATTTCAGCGCAGCCCACCGCGCCGTCGAGCCCGCCGCCGCCTTCAGGCACCGGATAAAGATGCGGATAACGCTCGCGCCACGGCACCCAGAAATCCGCGTCATGCCGCGCGCGATACCCGGCGTAACCCAGCCAGTGCAGCTCCATGCCGAACGCCTGCAGATCCAGCACCGTCGGCGTTTCGACTCTATGCCCGCGCACCAGCCCGACCGTGGCAAAACCAAAGCGCTTGCCCGCCGCGGCCAGCGCATGCAGGTGATTGGAATGCGCGCCGCCCAGGCTGATAACACCCCGCGCTCCGGCTTGCTCGGCGCCCGCCAGATGGTGCTTGAGTTTGAACCATTTATTGCCGCTGATCAGGGGGTCGACAAGGTCCAGACGCAGGATCGCCGCCTCCACGCCGGCTGCCTGGAGCCAGTCGAAACGGAGGGGTTGCAGCGGTGCACGAGGGAGTGGTGATGAGGGAGCAAACATGAAATCGGTCGGGCAATGGACGGTGCGCGAGTCTAGCACTCGTCGCGCTGGCGTCTCGATTTGGGGGGCTGTGTAGGGGAATTCTTGATCTTCATTAGGAAGCGTCCGGTTCGTGTTTTGCCTATGGAATGACGCTTTGAAAAGCCTCATCTTCGCCCGCTTCAGCCCTCTCTCATGGACGAGTTGATCCGGTTTTCTGCAGACCGGTCAGGGGCGCTTTCTCCTGCCAGGGACGCTCATTCATGATCACCGTATTGCCGCCTTTCTTCGATCACAGTCGCCATAAGCTTGTCATTCATCGCCTGCCTGTCGCGCTCGACGTTTTAGCCTTTGAAGGTGAAGAACAGTTGAGTCAGCCGTTTCGTTACCGGGTGGAATTCACCTCCGTCGAGCGGGACATTGGGGCTGAGCGGGTGCTGGGACAGGACGCGCAGTTCAGTTTGCATGCAGCTGCACATACGTTGCCTGTTGCGATCCGTGGGTTGCCGGTGCCTTCGGTTAAACCGCTGCGCACGTTGCATGGGGTCATCACCGGCTTCAAGCGGCTGTCCGGTTCTGCTGACGAGGCGCGTTATGAAGTGACGCTGGAACCGCGCCTTGCCTTGCTGGGTCGAGGGCGGCAGTTTCGGATTTATCAGCATCAGTCGGTGCCGCAGATTGTCGAGAGCATCTTGCGCACGCGGCATGATTTTGAGGGGCAGGATTTTCTGTTCACGCTGGTGCGGGAGTACCCGACGCGCGAGCAGGTGATGCGGTACGGCGAGAGTGATCTGGCGTTTATTTCGCGGCTGTTGGCTGAGGTGGGGATTTGGTACCGCTTTAGCAATAACGAGCGATTGGGTATCGCGGTCGTTGAGTTTCATGATGATCAGCGTCATTACGTTCGTCCGCGAGTGAGTTTGCCGCTAAGGCCTCAGTCGGGGTTGGGCAGCAGCGGTGCGGATGGGGTCTGGGGTTTGCAGTCCAGTCATAGGGTGGTGGAGAAAAGCGTTCACTTTCGTGCCTACCACCATAGAGATGCCAGTGCCTGGCTGGATGGGGATGTTGATCAGACCCGCGGCGACTCGACGACCTATGGCGAGGCTTATCACTATGCCGAGCCGTACAAGGCCTTGGGCGACAAGCTGGATCAGGACGAGGATCTGCTCGGGGAAAGCGGGTTTTTCTATGCCCGGTTGCGGCATGAGCGGTATCTGAATGATCAGACGCGGCTGAGTGGGGTTAGCAGCAGCGCTTCGTTGGAATTGGCGCAGGTGCTGGCGATTTCCGGCGGAGCGCCCCTGGCGTTTGAGCCGGGAGTAGTCGTTACAGGATTGAAGCTGCGTGCGTCGCGGGATCGAAGTTTCGAGCTGAATTTCGAGGCGATTCCGTATTCAGAAAGTGTGTGTTTTCGGCCGCCTTTGCTAGTCAAGCCACAGATAGCCGGCACTGTTCCGGCCCGTGTCACCAGCTCGCTGGCCAACGATCCCTACAGCCACATCGACAGCGAAGGCCGCTACAAAGTCAGCTTTTTGTTTGACCGCGACAGCTGGAAGCTGGGTGAGGAAAGCCTTTGGCTCAGGCTGGCCCGGCCTTATGCCGGGGATACCCACGGCCTGCACTTGCCGCTGATCTGCGGCACCGAAGTGGCGATCGCGTTTGAGCAAGGCGATCCGGACCGACCGTATATCGCCCATGCGCTTCATGACAGTCGCCATCCCGATCACGTCACCCTCACTCGCAGTGACTACAAGCGCAACGTCCTGCGCACGCCGGCCAATAACAAGTTGCGCATGGAGGACGATCGCGGCAAAGAACACATCAAACTCAGCACCGAACACAGCGGCAAGAGCCAGCTAAACCTTGGGCATCTGGTCGACAACGAGAAGGATAAGCGCGGCGAAGGCTTTGAGTTGCGCACGGACGGCTGGGGAGCCATGCGTGCGGGGAATGGACTGCTTATCAGTGCGGATGAACAGACGAAGGCACAGGGTAAGCAGCTCGACATGAGCGCGGCGGTCGGTCGATTGCAGAATGCCGGTGAACAGCTGGAAAAACTCTCGGCAGATGCTGCCATCAGTCACGCCGATGCCGCTGACGTGCAGGCGCAACTCGGTCTGCTCAAACAAGATCTGGACGCACTCAAATCCTCGGTCTTGCTGCTCAGCGCCCCGGATGGTATTGCGCTGACCAGCGGCAAGCACTTGCAACTCGCCGCCCAAGACAACCTGATGCTCAACGCGGGCGGCCACGCCGACATCAGCGTGGTCAAGAAACTCTTTATGGGTATCGGCCAGGGCCTGAGCCTGTTCGTCCGCAAGGTCGGCCTGAAGCTAATCTCCAACGAAGGCCCGGTGAGCATCCAGGCACAGAACGATCGTCTGGAATTGCTCGCTCGCCAGGGTATAAACATCACCAGCACCGAAGACGAGATCCACATCACCGCCAAGAAGCGAATCGTCCTCAATGCCGGCGGCAGCTACGTCGCCATCGAGCAATGCAGTATTGAATCCGGCACCGCCGGCGACTACCTGATCAAGGCCGCGCACTTCGACTTCAGACCGAAAGCCGCGCAGGAGGTTGAACTGCCTGCTTTGCCGCCGTTGCTGGATATACCGCCGGAACTGCACGAGTTCTGGCCCAGCTTCAGCGGCGGCAACATTCACTACGAGCGGAGCATGATCAAAAATGCCGCGCCGGTTGAACAGCCCGAGCCACTTGAGGAGGAAGAAGAGGAAGAGGAAATCGCTGAAGGGATCACTCTGCGCATCGGGTTGTTCTTTGACGGGACCGGGAATAATCAGAGCAATGCGGCGGCGACGGAGCGGTGCCGACAATCGGATCTGGACAGTTTCAGCCGTGAGGAGCTGGAGAGCATTGCCGCAACGTGCAAGCAATATGGGTTTGGAGAGTTTGACGGGAGTGCGTTTAACCGCGCGCCGAACAACAGTTACGGAAATGCGCCGAGTAACGTGGCGCATTTGTATGACTTGTATCCGGATAACAGCACTACTCCGCTCAAGGTAGACCAAACGATCGCCTACATCTCCGCTTACATAGAAGGCATCGGCACACGTAGTGGCGGCAAAGATGACAGGTTGATTGGTCAAGGCCTCGGGCAGGGTGAAACTGGGGTGGTGTCGCGGGTAGATCAGGCACCTGACTCAATCAGGGAACGCCTGCGTGAATTAGTGACCAAAAACCCTAGTGTAGCGATAAGCAAAGTCGAATTTGACATCTTTGGTTTCAGCCGTGGAGCTGCTGCTGCCAGACATTGCGCAAACGAAGCCCTTAAGCCCGGACGCGGGATATTCAGCGAGATGCTCGCAAGTGGGAGGGGCGGTCTGCTGAAAAGCTTTGATCCCTCCAAGGATGTCTGCATCAACTTAATTGGCCTGTTCGATACCGTTGCAGCCATCTCAGATCCTCTACATGGTGACTTCAGTCCTGGCAACGACCTTAATCGTGGCGTTAATCTCTACCTACCACCCGACTGCGCGCGGCAGGTCATTCACCTTCAAGCACTCGACGAGTATCGAGCGGACTTTTCTCTTAACAACGTGCACCACACGCACCTCCAGATAGGCTTGCCGGGCGCTCACTCCGATGTCGGCGGGGGCTATCTCCCACGAGCACGAGAAAAGTTGTGGATGACGCAGCCCTGCAAGGCCAGCGTTCCGGCCGGTCAAAGGGTTGAATCCCACTCCGTCTGGGCCCGTGCAGAGGCGGACGCCAAGGCATTGCGCGAATCAGGCGTGGCGCGCGACGGCTACGTTGCCGTGAAAGCCTGGCCTGCAGCAACCAACCCTCGCGGCAGAGCTGCGTCGGTCACCGAGGACTACTGGGTAACCGTGCTGCTCGACCGCCCGGTGCATGGCGAACTGAGCCTGATTGCATTGCGTGTCATGCGTGAGCTGGGGATACGTCATGGCGTTCCATTCAAGGGTCTGGAGGAGCGGCCTGAACTCGCAGTGCCAGACGAGCTAATGCCTATCGCCAAGCAAATCTTGCAGCAGGTAATGATGGACCGGCTCGTACGCCTTGAACCTGCTCAACAAGCATTGCTACGAGCGCGTTACATCCACATATCCGCGCACTGGACCCCTGAAGGTCCCTTCTTACTCAGCAAACCGGCACCGCTGAATCGTAGGAAGGTGCATCTCAATCGTCCGCAAGAAGGTTATCCCGAATGAGGCACTTGGCGTATGCAGTGGTATTGCTGATCAGCCTGAGTGCCTGTGCAGCTAACTCTTCATTTCCAGCGAGGCCCAAGCTGCCGTATCCGGCGTGGTATGTAGGGTTGGCGGCGCCCCAAAATATGGAGGTGTGGGTGGAGACGGTTGATGTGCTGGATCAGCGCGGCCTTGCATTTTTTCGCGTGCACGGTGGCGTCGCAAGCTACACGGGTCAGCCGGATGGCTGGCACAAAGGAGGAGGCAAGTCCAAACCCATCAATAACGTCGACTTGCCAGATCAAATTTTTCTGCGCTGGCAATCCTTAGTTGAACCACAAGCCTACAAAGTTTTGATCAAAATACCCCAGTGGGTACGCTATGAAATGATCAAGCCACAGCGGGAGTTTTGTAGCTGGGATCAGGAAGTCGTCACTCTATATCGGAACACCATAAGCCTGGGCATGGCGCCCGGAGGCATCGTGAAGGTCTGGGTCGGAGCAGGGTGTTTAGAGCATAAGGAAGTCGGCCGCTACCAAGCTGAAGTCGAGCCGCTCGGTCCCTACCGTGGCGCAAGCAAAGGCAAGTACATCCCGCTTGAACCGGAGAACAAAGCCTACGTAGACCAGCACGGAATTCCCTATGGCAGTTGGTAACTCGGCCATGAGTGCTAACAAGGGGCATCACGGCACGCGACGGCTAGCGCATTTGCGGCTTTGTTCAAGGCTTCCATTTGCAGACTGGGTTTCCCGAATGAGGCGTCTGGTCTTTGCGGGCGGATTCCTGATTAGCCTGAGTGCCTGTGCAACGGGAGGCTCAGTACCCCCTCCCGTCAAGCTGCCATATCCAGCATGGTACATAGGCTTTGCCGCGCCCAAGCACATGGAAGTGTGGGTGGAAAGCGTCGATGTGCTGGACAAGCGTGGACTCGCGTTTTTCCGGGTACACGGTGGCGTCGCAAGTTATACCGGGAACGTCGAGGGCTGGCACCGAGGGGGCTCAGGAGGGAAACCTATAAATAACGTCGATCTGCCCGACCAGATCTTCCTGCGCTGGCAGTCACTGGTGGAGTCACAGGCTTACAAGGTCAGAATACAAATACCGCAGTGGGTACGAAACGAGATGATTCGTCCAGAACGAGCGTTTTGCTTGGTCCCAAATGATTGGAAGGACGACTACCGGAATGTGATTTCCTTAGGCATGGCCCCCGGAGGGGTCGTGAAAGTCTGGGTCGGTGGTCCATGCGTGGGTTTCAAAGAAGTCGGCCGCTACCAAGCTAAAGTCGAACCGCTCGGCCCCTATCGTGGCGCAAGCAAAGGCAAGTACATCCCGCTCGAACCGGAGAATAAAGCTTACATAGAACAGCACGGAATCCCCTACGGCAGCTGGTAACCGCCCCCAACCGCCAGAGGCCCCACAGGCCCTGGCGGCACTCGACCCAACCCCGTCAAATCCACCCGCAACATCACCCGCCTGAAACCACCCCCCTTACAACCCCGCCGCCAACCGCGACCCCTGATCAATCGCCCGTTTTGCATCCAGTTCAGTCGCCACATCCGCCCCGCCAATCAGGTGCACGCTCTGCCCCGCCGCCTGTAACCCGTCGTACAGTTCACGCAGCGGATCCTGCCCGGCGCAGATCACCACATTATCGACCGGCAGCAGCTTCTCCTCACCTTCCGCCCCGATCCGAATGTGCAGACCCGCATCGTCAATCTTCAAATATTCCACGCTGTTGAGCATCTGCACCTGTTTGTTCTTAAGCCCGGTGCGATGAATCCAGCCTGTGGTTTTGCCGAGGCCGTCGCCGACTTTCGTGGCCTTGCGCTGCAGCAGAAACACCTGACGCGCCGGTGCATGGGGATGGGGCTTGATCCCGGCCACGCCGCCCCGCGCTTGCAGCTGAGTGTCGATGCCCCACTCGTCCCAGAACGCGTCGCGATCCAGGCTGGTGTAGACGCCCTGGTGCACAAGGTATTCCGACACGTCAAAGCCGATGCCCCCCGCGCCAATCACGGCGACGGACTTGCCCACCGGCTTGCGGCCGAGGATCACGTCGAGGTAACTCAGCACCTTGGGGTTATCAACGCCGGGGATGGCGGGCGTTCGTGGCGCGATACCGGTGGCCAGAATCACTTCCTCATAGCCTTTGCCGAGCAGGTCATCAACCGTGACGCGGGTGTTCAGGCGCAGGTCGACGCCGGTGGTTTGCAGCTTGCGGCCGAAGTAGCGCAGGGTCTCGAAGAACTCTTCCTTGCCCGGAATGCGCTTGGCGATGTTGAACTGCCCGCCGATTTCGCTGGCCGAGTCGAACAGCGTCACTTCATGCCCACGCTGGGCCGCGACGGTGGCGGCGGCGAGGCCCGCAGGACCGGCGCCGATCACGGCGATTTTGCGGACCTGAGTGACCGGCAGGTAATTGAGCTCGGTTTCATGGCAGGCGCGTGGGTTGACCAGGCAGCTGGTGAGCTTGCCGCCAAAGGTGTGGTCGAGACACGCCTGGTTGCAGCCGATACAGGTGTTGATCTCGTCGCTGCGACCCGCCGCGGCCTTGTTGACGAATTCCGGGTCGGCGAGAAACGGGCGCGCCATGGAGACCATGTCGGCGTCCCCTTCGGCGAGAATCTGCTCGGCGACCTCGGGGGTATTGATGCGGTTGGTGGTGATCAGCGGGATCGACACCGAGCCGCGCATTTTCGCCGTCACTTTGGCGAAGGCCGCACGCGGCACTTTGGTGGCGATGGTCGGAATCCGCGCTTCGTGCCAGCCAATGCCGGTGTTGATCAGCGTGGCGCCTGAACGCTCGATGGCCTGGGCCAGTTGCACCACTTCTTCCCAACTGCTGCCGCCCGCAATGAGGTCGAGCATCGACAGCCGATAAATGATGATGAAATTCGGGCCGACGGCTTCACGCACGCGCCGCACGATCTCTACCGGCAGGCGCATGCGGTTTTCGTAGGTGCCGCCCCAACGGTCGGTGCGATGGTTGGTGTGCGCGACGAGAAACTGGTTAATGAAATAACCTTCGGAGCCCATGATCTCGACGCCGTCGTACTCGGCGGTCTGCGCCAGGGTCGCGCAGGTGACGAAATCCTGAATCTGCTTCTCGATGCCCTCTTCGTCCAGCGCTTTGGGTGTGAAGGGGTTGATCGGCGCCTGGATCGCACTCGGTGCGACTTGCTTCGGGCTGTAAGCGTAGCGACCGGCGTGGAGGATCTGCATGCAGATCTTGCCGCCGGCCTCGTGCACGGCTTGGGTGACGACACGATGGTTGGCCGCCTCTTCCGGCGTCGACAGCTTGGCCGCCCCCGAATACACCCCGCCTTCAGCGTTCGGGGCGATGCCGCCGGTGACCATCAGGCCGACCCCGCCCCGTGCGCGCTCGGCGAAATACACTGCCATGCGCTCGAACCCGCCCGGCTTCTCTTCGAGCCCGGTGTGCATCGAGCCCATCAGGGTACGGTTGCGCAGCGTGGTGAAACCCAGGTCCAGGGGTGCGAGCAAATGCGGGTAGTGGGGGGCGGCCATAAAAACTCCATCGGGCATCATCACGGGGCGCGAGCGCTCTGTGGCGCCCGTCGAATCAATCAAGGCCTTGGACGAGCGCCTTGTACATGGCGCAAACAGTAAACAGCCGCCCGGCCATGCTCAATGACTGCAAGTGACAAATCCATGATCAAGCGGTGCACCTCATCGTTCATCGGGCCACCCTCCAGATTCGGACTTCGGCGCCGATAGCCCCACAACGACCTTGCCGCACCGCCCCGATGGCTGAGCAATGTCCTTTTTCTCAATACCTCGGCAGGACGACCAATGAGCTGGATCAATGATGCAAAAATTTCGACCAAGTTGATCACAGCCTTCACGCTGTGCGCATTCATCACTTTGGGAGTAGGCGTGCTGGGAAGCCGTGGCGTTTCCGACCTGTCGGACAGCCTGAAACTGGTGTTCAGCAACAACCTGGTGTCCGTTGCAGACACCGGCCAGGCTAAAACCAACGCCGTTGGCCAAAACCGTGACCTGTACCGCTTATACAGTGCCGCTGCTGCCGGCATGCCGCAGGGTGTGAAGGACGAATTGCTGACCTCGATGAACGCCAACCAGTTGGAGAGCGAGAAAGCGTTCGCTGAGTACCGCAAGACCCCGCTTGCCGACGATGAGCGCGTTGCGGGGGACAAGATGGAAAAAGACTGGCCGGTCTACCAGGCGCTGGTGCAGAAATACCTGGGCCTCATGAAGACGGGCGACCTTGAGAACGGCCGCGCCTTGTTGTTTGGCGATCTGCAGGCGGCCTACCGCGTTGTGCTCGATGAGTTGACTCTCATAGTCAAATCCAATGACCGGCAGATCGGCGAAGGCGCCGAGGATGCCGCACACAGGGAGTCATCTGCCAAGACCGCGCTGTATATCGGCATTGCCATTGCCTTTCTGGCTGCGCTTCTGCTCGGCATGTTCATCAGTCGCCTGATCAGCCGTCCTCTCGCCTATGCGGTCACGAGCGCGCGGAGCATTGCCGGCGGTGATCTGACTCAAAAGATTGTGAGCACCGGCCGCGACGAAGCCGGGCAATTGTTGACGGCGCTGGGCGAGATGCAGGGCAGCCTGAAAAGCACCATTCAGCAGATTGCCGATGCGTCCAATCAACTGGCCTCTGCCGCAGAAGAGCTGACCGCCGTCAGCGATAACGGCAGCCGAGGGTTGGTCCGTCAGAACGACGAGATCCAGCAGGCCGCGACCGCTGTCACGGAAATGACTTCCGCTGTGGAAGAAGTGGCGCGCAACGCCGTGTCCACGTCCGACGCGTCGAGGACCACCAGCAAACAGGCCAGCGAGGGCCGCGACCAGGCCCGTGGCGCGGTCGAAGCCATCAACAGCGCGACCACCGAAATCGCCACCTCGACCAACATGGTCCGCGACCTCGCCGTGCAGGTCCGGGACATCGGCAAGGTGCTGGACGTGATTCGCGGCATCGCCGAGCAGACCAACCTGCTGGCCTTGAACGCCGCCATCGAAGCCGCCCGTGCCGGCGAACAGGGCCGGGGCTTTGCCGTGGTCGCCGACGAAGTCCGGGCCTTGGCCGCGCGCACCCAGGCCTCGACCGGTGAAATCGAAGGCATGATCAACAGCGTCCAGGCCAGTGCTGACCAGGCGGTCGGGGCGATGGGCAAAAGCCAGGCGCTGGTGACCGACACCCAGGCGCTGGCCCAGGCAACGGGCCGCGCACTGGAGCAGATCGCCGACGGCATCGCCCAGATCAACGACCGTAATATGGTCATTGCCACGGCCTCCGAAGAGCAGGCGAATGTGGCGCGCGAGGTGGACCGCAATCTGGTGAACATCCAGGACCTGTCGACCCAGACGGCGGCCGGTGCGCACCAGACCAACGCGTCAACTCAGGACCTTTCCCGCCTGGCGGTGTCGTTCAACACGCTGGTCAGCCGCTTCCGCCTGTAAAACGCCGTCCCGGTGATGCCTGCAAATCGCCGGCATCACGGTTGATCCCTACAGCGCAGGCGGCCGCCGACGCCGCCTCACCTCAACGCATTCGCGGGATGGCCGCTCTGGCCGTTGGCAAACCTTCTCCAAATCGCCGTTTTGCCGTAGCCTTCCGGCAACGTCATGGCGCCCAGTGCGCTTTTCTTCAGAGGCAGTTCTCCTTTTTTCATGCGCAAAGTTCTCGGCTCACTTACCGCAGCAGTGCTGGTGATGCTTCTCGTCAGCTACGGGCTGTGGACGGGCAAGCGTCATGTCGGGCACTACCTGACTGACCTGCGCATCCAGCTGGTGATCAACGACGGGCAACCCGGCGAACGCGGCAACCTGCTGGGCATTCAGCCCGAGCTGTTCCCTTCCGATTATTCGAGCGTCAAACGCCTGCACCGCAAGCTGGCGTCCTATCTGGTGCAGGCTCGCGACCATGGGCTGCTCAACGATAAAACCATCGTGGTGCTGCCCGAGCACATCGGCACCTGGTTGTTGGCGGTGGACGAAAAAGCCCAGTTCTATCAGGCCAATACCCTTGAAGAAGCCATGAACTGGCTGGCGTTCAGCAACCCGCTGCTGTTCATCGACGCCGTGTTTCATGCCCGGGGCAGCAGCCGCTTCGAGGACGCACGGTTGCGCATGAAGGCGCACAGCATGGCGCAGGACTATCAAAATCTGTTCGGCGGGCTGGCGAAGGAATTTGGCGTGACCCTGGTGGCGGGCTCGATCGTGCTGCCGAGCCCGCAGGTGGAAAACGGTGAACTGCGCATCGGCCGTGGAGCGCTCTACAACAGCAGCCTAGTGTTCGGCCCCGACGGCCTGCCCTTGGGGCAACCCCAGCGTCAGTTGTTTCCGGGCTGGAATCAGCGGGGTTACATCCGTCCCGGCAAGGACGCGCCGCTCAACGTAATCGACACCCCCGCCGGGCGACTGGCGACGCTGATCGGCAGTGACAGCTGGTACCCCGACAACTACGCGCGCCTCAATGCCAGCGGCGCCGAGCTGATTGCGGTCCCGGCCTACGTCGCCGGCACGGACGGCTGGTCGCAACCCTGGCGCAGCGACAAGCACGAAGCGCTGGCGGCCCATCTGAACCTGGGCGCCAAGCCGATCACCCAGGGCGAAGCATGGCGTCGATTGGCCCTGACACCGGCCAGCACGGCGAAGGCCGGCGTCAGCGTGTTCATGCGCGGCCAGTTCTGGGACCAGGGTAGCGCCGGCCACAGTTTCGCCAGCCGCGACGGACAGAGCATCGCCGAGCAATCCATCAGCGCCGCCCCGAAAGGCGTCCGCCCCGGGCATGGTGCGCGCCTGATCAATCTGTGGCTGTGACCGATGACCTCCCCTCGCGTGCGTCTGGGCGATCTGTCCGTGGGTTTCGTCCACAGCCTCGCTGATGCCGTTCGCGGCGAGGGCAAAGACCCGCAACCCTTGCTGGCGCAATACGGCCTGGACGCTGCGCGACTGGGTGAGGCCGGCGCCCGGCTGTCGATCCCGCGCTACATGCGCCTGGGCCATGGGGCCATCGAACTCACCGGCGTGGCTGCCTTGGGACTGCGGATGGGTCAATCCAGTCGCTTGAGCCACGCCGGGTTGGCCGGCATCACCGCTGCCCAGGCGCCAACGGTGCGGGAAGCGGCGCGGACGCTGATTCGTTTCGAAGCGCTGTACGGCTCGAATTATCGCGGCCAGTCGAGCCTGCATGAGGACAGCGCCGGTGCCTGGCTGCGTTTCTATTCCATCAGCCCCTACAACGACTACAACCGCTTCGTGGTGGATTCGATTCTCAGCGGCTGGCTGCATCAACTGTCGATCCTGAGCGGGACGAAGCTTGTCGCCGAACGTCTGGAGATCGAATTCGACGCCCCCGCCTACGCCGCGGAATACGCCACGCTCTGCGAGCAGCCCGTGAGCTTCGCAGCGGGCGTCAATCAACTGCGTCTCAACCAGCATCAGCTTGGCCTGCGCAACCCCGACCACGTGCCCAGTACCTGGCGGCATCTGCTGCAGGTGTGTGAACGGGAACTGGAACAGCTCACCCGCACCCGCAGCCTGCGCGAGCGCATTACCCAGTTGCTGGGGCCGTTATTGAATGGGGGGCGGGAGCCGGATCTGGAGGAAGTGGCCGCACGACTGAAGCTGCCGACCTGGACACTGCGCCGCAAGCTGGCGGACGAAGGCACGCAGTTTCGCGCGATCCTCAATGACACCCGGCGCGACCTCGCCATGACCTACATCCGGGACACCGAACTGGCCTTTGGCGAAATCGCTTACTTGTTGGGATTTGCGTCGGCCGAAGCCTTTCAGCGGGCCTTCAAACGCTGGACCGAACAGACGCCCGGTGCGTTTCGTCGTAGCCAGCGCCAGCCGCTCTGACTGGCAGGCGTGGGTTTTCTTACAACTCGGTGGCGTCTTCGGCAGGTTCCAGCGGGTCCATCTCGTACGCCTGGTATTCCAGCAGTTCTTCCTGATACTCGTCCATTTTTGCGCCCTCGTGGCGGGTTCTTGTGATCGATGGTGTTGTTTGTGTCGCTGAGTCATTCAGCAGCAGATTCACTGACTACGCGCCCAACCCTAAAGTGCCCTCATGAACAAAAAATGAAGGCCCGTTGAACACTAGACGCCCCCGGATAAACGGCAAGGGCCCAAGTGTTTTCCAAGCCTTCTTCGGGCTCGCCCGCCGATTTTTTTGGCCCGCCAGTTTTTTAGCGATGACGGGGTTAGCCCACTTGACGATTGCGCCGTGTTCGCAATAGTCTCGACGCCATGAACGCACCTCAGCATTTCTTCGGCCAGATAATTATTACCGCCATTCCAGTCATGGCGGGTTAGCCGACGTTTGCACCCAACCCGCCCTAGAGGCGGGTTTTTTCTCTCTGTCTCCCGGGCCAAAAACCACATCAGGAGCCAGACATGATCATTCGCCCTTCCCTCGCTTTATTCGCCGCCAACCGGATCATCGCAAGCCTTCCCACGAGGCCCACACGATGAATCAGATGCCAGCCCACCCGCTCGCTCAGGGCGACTTGCTCAATCACTACGTCAAAAAGATCCTGACCTCCCGCGTGTATGACGTTGCCGTGGAAACCCCGCTGCATGCCGCCCGCCAGCTGTCTCAACGCCTGGGCAATAACGTGCTGCTCAAGCGCGAAGACTTGCAGCCGGTGTACTCCTTCAAGATTCGCGGCGCGTACAACAAGCTGGCGCAGTTGAGTCCGGAGGAACTGGCGCGGGGCGTGGTGACGGCGTCGGCGGGCAATCATGCGCAGGGCCTGGCGCTGGCGGCGAAGACGCTGAACGTGGCGGCGACCATCGTGATGCCGAAGACCACCCCGGAGATCAAGGTCGAAGGCGTGCGCTCCCGGGGCGGAAAAGTCGTACTTCATGGCGACTCGTTTCCCGAAGCGCTGGCGTATTCGCTGAAGCTGGTCGAGGAACACGGCTACGTCTACGTCCACCCGTACGACGACCCTGACACCATTGCCGGGCAAGGCACGGTAGCGATGGAAATTCTGCGTCAGCATCAGGGCCCATTGGACGCGATCTTCGTCCCCGTGGGCGGCGGCGGGTTGATTGCCGGCATCGCCGCGTACGTGAAATACCTGCGCCCCGAAATCAAAGTGATCGGCGTCGAGCCGGACGATTCCAACTGCCTGCAACAGGCCATGGCCTACGGCGAGCGCGTGGTACTTCAGCAGGTCGGGCTGTTCGCCGATGGCGTGGCGGTGGCGCAGATCGGTCAGTACACCTTCGAGATCTGCAAGGACTACGTCGACGAAGTCATCACCGTCAGTACCGATGAAATCTGCGCGGCGATCAAGGACATCTACGACGACACCCGCTCTATCACCGAGCCTGCTGGCGCCCTGGGCGTGGCCGGGATCAAGAAGTACACCGAACAATACGAAGTCACCGGGCAGACCTTCGTCGCCATCGATTCCGGCGCCAACGTCAACTTCGACCGCCTGCGCCATGTGGCCGAGCGGGCTGAGCTGGGCGAAGGCCGGGAGGCGATCATCGCCGTGACCATCCCGGAACAGCCGGGCAGTTTCAAAGCGTTCTGCGAGGCCATCGGCAAACGGCAGATCACCGAATTCAACTACCGCTACCACACCGACCGCGAAGCGCACATTTTCGTCGGCGTGCAGACTCACCCCGACACCGACCCGCGCAAGGCTTTGATCGCGAGCCTGACGGAACAGGGTTTCCCGGTGCTGGACCTGACCGACAACGAACTGGCCAAGCTGCACCTGCGGCACATGGTCGGCGGGCATTCGGAGCGAGTCAGCGATGAGGTGGTGCTGAGGTTTGAGTTCCCGGAGCGGCCGGGTGCACTGTTCAACTTCCTGAACAAGCTCGGCGGGAAATGGAATATTTCGATGTTTCATTACCGCAACCACGGTGCGGCGGATGGTCGGGTGGTGGCGGGGTTGGTGGTGCCGGAGGACGAGCGGCATCTGGTGCCGCAGGCGCTGGCGGAGATTGGTTACCCGTATTGGGACGAGACCAAGAACCCTGCGTACAAGCTGTTTTTGGGGTGAGCTGAACACAGCTGGCAGCGCTGATCCATCCGCCGTACGCGGACCTATTGTGGGAGCGAGCTTGCTCGCGAATAGGCCAGACCAGCCACTAAATCTCCAGCGGCTGAAACGACCTCTTCGTGAGCAAGGTGGAGCTCCACCCCGGTCACTCCCACAGGTGCTGCGTCGCTGAGCGACGCCGCGGTCTCAGGCTCTCCTGCCCGTAAGCAATTGTTAACCTACCAAACAGCTCACTGCGCCGGCGTTGACTCAACCGCTGGCGCAGCGCTCGGCTCGATGGTCGTTGCCGGCGCAGGCGTTGTGGCAGGCGCGGGCTCCGCAGGCGTCGCTGTTTCGGCCTTCAACGGCTCCGGTTCGGCAGGCGCAGCCATTGGTTCGCTGCTTTGCTCGGCAGCGGGCGCAGGCTGAGTCGCAGGCGTTGCCAATGGCGCTGGCACAACGGGCGTCGTAGCAGCTGGCGCGGCAGCAGCAGGTGCAGCCGCCGGCTTCTGCTCGGTCAACGCCGCCGGTTTGCCCGGCACCGGTTCAGGCATGCCCAGGTCGGTCTTTGGCTTCTCTTCAATGTGCGCGGCCTTCTTCACTTCAGGCGGCAGGAAGTTTTCCACCAGCCCGAAGAAACGATCGTAGAACTTGGACGATGCCACGGTTTCACTGGCGACCTTGACCATCGAATCGTCGGTTGAGCCAATCGGCATCGACACCGAACCCAGCACGCCTACCCCCAGGCTCGCGGAGTTATTGACCTTCTTCAGCGCATAGCGATCCTGCAGCGCGTTGGCGAACATCGTGGTCCGGTTGTCGGCACTGCCGTCCGGGGCACACACCACGTTGAAGCTGATCTCCATGTGGGTTTCGCCGGTCTGCTGGAAGCTTTTATGGCCGCTGATCACTTTGGGATCGCTGCTGGTGATGATGTAGCCCTGGCTCAGCAGTGCCCGGCGGGCCGCTTCGCAGGTGGCGGCATCCGAGACCGGGTAGTTGCGGGAAAACGTGCCGGCATCGTCGAAATTCTCATGCTCATAGACCGTCGGTTTTTTCGACGAGCAGCCTGCGGCAGCCAGCAGGGTGATGACCCAGCATGCGGTACGAAAGCTCAGTAATTTAGGCATCAAACATCCTGGGGCAATTGGTCGACTGAAAGTGGACCGGAGAAAACGCCGGTAAGTCTGCAACAAGCCTGCCATGGGATCAACGCAGAGTTTGCAACCGTGTGGATACATCGAAAGGGTAACTGTGCACGGGGCCTGCACCCGTGGGCCTGTCAGGGAAGCGCAGGGTGCGCTGATCAGACCGCAACAGGCTCGGAAAAGTTGGCACGCCGGGCCTGGAGTCGATCAATCGATGGCTCCAGGCCCGGCATGCCCTGCGCCTCAGACCTCGCCGTGCACCAGTTTTACGCCGAGGAATTCCAGCGCCCGCCAGTAGCCGGGGTAGGTCTTGCCGACACACTCCGGATCCTGAATCCGCACGCCTGTCACCTTCAAACCGGCCAGCGCGAAACACATGGCAATGCGGTGGTCGGAGTGAGTATTGATCAAGGCGTTGCTGCTGGTGCCCGCCAGACTCGGATCAGACGCGACGAGTAAATCGTCCCCTTCTACCGAGGCCAGCCCGGGCCGGACCTGATTCAGGCCATCGTGCAGCGCCTGAACGCGATCGCATTCCTTGACCCGCAAGTTAGCCAACTCGACGAAGCGCACGGGCGTCTCGTTGAAGGCTGCCAGCACCGCCAGCGTGGGAATCGCGTCCTGCATCTGTGAGCCATTGATGACTGCAGGCATCTTCGGAAACTGCGCGATCACTTCCATCGCCTTGGCGTCTGGCTGAGTGAACGCCTCCCCCGCCACGCCGAGGTCGATCTTGCCGCCCGTCAATGCCTCGGCAGCCCACAAATAAGTCGCGGCCGACGCATCGGGCTCAATCTGGTAATCGCAGGCGGTGTAACCCGTCGGCGCAACGCGCCACAACGCATCATCCAGCACCTCGACCTCGGCGCCGAACGCACGCATGCAGGCGATGGTCAGGTCGATGTAGCCGCGTGCACCGATTTCCTTGCCGGTCAGCGCCACTTCAATCGGCGCATCGCCACAGGCCGCCACCATCAACAGGGCGGAGACGTACTGACTCGACAGGCCGCCGTCGATTTCGAAGCGTGTGGCCGTGATCGAACCCGTACCGTGCACCACGACCGGAGGGCATCCGGTGGCGCTTTTCGCGTTCAGGCCGCCTTTGCGCAATGCCTCCAGCAACGGACCGATCGGGCGCTTCTGCATGTAGTGATCGCCGTCCAGCGTGACGCTGCCATTCACCGTGCAGACCGCCGCTGTCAGAAACCGCACCGCCGTCCCGGCATTGCCGAGGAACAGCGCGTCTTGCGGCGCCTCTAGATGTCCGGTGCTGGTGACAACGAAACTGGTGTCGTCTGGCTCGTCGATGGTCACGCCCATCCGCCGCAGAGCATTGGACATGTGCCGGGTGTCGTCGCTTTTCAGCGCGCCGCGCAAGTGGCTGGTGCCCTTGGCGAGGGCAGCCAGGAGCAGCGCGCGGTTGGTGATGGACTTCGAGCCGGGCGGCGACACATGGCCCGTCAGCGGTACGCCCGGCGGGATGACAGTGATGGTTTGGTTCATGCCCATGGTCCAGCTCTCCAAATTCGAAATCAGGCACCGCTCAGCGCCGCGTTAACAGCCGGCGATCATGGCATTTATCGCCGAGCTCTGCAGCATCCAGCGCGACAGGCGACGTTTTCACCAAATCGCGGGCACAAAAAAAGCGATCCTGGGATCGCTTTCTCTGTTGCTTCAAGGAGTTCAAGGGCCTCGAAGCGATGTATGGCGCAGCGGACGGGACTCGAACCCGCGACCCCCGGCGTGACAGGCCGGTATTCTAACCGACTGAACTACCGCTGCTTGTCGCACAGACTTTCATCTGCTTAACGCTGTTGAAACCGACCCTTGGGCCTGCTTCGTAAAACACTGACCGAAAACCTTGGCTTTCAATCTCAAACCGGGAAACCCGATTCGTAAAATATGGCGCAGCGGACGGGACTCGAACCCGCGACCCCCGGCGTGACAGGCCGGTATTCTAACCGACTGAACTACCGCTGCGCATTGCGTGGACTTTCGTCCTGCTGAATCTCAGTAACATTCAACACGTACAGCTTTCAATGCAGCTTTGAAACACTCAACGATGGTGGGTGATGACGGGATCGAACCGCCGACCCTCTGCTTGTAAGGCAGATGCTCTCCCGGCTGAGCTAATCACCCTTGCTTCGCTGAGGCCGCGAAATTTACGCAGGTGACGAACCTAAGTCAATAGCCCGCTTGAAGTTTTTTTAAAAGAGCCATTTTTTGCAGGAAGCATGAAGCTGCACATCAGCAATAAAAAAGCGAGCCCCGAGGCTCGCTTTCGTGTTCAGACACCTGCTTACAACGCAGCCAGACCCCGCGCGAGATCCGCCTGCAGGTCAGCGACGTCTTCCAGCCCTACCGCAACGCGGATCAGGCTGTCACGAATGCCGGCCGCCTCACGCTCCTGCGGCGACAGCCGACCGTGGGACGTGGTGCTCGGATGGGTGATGGTGGTCTTGGTGTCGCCCAGGTTCGCGGTGATCGAGATCAGCCGCGTGGCATCGATGAAACGCCATGCGCCGTCCTTGCCACCCTTCACCTCAAAGCTCACCACCGCGCCGAACGCCTTCTGCTGACGTTTGGCCAGCGCATGCTGTGGGTGACTCTCGAGACCGGAGTAATGCACCCTCTCGATGCCCTCCTGCTGTTCGAGCCACTGCGCCAGTTCAAGGGCGCTCTGGCAATGGGCACGCATGCGGATGTTCAGGGTTTCGAGCCCCTTGAGGAACAGCCAGGCATTGAACGGGCTCAGGCTCGGGCCGGCAGTGCGCAGGAAACCGACGACTTCTTTCATCAACTCGCTGCGACCGACCACCACGCCGCCCATGGCGCGGCCCTGCCCGTCGATGAACTTGGTCGCCGAGTGGACGACCACGTCCGCCCCCATGCGCAGCGGCTGCTGCAGGGCCGGTGTGCAGAAGCAGTTGTCGACCACCAGCAGCGTGCCCTTGGCGTGGGCGATTTCCGCCAGCCCGCTGATGTCGACCAGCTCCGCCAACGGGTTGGAAGGCGATTCGACAAAAAGCATCTTGGTATTCGGTTTGATCGCCGCGTCCCAGCCGGACAATTCGGCGAGGGGGACGTAATCGACTTCGACCCCGAAGCGTTTGAAATACTTTTCAAACAGGCTGATGGTGGAGCCGAATACGCTTTTCGACACCAGCACATGGTCGCCGGCGCTGCAGAAGCTCATCACCGTCGCGAGAATGGCGGACATACCGGTGGACGTCGCCACCGCCTGCTCGCCGCCTTCCAGCGCGGCCATGCGCTCTTCGAACGAAGCCACGGTCGGGTTGGTGTAGCGCGAATAGACGTTGCCGGGGATCTCTCCGGCGAAGGTCGCGGCCGCCTCGGCTGCCGTGCGGAACACGTAGCTGGACGTGAAAAACAGTGGATCGCTGTGTTCGCGTTCCGGCGTGCGGTGCTGACCGGCACGAACCGCGAGGGTGTCGAAACCGACGCCCTCGAGATCGCTGTCCAGTCGACCGGCATCCCATTCCTGAGTCATGCCGCCTGCTCCTTGTCTGGATTAGTTGTTGTACAGATCGATGATCGCGCTCACCGCCTGAGTCTTGACCTTGGAGGCGTCATTGCGCGCCTGCTCGATCTTGTTCAGGTAGTGCTCGTCGATGTCACCGGTCACGTACTTACCGTCGAAGACCGAACAGTCGAAATTGTCGATCTTGATCTTTTTGCTGCCACTCACCGCCTCGATCAGGTCATTCAAGTCCTGATAGACCAGCCAGTCGGCACCGATGAGGTCGGCCACGTCCTGGGTGGAACGGTTGTGAGCGATCAGCTCGTGGGCACTCGGCATGTCGATGCCGTAGACGTTGGGGAAGCGCACGGCCGGGGCCGCGGAACAGAAATACACGTTCTTGGCGCCGGCTTCGCGGGCCATCTGGATGATCTGCTTGCACGTGGTGCCGCGCACGATGGAGTCGTCCACCAGCATCACGTTCTTGCCACGGAATTCCAGCTCGATCGCATTGAGCTTCTGGCGCACGGATTTTTTCCGCGCGGCCTGACCCGGCATGATGAAGGTGCGGCCGATGTAGCGGTTCTTGACGAAGCCTTCGCGGAATTTCACGCCCAAGTGGTTCGCCAGCTCCAGCGCCGCCGTACGGCTGGTGTCCGGAATCGGGATCACCACGTCGATGTCGTGATCAGGACGCTCGCGCAGGATCTTGTCCGCCAGCTTCTCGCCCATGCGCAGACGCGCCTTGTAGACCGAGATGCCGTCGATGATCGAGTCCGGGCGCGCCAGATAGACGTGTTCGAAGATGCACGGGGCGTATTTCGGGTTGGTGGCGCACTGACGGGTGTGCAGCTTGCCGTCTTCGGTGATGTAAACCGCCTCGCCCGGGGCCAGGTCACGAATCAGGGTAAAACCGAGCACGTCCAGCGAAACGCTCTCGGACGCGATCATGTACTCCACGCCTTCGTCGGTGTGACGCTGACCAAAGACGATCGGGCGGATGGCGTCTGGGTCGCGGAAGCCGACGATGCCGTAACCGGTGATCATCGCCACGACCGCGTAACCGCCACGGCAACGCTTATGCACGTCGGTGACGGCGGCGAAGATGTCTTCTTCGGTCGGCTGCAACTTGCCACGCACGGCCAGCTCGTGGGCGAACACGTTGAGCAGGACTTCAGAGTCGGAGTTGGTGTTGACGTGGCGCAGGTCGGATTCGTAAATCTCCTTGGCCAACTGCTCGACGTTGGTCAGGTTGCCGTTGTGCGCCAGGGTGATGCCGTAAGGCGAGTTGACGTAGAACGGCTGGGCTTCGGCTGACGTTGAGCTGCCTGCCGTTGGATAACGGACGTGACCAATGCCCATGTGCCCGACCAGACGCTGCATATGGCGTTGGTGAAACACGTCCCGAACCAGACCGTTGTCCTTGCGCAGAAACAACCGGCCGTCATGGCTGGTCACGATACCGGCAGCGTCCTGGCCGCGGTGCTGGAGGACGGTGAGCGCGTCATAAAGCGCCTGATTGACGTTCGACTTGCCGACGATACCGACGATGCCACACATGCGACACAACCCCTACTTAGTGGAACTGGATTTACCGAACACTTCCGGCGGCGTTGTAGGCGGCAGGAGGTGATCCTTGAACGGGATGTCAACAGGTACGCTGACTCCGCTGGCGAGCCACTTGCTGGACATCCCGAGAATCAGGTTTTTCGACCAGTCAGCGACCATGACAAATTGCGGGAGCAGCCTCGACTGCTGCCACCATTGATCCTGTTGCACCGGGCCCAGGCTCAACAGCCCGACCGCGACGACAACCAGCAAGGCTCCGCGCGCCGCGCCGAAGACCATGCCCAGAAAACGATCGGTCCCGGACAGCCCGGTGACGCGAATCAGTTCTCCAATCAGAAAGTTGACCATGGCGCCGACCAGCAGTGTGGCGACGAAAAGAATGGTGCAGCCCGCAATCACGCGCGCCGAAGGTGCTTCGATGTAGTTGACCAGATACTGGGCCAGCGATCCGCCAAACATCCAGGCGACGGCACCTGCGATGATCCACGTCAACAAGGACAGTGCTTCTTTGACGAAGCCGCGCTTGAGACTGATCAAAGCGGAGATGGCGACAATTGCAATGATCGCCCAGTCAACCGGAGTAAATGACACGTCGCAGCCTACAGACTGATAAGGCGGCGGATTTTAGCAGAGCACTCGCCTGCCGGTAAGCAGCGATTGCGGATGAAGGCCAATTAAGGCGAACTATTGGACTTTGTCCGAGGTCGGGGCGGGTTGAACCCTAAATCGAGGGCGTCAGATCCGGCCTCTTCCCGGCTGAAGCCGGTCCCACAAAGGCAACGCGTGCACTCAGTGGGACCGGCTTCAGCCGGGAAAGCGTCAGTTGTCACGCTGCAAAAGCGAGGGTGGCTGATCCGGCCCCTTCCCGGCTAAAGCCGGTCCTACATAGGCGACGCGTGCACTCAGTGGGACCGCTTTAGCCGGGAAGGCGTCAGTCGACTTACCTACGCTCCGGCTGGAAACGCACGACGATGCCTTTGATTTTCTGCTGCTTTTCCAGCGTGTCACGCAGACGATCCGCCTCGGCGCGCTCGATCACCGGGCCAACGAAGACACGGTTCACACCATCGGAGGTACGGATGTAAGCGTTGTAGCCTTGAGTGCGCAGCGTCTTCTGCAGATTGTCGGCGTTGGCACGGTTGGACAGGCTTGCCAGCTGCACCGACCACGTGACCGACAGACCATTTGCATCGACCCGGCTGGTGTCAGCCGCCGAAGCGACAGGCGCTGGCGCTTGAGCGGGAGCAGGTGTCGGCGCCGGAACAGGTTTCGCGGGCGCGGTCTGAACGGCTTTCGGCGCAGCAGCCACAGGCTTGGAAGGCGCAGGGGCAATGGGCATTGCCGGCGGCTGCTGACTGGTGCGCTGTTGAACGGGCTGAGCAGTATGGGTGGACTGAGCAGGCTGGGTCAGTTCGTCATCGGTCGGCACGGGCTCCTGCGGCAGTGGCTGTTGTTCGGGCACGCTGACCGGCTCGACCTTGATCGGCGAGGTGGCCGGCGCTTGCGGAGCGGCTGGCGCATCGACCTGCACACGGCGGGCTTCGTCTTGACGCGAAAACAGCATCGGCAGAAAAATCACCGCGATGGCAATCAGCACCAACGCTCCCACCATGCGCTGTTTGTACGCTTTATCCAGCAAAGCCATGTGTCACTTCCTCCGTGACGCGCCAGCAAGCCATTCCAGGGCCTCGGCTACGCAGTAAAAAGACCCGAACAGAACAATCTCGTCGTCGGCTGTCGCGTGGGCGCACTGGGCTTCAAGCGCCAGTGCGATACTCGGGTGAGACGTCACGCGAGCGCCAAGGTTCTGCAACGCCTGTTCGATCTCTTGCACCGGACGACTGCGCGGCGTTGGCAGCGGCGCCACGGCCCAACTGCTGAACGTTTCGCTCAACTCCGCCAGAACACCTGGCAGGTCCTTGTCACTGAGCAGACCGAACACCGCCAGCCGCTTGCCCGCTACCGGTCGCTGATTCAGGCGCTGGGCGAGAAACGTTGCCGCATGGGGGTTATGGCCGACATCCAGCAGAAGGCTCAGCGATTTGCCCTGCCAGTCGATGCGGCGGCGATCAAGGCGACCGGTGACGCGCGTGTTGACGAGCGCATCCCGTAGGCTCGCCTCGTGCCACGGCAAATCCAGCAGCAGGTAAGCCTGCAACGCCAGGGCCGCGTTCTGCATGGGCAGGTCGAGTAAAGGCAGCGAATGCAGTTCGACTTTCCGGCCGTTTGCGTCGGTGCCCGACCAATCCCAACCCGTCGCGTTGATCTGCAGCTCGAAATCGCGACCGCGCAGCGACAGCGGGCAACTCAGTGACCGCGCCCTGTCGAGCAATGGCTGCGGTGGATCGAGATCGCCGCACAGCGCGGGCTTTCCTTCACGGAATATCCCGGCTTTCTCGAAGGCCACGGTTTCGCGGGTATTGCCTAGAAATTCCGCGTGATCGACACCAATGCTGGTGACCAGCGCCATGTCGGCGTCGATCAGGTTGACCGTATCGAGCCGCCCGCCGAGACCGACTTCCAGCACGACGGCGTCCAGCCCGGCCTGCTCGAACAGCCAGAAGGCTGCCAGCGTGCCCATTTCGAAGTAAGTCAGGGAGACGTCACCACGGCCACGCTCAACCACGTCGAACGCCGCGCACAGCTCGGCGTCAGTCGCCTCAACGCCCTGCACCTGCACACGCTCGTTGTAGCGCAGCAAGTGCGGCGAGCTGTAAACGCCGACTTTCAGGCCTTGGGCTTGCAGCAAAGAAGCAACGAATGCGCAGGTCGAGCCCTTGCCGTTGGTACCGGTGACGGTGATCACTTTCGGCGCCGGCCGGGTCAGGCCCATCTGCGTAGCCACCTGCTGCGAACGTTCCAGCCCCATGTCGATGGCCGACGGGTGCAGGTGTTCCAGGTAACTGAGCCAGTCGCTCAAAGAGCGTGCGGTCATATGTTCGCCGGAGCGGGCGGTACAACGATCGGATCAAGTTTCGGCGCCACGAATTTCGGCGTCGGCAGCCCCATCATCTGCGCCAGCACATTACCCAGACGCTGACGCAGCTCCTGACGGTGGATGATCATGTCGATGGCGCCGTGGTCGAGCAGGAACTCGCTGCGCTGGAAGCCTTCCGGCAGCTTCTCGCGCACGGTCTGCTCGATCACGCGAGGGCCGGCGAAACCGATCAGGGCCTTGGGCTCGGCGACAATGATGTCGCCCAGCATCGCGAGACTGGCGGAAACACCGCCGTAGACCGGGTCGGTCAGCACGGAAATAAACGGCAGGCCTTCTTCACGAAGACGCGCCAGGACAGCCGAGGTCTTGGCCATCTGCATCAGAGAGATCAGGGCTTCCTGCATGCGCGCACCGCCGGAGGCCGCAAAGCAGATCATCGGGCAGCGGTTTTCCAGCGCATAGTTGGCGGCTTGCACGAAGCGCTCACCCACGACCGCACCCATCGAGCCGCCCATGAAGGAGAACTCGAATGCGCTGCACACCACCGGCATGCCCAGCAGGGTGCCGCTCATGGAAATCAGCGCGTCCTTTTCACCGGTCTGCTTCTGCGCGGCGACCAGGCGATCCTTGTACTTCTTGCCGTCGCGGAATTTCAGACGGTCCACCGGCTCCAGATCAACGCCGATCTCCTGGCGGCCTTCGGCGTCCAGGAAGATATTCAGACGGGCACGGGCGCCGATGCGCATGTGGTGGTTGCACTTCGGGCAGACGTCCAAGGTCTTTTCCAGCTCCGGGCGATACAGCACCGCTTCGCAGGACGGGCACTTGTGCCACAGACCTTCGGGCACCGAGCTCTTCTTGACCTCGGAACGCATGATCGAAGGGATCAGTTTGTCTACCAACCAGTTGCTCATGCTTTCTTTCTCCAGTACCGATGGCTCGAACGCGATGGCAATCGGTGCCATGCGCATGCCCTTAAACCAATGTCATGTACGGTGCCGCGAAATGTCGTACAGCGATCGGCGCGAGCGCCTGACCTGCCAAAACAACACTCAGCAACACCACTCTCAACTTCCATCACGAGACGCAAGACGTCTTCGCTCAATCAATTCGGCCACGCGCATCAGCGGATGGCAGGCTAGTGGACGGCGACCGTTGGTCCGCCGTCACATCCCGGCCAATGTTGCCGGGCAAATGCCCTATGCCCCGTGTACAGCACTCATGAATGCACGGATCTTGTCGTGATCCTTCAGGCCTTTGGACTTCTCCACCCCGCCGCTCACGTCAACCGCATAAGGATGCACTTGCGCGATAGCTTGGGAAACGTTGGCCGAGGTCAGGCCACCGGCGAGAATCACCGGTTTGCTCAAATGTTTTGGAATCAGCGCCCAATCGAAGGTTTCACCCGTCCCGCCCGGAATGCCCGCGACATAGGTGTCGAGCAGGATGCCGCAGGCATTGGCATAGGCATCGCAGCTGGCCGCGATGTCGTCGCCAGCCTGAACACGCAGGGCCTTGATGTACGGACGGTTGTATCCCTCGCACTGCTCTGGGGTCTCATCGCCGTGAAACTGAATGAGGTCGAGGGGAACGACGTCGAGCAGGGCTTTCAAGTCAGCTCGCTCGGCATTGACGAACAGGCCGACGGTGCTGACGAAGGGCGGCAGCGCGGCAACGATTGCCTGGGCCTGCTCCACCGTCACGAAGCGCGGGCTTGGGGGATAAAACACCAGCCCGATGGCATCGGCACCTGCGTCAACGGCGGCCAACGCATCTTCTATGCAGGTAATCCCGCAGATCTTGCTGCGAACGGCTGACATGTAGTGGAGACCTCAAGCCTTGCGAAAGTCCCGGATGGTAGCAAATGCAGTCACCTGCGTCAGCCGTCCAGTTCCGAGAAGCCAGTGAGAAAATGCGGGCCGATGTAGCGATCCGGTAATGGGAACTCGTCGCGGTATTCCACCTGAACCAGGTAGAGGCCGAAAGGATGAGCCGTCACCCCGCCGGTTCTTCGCACTCGGCTTTCGAGCACTTCCTTCGCCCACTCGATCGGCCGCTCCCCTGCCCCGATGGTCATCAGCACGCCGGCAATGTTGCGCACCATGTGATGCAGGAAGGCATTGGCGCGGACATCGATGACGATCATCTTGCCGTGGCGGGTGACCCGCAGATGGTGAAGCTGCTTGATCGGCGACTTGGCCTGGCATTGCCCGGCACGGAACGCACTGAAATCGTGGGTACCGACCAGATACTCGGCGGCCAGCGCCATGCGTTCGGCATCCAGCGGGCGGTGGTTCCAGGTGATTTCCTGGCCCAGGTGCGCCGGGCGAATCTGATCGTTGTAGATCACATAACGATAGCGACGGGCGATGGCTTTGAAACGTGCGTGAAAATGCGCCGGCATGACCTTGGCCCAGGTCACGCTGATGTCATGGGGAAGATTGATATTGGCGCCCATGGTCCAGGCTTTCATGCTGCGCTCGGCCCGGGTGTCGAAGTGCACCACCTGACCGCACGCATGCACACCCGCATCGGTGCGCCCGGCACACATCAGTGACACAGGCGAATCGGCCACTTTGGACAGGGCATTTTCCAGCGTTTCCTGGACGGTCAGCACGCCGGTCAACTGGCGCTGCCAGCCGCTGTAGCGCGAGCCTTTGTATTCCACGCCCAGAGCGATTCTGGAAAAACCTTCGGCGGCCAGTTCGGCTGCCGCTGTTTCTGCCTCGGTGTCTGTAGTTGCCAAGAGCTTAAAGCCTGTCGATGTGCGCAAGGGCGGCCATTATACGGATCGAAAAGAAAGACGCCATCGGCAGCGGCCAACGGTTAACCCGGAGGCGAAGGACAAGCCGAAATGCCCGACCCGGAAACGCAAACGACCGCCGAAGCGGTCGTTTATTGCAGCGATGAATACGGTCAGACGAGACGCGACAGCATGTCCCGCGCTTCGGTCTTCTGGCCGTCGTCGCCTTCGGCCACAACCTCATCGAGGATGTCGCGCGCGCCGTCGGCGTCGCCCATTTCGATGTAGGCCCGGGCGAGGTCCAGCTTGGTCGCGGCTTCGTCGGTGCCGGACAGGAAGTCGAATTCCGGTTCGTCGTCCGCCAGCAGAGCGTCGTCTTCGGTGAACCGAGGCGAAGCATCCACTGGCTTGTCCAGCGCCGTGTCGAACGGTTTGGCGATCGGCGGTTGCTCCAGGCTCTGGGAAAGACGGTCCAGCTCGGCATTGACGTCGTCGATCTCGGACGCGAACGCCTCGGACGCCTGCTCGGTTTCCATCTCGTCAGCCAGTGAGAGGTCGAAATCGGCAGGCAACTCGATGTCGTCTTCCAGCCCAGGCTTGTCGGCGCCCAACGACGCAGGCTGTTCGAACGGCGGCAGATCACGCAGATCGTCTTCCATCCCCAGCAGGTAATCGTCTTCGGCTTTCAACGCCGGCTGATCTTCTGCCAGATCCAGGTCGAAATCGTCCAGATCGGCCGGTTTGGCAGCAACGGATGTCGCCTGCTGCTCGCGCAGGATCGCGTCGAAATCCAGGTCATCGGCAGCCGACCCGGCAAACGGCGCGTCCAGGTCCAGGTCGTCGAGGGCAGCGTTGTCCTGTGCCGCAGCGCGGTTGGGCGCAGCGGCAGGCGATTCGCTGTCCAGGTCATCCAGGCTGAGGTCAAAGGCGTTGTCGAACTCTTCGTCCAGCGGCACTTCGGTGACCGTTTCTGCAGCCGGGGCAGGCTGCACGGCGACTTCAGGCTCATCATGGAGCAGGTCTTCAACGTACTTTGCGTCCATTTCCGCTGCCAAAGCCGCCGCCGCTGCCACCCCTGCGGCCGCCGCAGCCGCAGCGGCCATGGACGGATAGCGGGATTTCAGTTCTTCGACTTCAGCGTGGTTCTTTCCCGTGGCCACCAGTTGCCGCTCCTGCGCGACAAACCCGGATTTGTTGTCCTGCTCGGCATAGACTTCCATCAGCTTGAGGCGCAGATCACTGCGCTGCGGCTCGTGCTTGATGGCGTCTTCGAGAACGGCGACCGCCTGATTGGTGCGGCCGTAAGCGATGTGTATCTCAGCCTGAACGAGCGCGTCAGCCGGATGTTCGCGGACCGGCTCGGCGACGGTCGGCGCCGGCGGCGTCTTTGCATGGGGCGCCGGCGCCTCCAGGCCTTCGAAGCTGCTGGCAGGCATGTCCATGTCGGACGCGAAGTCAGACTCTTCGGACAAGGCACGCGCCATCTGACGATGCCGCTCGGCTTCTATCAGCGCATTGCGTCGGCGCGCCAGCAACAACAGAAGCAGCAGCAACAGCAACAGCGCGCCACCGCCGATCAGACCCATGAGCATCGGGCTGGCGAGGATCTTTTCGAGGGCGCTGCGGTTGTCTTCATCGACCACCGGTTCTGTCGGCACAATCAGCGCTTGATCGGGCGTGGCGCTGGTAACTGCCGCCCCGTCCACCGGCAATGCGTCTTCGGGGGCGATTTCGTTGGGTGCCTTGCCGGCGACATCAGGCGCCGCCGCGTTCGGCACAACCTGGGCCTGCATCGCCGGGTTGGCGGCATTGTTGGGATTGGTGACACTGTTGGGGCTGACGGCCGGATTGGCAGGATTGGCGGCATCGATGGGCGGCGGAACCGCTGCGCCGGACGCCTGCATTTTCGCCAGTTGGTCATTCTTCAGTTGAATCAGGCGCTGCAATTTGTCGACCTGGCTTTGCAGGTCGGTCATACGGCTCTTCAGCTCGGCATTGTCCCGACGCGTCGTATCCAGGCTTTCCTGAGTGGTTGCCAACTGGTTGCTGATATCGGCGTTGTCACTGGCTTTGCCCTTCGCACCCGCCTTATTGGCAGAGACGAGGCTGAGGTTGTCCTTGGCGTCGATCTGCGACGGTGCAGCGCCAGCACGGTCGCGGCGGGTCGCATCGACCTGACGCGCGCCGCTCGGCATGCGTCGGCCTTCGCGCCAGGCACGATTCTGCTCGGCCACTTCGGCCACCGCGCGAGGCTGCGCCAGCGCTGTTGATTCCTGCGGCGACGGCAGACGCAACACCTGACCTTTTTTCAGACGGTTGATGTTGCCGGCAATAAAGGCATCAGGGTTCAGCGCCTGAATCGCCAGCATGGTCTGCTGCACAGTCCCGCCATTCTTCACGCGCTCGGCAATTTCCCAGAGCGTGTCGTTATTGGCGGTGGTGTATTGAGTGAACTTGGGTTCCGGCGCCGGCGCTGGAGCGGGCGTTGGCGGCGCAGCGGCCGGTGTTTCGGCGGCGGGAGCCGGGGCAGGCGCGGCGCTCGGTGCCGTCGAAGGCAGTTGAGCAGCAGCCGCAGCGGCTTGCGGCGAGAATTTCGGCGGGTCCAGCAACAGGCTGTACTCGCGCAGCGCACGGCCATTGGGCCAGAGCACTTGAACGAGGAATTTCACGTAGGGATCGCGGATGGGCTTGGTGGAGGTGATGCGCAACACGCTCTTGCCACCGGGATTGACCACCGGGGTAAAGGTCAGGTCATCCAGAATCGCCACCCGGCCAACACCGGCCTGAGCAAACTCCGCAGACGTTGCCAGACTCGGCACCACCTGGGAGGCATTGAGGTCCTGCACTTCCGTCAGCTCGATTTCGGCCAACAGCGGCTGATTCAGGGTCGACTTCACGGTCAGACCGCCGAGGCCGAGCGCTTGGGCCATTCCCGATGACAGCGCCGAAGCCGCAGCGATTGCTAAAACGAGTTTACGAACCTGAACCATAGCCCATCCCTTGTTTGAAATTTCCCCGGCAATCGCGAAGATAATGCCTGCTCGGGTGTAGGGCGTATCAACACGCCGCAGCTAGAATGATTCTTCGAATTGTGGGCAAGTATCTTTTACGCAACATCTTTTATCAACAACTCAGCCACCTGCACAGCGTTCAACGCGGCGCCCTTGCGCACATTATCCAGCGTGACCCAGAAATTCAGTTCACAAGCGTCGTCGACACCCCCGCGCAAACGTCCTACATAGACAGCATCCTGTCCTACCGCGTCGCCCACCGGCGTCGGGTAATCGCCGGCCTCAGCCAGCTCGATGCCCTCGGCCGTTTCAAGCGCCGCATTGACCGCCTGAATGTCGACCGCCTCGCGGGTCTGCACCGACACGCTCAGGCTGTCGCCGAAGAACACCGGCACCTGGATGCAACTCACGCCGACCTTGATTAAAGGCAGCGAGAGCAACTCGCGCAACTCGCTGACCAAACGTTTTTCCAGTGGCACATGACCTTCGGCGTCAGGCTTGCCCACCTGGGCCAGCACGTTGAACGCCATCTGCCGGTCAAACACCTTGGGTTCGAGGGGGCGAACGTTGAGCAGCTCGGCGGTTTGCCGGGCCAGTTCGGTGACCCCTTCGCGGCCCATGCTCGACACCGCCAGGCACGCCGTCACGGTGATCCGCTCGATGCTCAGCAGTGCGCGCAACGGCGCCAGCACCAGCGCGAGGGCGGCGGCGCTGGAACTTGGGCAGGCCACCTGCTGCGGCTTGGTCAGATCAGCCAAACGGGCGCCGTTGACCTCGGGCACCACATTCGGCGCCTGCTCCACGGACAAGCCGGCGGACAGGTCGATCACCACGCAACCGGCGGCGGTGGCGCGCTCGGCATAGCTGCGCGTCACGGCAGCGCCCGCGGCGAAGAACGCAACGTTGGCCTTGCTGAAATCAAAGGCATCGACTTCACGCACGCGGACGTTCTTGCCACGGTATGGCACCGAGCTGCCGGCCGATTCGACGCTGGCGAGCAGGTGCAAATCGCCGACCGGGAAGTCGCGCTCTTCGAGAATCTGGACGATGGTTTCGCCGACAGTACCGGTGGCGCCGATCACGGCGATATCAAAGGACTGACTCATGGAAAAACCTCAGGAAAAATCGGGGGGCGGCACTGTAACTGCCCGGTGAAAGTCAGGCAATTGGCCGCGAGTGGATTAGCGGACGTGCTGGCGAACAGAAATGAAGGGATCAGGGCTCAAGGCCGATGGGGAAGAACTCGCCACCGCTCCACACCCCCAACCAACGCCGGCCGTCGATCTCACGCACCACGGCCAGGTCCACCAACTGATAGAAGACGTTGCGGTGGATAAGCGCTTCGAGGTTGTTGCGCACCAGAATATAAGGCGCCGGTTCCTGGGTCTGCGGATCGAGGTCGATACGCAGCGGGTGGTCGGCCCCCGCCTCCACCACGTCGTCGACATGGGTGGTGAACCGCAGCAACTGCGACTCGCCGCTGCCTTCTACGTCCAGCAGGACCGCCACAAAAGGCGCGTCGTCGACCTTGATGCCGACCTTCTCGACCGGGGTGATGAGGAAGTAGTCATCGCCGTCGCGGCGAATGATGGTGGAGAACAACCGAACCATCGGCTTGCGACCGATGGGCGTGCCCAGATAGAACCAGGTGCCATCGCGGGCGATGCGCATGTCGATGTCACCGCAAAAATCCGGGTTCCACAGGTGCACGGGCGGCAAGCCCTTGCCGCTCCTGGCAATCTGAGCCAACAGATCGTTGGCTTTGTCCTGCCCACTCATACGCCACTCCTCAGCGGGCTTCAACGCCCAGCAAACCCCGAGCGTAAGCCTCCATCGGGGGTCCTAGCAAATCCTCGGGCTTGGTGTCGTACAAAGTCAGCAGACCACCACGCAGATGAATGCGTGCCGAATCGATAAGGTAGCGGGTGTTGGTTTCGATCAGCATCAGCTGTATGACGCCGTTGTCGATGCCAAGACGGTCCACTGCTTCCTGGTCCGACCACTCGTCAAACGTGCCGATGCGGTCATCAGCTTTGGCAAAACGGGTGTACAGCAGATAATGCGCCCCGGCGGCCCGAGCCTCGTTCATCGCCTCATCCAGACCTTCCGGGGCGCGAGCGCGGCGGACCATCGGGAAGTATTCGATAAAACCGTTGAAGGCTTCTTCGGCCACGACATTGGGACGCGGGTAGGCGCCGCCCGGGGGAGCAAAGGCGCCTTGGGCGATATAGATGAACGAGTCAGGTTGCACGCGGAAGTTGTTCAACCGGCGGGTCGAACTGTGGTCCAGCAGCCCGGCGTCACTGAGCTCATCGTGAGCGCCTTGTGCCAGATCGCTGACGTGCATGCAGCCACTCAACGCCAGTAGAGCCAGCAGTAAAACCAGGCTACGCATGTTTATCTCCAAAGTCCGGCGACGGAAAACCGGCGAATGGCCGGTTAATGCAGCTTTTGCGCCATGTCGGACCCTGGAAAAAGTTTCGCTCGCTGAATCGGGTTATTGCGGCTGCGATTTATTCGGCAGCCGGGTCGGCCTGGGAGTCGGATTGGAGCTCGGGCTTGGGCTCGTGGCCGTGGTCGACATCCCGCTTGCGCTTGTTGCCCATGCGCACACCGATGTCCATCAGGAACTGGAAGAAACCTTCCTGATCTTCAAGGACATTGCTCCAGAACGGCGAGTGGTACAACGCCACTGCGCCATGCACCAGAGCCCAGGCGGCGCAGTAATGGAAATACGGAGGGACATCTTCAAGCTTGCCTTCGGAAATCCGGCCTTTGATCAACAGGGTCAGGTGTTCGAAGTTCGACGCGCGGATCTTGTGCAGCTCTTCGACCAGCTCTGGCACCTGATTGCCCTTGACGACCTTCTCTTCCAGGCGGTCAAACAGCCGGTAGCGCTGGGGGTCGCGCATGCGGAATTCAAAGTAGGCGCGGGACAGCGCTTCCTTGTCCTTGTCGACGTCCGCCGAATGCAACAACTCGTTCAAATCACGCTCGTAGTCGAGCATCAGGCGCAGGTAGATCTCCGCCTTGGATTTGAAATGCTTGTAGATGGTGCCTTTGCCGATACCCACGGCATCCGCAATCATCTCGACGGTGACGCTGTCTTCACCCTGTTCGAGGAACAGCTTGAGCGCGGTGTCGAGAATCTCCTGCTCACGGCGGCGAAACTCACGGACTTTACGAGGTTCTTTCTGCATAGGAGGAGGCTGTGGGTTCGGAATCGGAAGCGCCACATTATGCCTATCCCGCAGCAGAATGCACGAACGATCCGACCTGCATCCGTTTTCTGACGATTTTCGACTGCGGCAGGCAAAAAGGAAACGCTCGAGGCCGAACCAGTCTCGGTTTTTGGCGGGATGAGACAGGCAGTCGAAAATCAGGGGCGTCGGTGGAATTGCGGTATCAGCAGGCCGTCAGGTATTCCAAAACTGTTTAAAAATCGTACAGCGTGCGGCTGGACGCCTGCGGATTATAGCCAATACTTATATTCGCCAACGCAGCATCTCCCCCAAGTGCCCGCGTTGGTAAGGACACCAATGGATAGCGTGTCTTTGTTTTACTCCTAATGGTCTTAACCCGGATTCACCCCCCAGAACCCGGGTTTTTTTTGCCTGCGATTTGCTGAACGCCAGGGGCTTGGCAAGCACTGCCATGCACGGCGGATCAGCCTTTGACGCGCGCCAGCGGGAACAGCCGCTTGAAGTTCTCGCTGGTCTGCTCGGCAAACCGCTCGTAGGTCTCGCCGCGCAACATCGCCAGAAACTCGGCCACTTCACGCACGTACTGAGGCAGGTTCGGCTTGCCGCGATACGGGATCGGCGCCAGGTACGGCGAGTCGGTCTCAACCAGCAGCCGGTCGGCGGGCACTTTGCTGGCGACGTCCCGCAGCGCGTCAGCATTGCGGAAGGTGACGATGCCGGACAGCGAGATATAGAAACCCAGATCGAGCGCGGCCTTGGCCATGTCCCAGTCTTCGGTGAAGCAATGCAGCACGCCGGCCTGCGGCAACGCGGCTTCACGCAGCAGCTCCAGCGTGTCGGCACGCGCACCTCGGGTGTGGACGATCACCGGCTTGCCGGTCACGTTGGCCGCCTGCAGATGAAGCCGGAACGAGGCCTGCTGCAACTCGGCCGCCTCAGGCTCGTAGTGATAATCCAGCCCGGTTTCGCCGATGGCCACGACGCGCGGATGGTTGAGTTCGCCGAGCAGCCACTCCAGCGCAGGCGCCTCGCCGGGCTTGAGGTCCAGCGGGTGAATGCCGACCGAGCAATCAACGTCGTCGTAGCGGTCGGCCAGGGCCTTCACGGCACCGGCGTTCTCGGCACTGACGCCAATGCACAGAAAATGACCGACGCCCCGCTCTCTCGCCGCTTGCAGGGCGTTGTCGAGGGAGCCGTCGTGGGCGCTGAGGTCGAGGCGGTCAAGGTGGCAATGGGAATCTACAAGCATGGCGGCGGGGCAACTTACATCGTATGGGTAGGACGGTCGGATTTCAGAGCTCCGGCCAGGTAGTTTTCAATCATGTTGCGCGCGGTGTTGTCGCCATCGTTGAACTGCACCCCAACGCCAGCGGCGCGGTTTCCCTGAGCGCCCTTCGGCGTGATCCAGGTGACCTTGCCCGCGACCGGAATCTTTTCAGGCTCGTCCATCAGGTTGAGCAACATGAACACTTCATCGCCCAGCTTGTAGCTTTTGCTGGTGGGAATGAACAGGCCGCCGTTTTTGATGAACGGCATATACGCGGCGTACAGGACGGACTTGTCCTTGATGGTCAGGGACAGAATGCCGTTACGTGGACCTGGACTCAGTGGCACGCTCATCTCGTTTCCTCAGGCAATGCATGATGTCATGCAGATGGCCAGTCTAACCCTGTCCGGTCAGGCCTGCCCACTGCACCAATAATGCTTCGAGCAACAAAACCCGGTTCAGGTTCGCTTTTGACATGACCTTCTGGCGCTGCAGCAGCACCCAGTCCTGAATCGCCAGCACGTTGCGCTGGGACGACTTCTGCGCCAGATACTGCACGACCTTGCGCATGTCGGTCAGCCCCAGGCCTTCTTCGTCCTGGGTCAGCTGATAGCGCAGGATCAGGCTCGACCAGTCGCAGAACCAGTCGAACAGCAACAATAGCGGAATGTCTTTCCAGCCTTCGGCCAGCTGGGTCGGTGATTGCTGGCCCTTGAGCAGCTTTTTAACGCCCTCCACCACCAGCGCCCGCTGCTCATGAACACCCTGGGCCTGCAGCTTGACCGCCACCAGGGGCGAACCGGCCGCGAGGGTCAGCAACTCAACGCGTTCCTGCTCGGTGCAATCGGGCAGCGCATCGGCCAGCCAGGCGATGCTCATGGCATCACTGGGCAGCGGACACGCCTGTTGCACGCATCGGCTCTTCACCGTAGGCAGCAGCCGACTCGGCTGATGGCTGACCAGTAACAGAACGGTGTTGCCCGACGGCTCTTCCAGACTTTTCAGCAGGGCATTGGCGGCATTGATGTTCATCGACTCGACGGGCTCGATCAGCACCACCTTGCGCCCGCCCATCTGCGCAGTTTGCACCACGAAACTGACCAGATCGCGCACCTGATCGATCTTGATCGCCTTGTCGGCCTCTTCAGGCTCCAGCACGTAATGGTCGGGGTGACTACCGGCCGCCAGCAGCGAGCAGGATTTGCATTGCCCGCACGCTTCAAGGCCTGTCGGGCGTTGGCACAGCAGCAGGTACATCAAACGCTCGGCCAGCGCCCGCTTGCCGATACCGGCCGGACCGTGCAGCAAATACGCGTGAGCATGTTGCTTGCGGCCGGCCAATTGCTGCCACAGGCCGTGTTGCCAGGGATAAGCCTCAGCCATGCCGGCGAGCCGCCAGCAGCGCAGTCAACTCAGGCACCAGCACATCGAGGGATGCCTGGACTTCAGTCAGCGGCAGCGCGGCGTCCACCAGGCGATAGCGCTCGGGGGCCGCAGCCGCGCGCGACAGGTAGGTGCTGCGCACGGCGTCGAAGAACGCTCGGCCCTCTTGCTCGAAACGGTCCAGCTGACCGCGCGCGGAGGCACGGGCGAGGCCGATCTCGATGGGCAGATCGAACACCAGGGTCAAATCCGGACGCAGCGCGCCCTGGACGAAATCTTCCAGTACGGCGATGCGCTCGATGGGCAGGCCACGGCCGCCTCCCTGGTAGGCATAAGTGGCATCGGTAAATCGGTCGCACAGCACCACGGCGCCCCGCGCCAACGCGGGGCGAATCAGCGCGGCGAGGTGCTGCGCGCGGGCGGCAAACATCAGCAGCAGTTCGGTATCCACGAACATCTGCTCGTCACCCGGCGTCAACAGCAGCTCGCGGATACGCTCGGCGAGCGGCGTACCGCCGGGCTCGCGGGTCAGGACGACATCAATGCCCTCACTGCGTAGCCGTTCGGCCAGGTAGTCGCGGTTGGTGCTTTTGCCCGCGCCTTCGGGGCCTTCCAGGGTAATAAACAAACCGGTCACGGGCAGTCCTTGGTCAGATTCATGGCGAGTGTGCTCGCGGTTGTCATTTGCCGGGGTCATTGGCTGGAGTCGACGGATCTGCAGCGTCTGTCTGCGGTTTCGGCGACTGCTCGCTCGCGTCCGGCTCAAACCCCTTCGGCTCGGTCGCCTTCGATTCTGTCGATGGCGGCTCTATGGGTTGCGGCTCTGAAGGCTGCTGCGCGGGCGGCGGCTGCTCGACGGCATTCGCCGGCAGCGCCGGTGCAGCGACAGGCGCCGGGCTGGAGCGATAGTCCGCGCGGCGCTTGAGCTGGAACTCCTTCACTGCTGCGTTGTGCGCATCCAGATCGGCGGAGAATACGTGACTGCCGTCCCCTCTCGCCACGAAGTACAGGCTGTTGCCGGCCACCGGGTGCATCGCCGCATGGATCGCTTCACGCCCAACCATGGAAATCGGCGTTGGCGGCAAGCCGGAGATGACATAGGTGTTGTAAGGCGTAGGTTCTTTCAGCAACGCGCGGGTGATCTTGCCGTTGTATCGCTCGCCGAGGCCGTAAATGACGGTCGGATCGGTCTGAAGCAACATGCCCTGTTGCAAGCGACGCACGAATACACCGGCAATCTGGCCGCGCTCCTGAGGCACGCCGGTTTCCTTTTCCACCAGCGACGCCATGATCAGCGCCTGGTAAGGATCGGTGTAAGGCACATCGGCAGCGCGCTTCTCCCATTCCTCCTGAAGCACTTCATCCAGGCGGTTGTAGGCTTGTTTCAGCAGCTCGACGTCGGTCATGCCGCGCACGTAGCGATAGGTGTCCGGGAAAAACCGGCCTTCGGGGAAGACATCGGGATGCCCCAGCTTCGCCATCAGCTCGGTGTCGCTGAGATCGCTCGCCGTTTGCTCCAGCTTGACTTGTTTGGCGAGCGCCGCGCGCACCTGACGGAAGGTCCAGCCCTCCACCAGGGTGACGCTGTATTGCACTACGTCACCTTTTTGCCAGAGATCGAGCAGCGACTCGGCGTTCATGCCCGGTGCCATGCGGTATTCGCCACTGTGCAGCGACTGGCCCTGCAGATTGAAGCGCCAGTACAAACGCAGCCAGAGCGCGTCCTTGATGACGCCATCGGCTTGCAGCCGATTCAGCACGCCGGTCGGCGAAGAGCCCGACGGCACATCCAGCAGTTTTTCCTGGGTCAAATTGAGGGGCTGCTGCAGCGCGCTGTTCTGCTGCCAATAAGCCACACCCAGCAACAGCCCCGCCAGAACCACACCTGTTTCCAGCAAGACGAGTAATTTTCGGATCACGAATCAGATATCCAGAAGCCCGCGAACAAGGTGTTGGAGTTTACGGGTCAGCGGCCCAACCGGCCAGTTCAGATGCTCGACGCCGCGCACCGGCCAGATGCCGTACACGCTGTTGCAGACAAACACCTCATCGGCCTTTTGCAGGTCGGACATCTGCAGGTCAAGCTCACGGGCCGGCATGCTCTCGCGCTCCGCCAGCGCCAGAATCTCGGCCCGCATCACACCGGCCACGCCACAGCGGCGCAGGTCCGGCGTTAGCAACACACCGCCCTTGACCATAAACAGATTGCTGTAGACCGCTTCGACGATGCGCCCCGACACGTCACGCATCAGCCCTTCGGCGTACTCGGCACTTTGCCATTCGCCACGGGCCAGCACTTGTTCAAGGCGATTGAGGTGCTTGAGCCCGGCCAGCAGCGGCTGCTCGGCGAGGCGGGTCTGACAAGCGAACAGTTTGACGCCCTGCTCTGCATGGGCCTCGGGATACGCCGGCAGCCCACTTGCCTGGAGGATGCGTCGCGGCTGCGCATCCGAAGCGGGTGCATAGCCACGCACACCGTCGCCACGGGTAACGATGAGCTTCATCACACCGTCACCCAACTGGGCAGCGAAGCGACAGCATTCCTCTTCGACCAATGCCAGATCCAGGTTCAGCGCCAGGCGCTGTGCCCCCAGCGCCAGGCGTTGCAGATGACGCGGGAAGAGCAATGGCTGTCCGGCCTTGACGAGGACGGTCTCGAAGAGACCATCGCCGTACGCCAACCCCCGATCCTTGACGGCAAGGGAGTCAGCAGCAAGGCCATCGATCCAGCTCACGATCATTCGGCGTACCGGCGGAAGACCAGCGAACCGTTGGTGCCACCAAAACCGAAGGAGTTGGAGATCACCACGTCGATCAGCATCTTGCGCGGCTCGTGGGGAACGAAGTCCAGGTCACAGCCTTCATCGGGCTCGTCGAGGTTGATCGTCGGTGGCGCGACCTGATCCTTGATCGCCAGCACACTGAAAATCGCTTCGATCGCACCGGCAGCACCCAGCAGGTGGCCCGTCATCGACTTGGTCGAACTGACGGCCAGTTTGTAGGCGTGCTCGCCGAACACCTTCTTGATGGCGCTGACTTCGGCGAGATCGCCCGCAGGCGTCGAGGTGCCGTGGGCGTTGATGTACTGCACCTCGTCCGGACGAATCTTCGCGTCACGCAGGGCATTGGTGATGCAACGCGCGGCACCGGCGCCGTCATCCGGCGGAGAGGTCATGTGAAACGCATCGCCGCTCATGCCGAAGCCGATCAGCTCGGCATAAATCGTCGCGCCCCGCGCCTTGGCGTGCTCGAGCTCTTCGAGGACCATGGCGCCGGCACCGTTGGACAGTACAAACCCGTCACGACCCTTGTCCCACGGACGGCTCGCGCGGGCAGGCTCATCGTTGCGGGTAGACAGCGCGCGCGAGGCGCCAAAGCCGCCCATGCCCAGGCCGCAGGCCGCCATTTCAGCGCCGCCGGCAATCATTACGTCGGCTTCGTCGTAGGCGATGTTGCGCGCGGCCATGCCGATGCAGTGCGTGCTCGTGGTGCACGCAGTGGCGATGGCGTAGTTGGGGCCCTGTGCGCCGAGGTGGATCGACAGGAACCCGGAAATCATGTTGATGATCGACCCCGGCACGAAGAACGGGGATATCTTGCCTGGCCCCTGCTCATGCATCAGCCGGCTGGTGTTCTCGATATTGGTCAGACCCCCGATGCCCGATCCCATCGCCACGCCGACGCGCTCGCGATTGGTGTCGTCGATCTCGATACCGGAGTTGCGCACGGCCTGAAAGCTGGCAGCCAGCCCGTACTGGATAAACAGATCGAGTCTGCGGGCCTCTTTGGCCGACAGGTATTCCTCGACGTTGAATCCCTTCACCGATCCGCCAAAACGGGTGGTGTATTGGGACAGGTCCGTGTGTTCGATAGGCCCAATGCCACTCTGGCCAGCCAGAATGCCTTGCCAGGTGCTCGGGACATCCGTGCCCAAAGGCGTCAGCATACCCATACCGGTGACCACGACGCGTCTACGCGACACAGGACTCTCCTTTCTTCTATTGATGAAACGCTGCCCTATTCAAAGAAAAAACCGCACGCCAGGGGCAGTGCGGTTTCTCCAGGACAGCAAACTACGATTACAAAATCTTACGCCTGGTGGGCAGTAACGTAATCGATAGCCGCTTGAACAGTGGTGATCTTCTCGGCTTCTTCGTCAGGGATTTCGGTCTCGAATTCCTCTTCCAGAGCCATTACCAGCTCAACGGTATCAAGGGAGTCGGCACCCAGGTCTTCAACGAAGGAAGCACTGTTGGTGACTTCCTCTTCCTTGACGCCAAGTTGTTCGGCAACGATTTTCTTGACGCGCTCTTCGATGGTGCTCATACCGTGTTTTAACTCCTAGTGGACAAATTCAGGCAGCTGGCCGATGGGTAAGTGTATAGAAGAGGTTTTGCGCATTTCAAGCTAAACGCAATTCCCGCTACGCCCAACAGCCCTCTGCCCCTTAAAAGATTTCAGCTTTATAACGGATTTTAGACAGCCCGTATGACATTTTTTCGATACGACCGGTCACATGTACATGCCGCCGTTGACGGGGATTGTAGCCCCGGTAACGTAGCCTGCACCTTCTGAGGCAAGAAAAGCGACAACATGCGCGATCTCTTCTGCCTGCCCCAGTCGGCCCAGAGGAATCTGTGCCGTCAGGGAATCACGTTGCGCTTCTGGCAGCTCGCGGGTCATGTCGGTGTCGATGAAACCCGGCGTCACCGAGTTGACCGTCACTGCGCGCGACCCGACTTCACGTGCCAGGGCACGACTGAAGCCTTCCAGACCCGCCTTGGCGGCTGCGTAGTTTACTTGACCTGCGTTGCCCATGGCACCCACCACCGAACCAATGCTGATGATCCGGCCCCAACGCGCCTTGGTCATCCCGCGCAGAACGCCCTTGGACAGCCGAAACAGACTGCTCAGGTTGGTGTTGATGACGTCATGCCACTCGTCATCCTTCATGCGCATCATCAGGTTGTCACGGGTGATACCGGCGTTATTGACCAGGATCAACGGCGCGCCAACGCGTTCGGTGATCTGGGCCAGCGCGGCGTCAACGGATTCGTCGCTGCCCACGTCCAGCGACAGGCCGAAGCCCTCGATGCCGTTTTCCTTGAAATAAGCAGTGATCTTCTCGGCGCCGGCCTCGGACGTCGCCGTGCCCACGACGATGGCGCCGTTACGACCCAGTTCAAGGGCGATCGCCCGGCCAATGCCGCGGCTTGCGCCGGTGACAAGTGCAACTTTACCCTGACTCATGCAGGCGTCTCCTAATCAGGCCAGCGCCGCACGAGCGGCGGCGAAGGCGTCTGGGGTATTGAGGTTGTGGGTGGCCACGCCATCGGCGCAACGCTTGTTCAAGCCGGCGAGCACCTTGCCCGGGCCGCACTCGACCAGTTGCAGGGCGCCCTGAGCCGCCAGGGTCTGAATCGATTCGACCCAGCGCACCGGCTTGTACAGCTGCTGCAGCAAATCGGTTTTCAGCGTTTCGAGATCGGACACGACACTCGCAGTGACGTTCTGAACCAGCGGGATCTGCGGCACCTGCCAGTCGATGGCGGCGATGGACTCGGCGAAGCGTTCGGCTGCCGGACGCATCAGTTCGCAGTGGGAAGGCACACTCACCGGCAACGGCAAGGCGCGCTTGGCGCCTTTGGCCTTGCAGAATTCGATGGCGCGCTCCACGGCGGCCTTGGCACCGGCAATCACGACCTGCCCGGGCGAATTGAAATTCACCGCGCTGACCACGTCGCCCTGAGCTGCTTCGGCACAGGCGGCAATAACCACCGCATCGTCGAGACCCAGAATGGCCGCCATGCCACCCTGCCCCGCAGGCACGGCTTCCTGCATCAACTGACCCCGGCGCTCGACCAGCTTCACCGCGTCCGCAAGGGTCAGGCTGCCGGCCGCGACCAACGCGCTGTACTCACCCAGACTGTGGCCAGCGACATACGCCGGGCGCACGCCGCCTTCCGCCAGCCACAGGCGCCACAAGGCAATCGACGCGGTGAGGATGGCAGGCTGGGTTTTATCGGTCTGGTTGAGGCTCTCTTCCGGGCCCTGCTGGGTCAGCGCCCAGAGGTCATAGCCCAGCGCAGCGGAAGCTTCTTTGAACGTCTCCAGCACCAGCGGATGCTGCGCGCCCAGCTCGGCCAGCATGCCCAGGGACTGCGAACCCTGGCCCGGAAAGACAAATGCGACGGAAGCAGACATTAACAAGCCCCTGATTATTCTCGTCAAAATGAGCGTCCGGCGGGCCGAACGCGAGGTAATTCAATGTGTTGCGATGGACAGTTGGATGACCATGCGGTCACAGGCGTCACATTCTAGCCCAAGACTCGCATTGAAGCCCTAAAGCAGATCCTCAAGACGACCGCGCAAGCGCTGTGGCAGGTTTTCCTGAATCTCGATCAGCGCCCGCTGTATGGCGCTCTGAAATCCCTGAGCATCGGCCGAACCATGACTCTTCACCACGATGCCCTGCAGACCGAGAAAGCTGGCACCGTTATGCCGCGCCGGGGCCAGATCGGCCTTGAGCCTGCCGAGCACAGGCCTTGCCATCAAACCCACCAGTCGCGACAACACGTTGCGGCGAAACAACCGCTCAATCCGCTCGCCAATCATCAACGCCAAGCCTTCGCTGGATTTCAGCAGCACGTTGCCGACAAAGCCATCGCAGACCACGACATCCGCCTCACCCCGATACAGGCCATCCCCTTCGACAAAGCCGATGTAATTCAGCCCCGGTGCGGCCTGCAAAAGACTCGCGGCCAACTTGACTTGCTGATTGCCCTTGATGTCTTCAGTGCCGACGTTCAGCAGTGCGACTCTGGGTCGCACCACGCCCAGCGCCTCGGCGGCCACCGAACCCATCACGGCGAACTGATAAAGATGCTCGGCGGTGCAATCCACGTTCGCGCCCAGATCCAGCAGCTGGCAATACCCGCTCTGTGTTGGAATCGCGGCCACCATGGCCGGCCGGTCGATACCGGACAAGGTTTTCAGCACGAAGCGGGACAGCGCCATCAAGGCGCCGGTATTGCCTGCACTGACACAGGCGTGGGCCTTGCCTTGGGCGAGAAGCCCCAGCGCAACGCGCATCGACGAATCAGGCTTGCCGCGCAAGGCCTGGGACGGACGCTCATCCATGGTGATGATCTCGCTGGCATGCACAACGTGCAGGCGTGAGCGATCGACACCGGCGTGGCGCGCGATGAGTTCTTCAAGAAGGGGGGATTGACCAACGAGGGTCAGGTGCAACGAGGGTGTAGCAAGCAGGCAGGCAATGCTGGCCTGAACAATGTGGCGGGGACCGAAGTCCCCGCCCATTGCATCGATCGCGATGACCGGAGCAGACAAGAAATTACTCGTCAGCGCCCTTGTCGATCACTTTACGGCCACGGTATACGCCTTCTGGCGATACGTGGTGACGCAGGTGAACTTCACCGGTGGTTTTTTCTACAGACAGAGTGCTAGCCTCGAGAGCGTCGTGGGAACGACGCATGTCACGGGCAGAGCGGGATTTTTTGTTCTGCTGAACAGCCATAATTGATTAACTCCTAAACGTTTGGGTCACGCTTTAACTGCGCCAATACACTGAACGGGTTGGACCGCGTTACCTCGTCCTCGCTCGGTTCGGACTCGTTGAGGTCCGCCGGCGGCTGGCATTCTTTCGGATCATGAGTTGGAACAATGGGCAAGGCAAGCAGAAGCTCATCCTCGATCAAAGCCAGCAGATCCATGGGATCTTCGCCGAGTTCCAGCACGTCATAGCCTTTCGGCATCGACTGGGTGTTTGCACCCTCCTTCACCACGGCATAACTGCATTCGCTGTGGATCGGAAAGGTGACCAGCTCAAGACAACGCTGGCAAACCATTTTGACTTCGACGTCAATTGCACTGTGGATAACCACGGCGCGCTGCTCGTCTCGCTCAAAAACGAATTTCGCCTGCACCGTACCGAGATTGTCAGCAAGCGGGTCGCAGAGTCTCTCCAAATCAGCCAGCAGCATCTCTCCCTGAAGAGTAGTGCCACGATCAGCTAACTTGCGCGGGTCAACGTGAGGTGGAATCGGGTCATTCAACATAGGCGCAGCATTCTAGGGACGACCCTGGCGACTGTCAAAGGAAATTCAGGCCTGTTCGCAACCTGACCTGCTGATTACACTCGACTTTCATGTTTCGGAGCCACCCATGCTGCCTCTACTCCTTGCTTCCAGCTCGCCTTACCGCCGTGAATTGCTCGATCGCCTGCGCTTGCCATTCGTCTGTGCGTCGCCTGACATCGACGAAAGCCGCCGGCCGAACGAGCCTGCTATCGACCTCGTGACCCGCCTGGCGCGTGAGAAAGCCATGGCACTGTCGGAACAATTTCCCGACCACCTGATCATCGGCTCGGACCAGGTGGCAGTGCTTGGCGAGCAGATCCTCGGCAAGCCGCACACCTTCGAGCGCGCCCTCGAACAGCTGAAGGCGAGCAGCGGCAACAGCGTCAGCTTCCTCACCGGCCTCGCGCTCTTCAACAGCCGCACAGGTGAGTGTCAGATCGATTGCGTGGCCTTCACCGTGCACATGCGCGAGCTGGACGACGCGCGTATCAGCCGCTACCTCCACGCCGAACAACCCTATGACTGCGCTGGCAGCTTTAAGGCCGAAGGACTGGGCGTCAGCCTGTTCCGCAGCACCGAGGGCGCGGATGCGACCAGCTTGATCGGCCTTCCTTTAATACGCCTGGTGGACATGTTGATGAACGAAGGCATCGAGCTGCCCTGATCTCGACACAATAAACAGATGCGAAAAGCCCGACCAATGCCAATGGCCGGGCTTCTCTTCACACGCGAAGGCTGAAGCGATCAGCGCAGGGACGGCCCCTTGAAGCCTGCCCACATTGCGATCTGCTCAGCCACGCTGGCGCCCATCTTTTTGGAGAAACGATCAAACGCCGACTCTTGCACGGTGTAATCGACCATCTCTTTCTCGCCGATGATATCCCGCGCCACGTAGCTGGCACTGCCAAGCCCATCGACCAGACCCAGATCCACCGCCTGCTCGCCTGTCCAGACCAGCCCCGAGAACAGTTCCGGATGGTCCTTGTCTTTCAGGCGATCACCGCGACCCGCCTTCACGCTGGCGATGAACTGCTTGTGGGTAGTGTCCAGAACGCCCTGCCAGAAGGCAGTCTCGTCAGGCTTTGGCGGCTGGAACGGATCAAGGAACGCCTTGTGCTCGCCCGAAGTGTAAGTACGACGGTCAACACCCAGTTTTTCCATCGTGCCGACGAAACCAAAGCCGGCTGCCGTGACACCGATCGAACCCACCAGACTGGCCTTGTCCGCGTAGATCTGGTCGGCGGCGCTGGCGATGTAATACGCACCGGACGCACCCAGATCAGTGATCACCGCATACACCTTGATGTTCGGCTTCTGCGCGCGCAGACGACGGATTTCGTCGTAGATATAGCCGGACTGCACCGGACTGCCGCCCGGGCTGTTGATGCGCAGAATCACGCCCTTGGTTTTTTCATCTTCAAACGCTTTCCGCAAACTGCCAACGATGTTGTCGGCGCTGGCGGCCTCGGTATCGGCGATCATGCCTTTCACCTCGATCAGCGCCGTGTGGCTGGTGCTGCGCGAGGCGCCCTTGCCGAAATCCATTAGTGGCGAGAACAGCGCCAGTGCGCCGAACAGGTAAAGAAAGGTCAGGGATTTGAAGAAGATTCCCCAGCGCCGTGACCGACGCTGCTCCTGTACGCTGGCGAGCAGGGTCTTTTCCAGCAGTTTCCAGCTTTTTGCATCCCCTGCGTCGTCGCGCTCTGGCGAAGACGGAGATTTCCATTCGTCCGACATAAATCAGTTACCCCAACAACGAAGTTTCAGCAGTCCGCGCACCCAACCAGGTGCGCAATTCGGAAAAGTGCTCGATCGCCAGACGCGGCTGGTATTGAAGCAGAGAGCCTAGCGCTTGCGCGCCGTACCCGACAGCCACCGAATCCATTCCGGCGTTACGCGCCATCAGCAGATCGAACGATGCGTCGCCAACCATCAGCGCCTTTTCAGGCCTGACGCCGCAATGCTGCAGGATTTCATTGAGCATTAGCGGATCGGGCTTGCTGGCCGTTTCATCCGCTGCGCGGGTGGCGTCGAAGAAGTCGGTCCAGCCATGCGCCTTCAACACCCGATCCAGACCACGCCGGGCCTTGCCGGTGGCGACCGCCAGACGATAGCCCTCGGCACGAAATGCCTCCAGCGACTCACGCACCCCGTCGAACAGTTTCGAAGGCTCAACGTCCATGGCCATGTAATGGTCGGCATAGTGCTGCCGGAAATCGATCAGGTCATTGGCCGTGATATCCGGGTACAGCGTGCGAATCGCTTCCGGCAAACCCAGACCAATAATGCCCTTGATCGCTGCATCGTCACGTACCGGACGACCGGCAAGCTGTGCGGCGGCTTGCATCGCGTCGACGATACGACCGATGGAATCGGACAGCGTGCCGTCCCAGTCGAAGATCAGCAGTTCGTAATCAGGGCGCAAGCAGCAGTCGCTCCACGGTCTTGGCCCACATCTCATCGACGGGCGCTTCGAGTTTCAACTCGCCACCATCGGGCAGCGGCACGGTCAGGGCGTAGGCGTGCAGGAACAGACGCTTGCCGCCGAGATCACGAATTTCGCGACTGAAATCTTCATCGCCGTACTTGGGGTCACCGGCGATGCAGTGGCCGGCATGCAAGGCGTGCACGCGAATCTGGTGGGTCCGGCCGGTAATGGGCCGAGCTTCGACCATGGTGGCGAAGTCTCCGAAGCGGCGCAGGACCTTGAACAGGGTCAGCGCCTCCTTGCCCTCCTCATTGACCTCGACCATGCGCTCGCCGGAGCGAAGATTGCTCTTGAGCAACGGTGCACGGACCTGCTTCTGCGCGGTCGGCCAGTTTCCACGGACCAGCGCCATATAACGCTTATCCACGCCGTCGCCGCGCAACTGTTCGTGCAGGTGGCGCAACATGCTGCGCTTCTTGGCGATCATCAGCAGTCCGGAGGTGTCGCGGTCCAGACGGTGGACCAGTTCCAGCTCCTTGGCGTCGGGACGCAGCTGACGAAAGGCTTCGATGACCCCAAAGCTCAAGCCGCTGCCGCCGTGAACCGCGATGCCAGCGGGCTTGTTGAGGACGATCAGGCCTTTGTCTTCATGGACAATGGCGGCCTCAAGACGCTGCAGCAGACCCTGGGCAACCGGCACAGGCTCGTCGCGCTCAGGCACTCGAACGGGCGGGACGCGCACGACATCGCCCGCCTGAAGCTTGTACTCGGGCTTGATCCGGCCCTTGTTCACACGCACTTCGCCCTTGCGCAAAATGCGGTAAATCAAGGTCTTGGGTACGCCCTTGAGGTACGTGATCAGAAAGTTATCGATGCGCTGACCGGCAAATTCCGGCGCAACCTCTACCAGCCGGACGCCGGGGGTTGGGGGGGTAAGATTTGTCATGGCGCAAATCATAACAATTTTTTATGGATTTGAAGCACTTAATGATTGCTGCTATAGTCGCGAACGCCGCCAAAAGCGGCCTGGACAGCGGACAAACGGTATGACAGCCGGCCCTGCCCAACGCAATTCACGAGGGCGCGAGGCCGTCCTACGGGGCTTTCGGTGACAACGGAAGATATGCAAGCGTAACGAGCGCAGGTGACATGAGGCCTGAAACAAGCCCGATCGCAGAGTGAGTCACTCGCCATCGAGGCCCACGTTCAAGGCCAGTTCACAAAGTGCAGTCGCTGGCAGTCGCTCCGGGCGAATGTTTCGGAAACCATGCCTTATTTGAGCCATGACGCGCGGACTTCCCATGGAAGATCGCGATAAATGCAACCCGCTGCGGATTCAGCGCGCGGCAGCACCCGAATTATCAGGGATACGTGTGGGGTGGAGACGCACAACCGTCGGACTGTGTAGCACAAGGCTTTATTCAAGACGCTTCATATCGTCCGCTACCGATGGTTGATTCCTCCTCCTGACAAAGCTTTTGCTGACAGGGTGTCATTTGTCACCACAGCAAGCAGGAACGTCGTCGCGACTCGGCCCCGCTGGCCGAACCTCGTTAGACACTGGAGTGCTCAAGCACTCCTGACGTGCCCTGACACCGACCGTGAGAAGTCGTGTGTGCCGAACGCCGTTTCCGGCAGCCCGGAAACCGACGGTACTACATGAAAAGAATGCTGATTAACGCAACTCAACCCGAAGAGTTGCGTGTTGCGCTGGTAGACGGCCAGCGCCTCTACGACCTGGACATCGAATCCGGGGCCCGCGAACAGAAGAAGGCCAACATCTACAAAGGCCGGATCACGCGTATCGAACCCAGCCTTGAAGCCGCGTTTGTCGACTTCGGCTCCGAGCGCCACGGCTTTCTGCCGCTGAAAGAAATCTCCCGCGAATACTTCAAGAAGTCACCCGAAGGCCGCGTCAACATCAAGGACGTCCTGAGCGAAGGCCAGGAAGTCATCGTTCAGGTCGAGAAAGAAGAGCGTGGCAACAAGGGCGCTGCCCTGACCACGTTCATCAGCCTCGCGGGCCGTTACCTGGTCCTGATGCCGAACAACCCGCGTGCCGGCGGCATCTCGCGTCGTATCGAAGGCGAAGAGCGCAACGAACTGCGTGAAGCGCTGAACGGCCTGATCGCCCCTGCCGACATGGGTCTGATCGTTCGCACTGCCGGCCTTGGCCGCAGCAGCGAAGAAATGCAGTGGGACCTCGATTACCTGCTGCAGCTGTGGACCGCGATCAAAGAGGCTTCCCTCGACCGCTCCGCACCGTTCCTGATCTATCAGGAAAGCAACGTCATTATCCGCGCCATCCGCGACTATCTGCGCCAGGACATCGGCGAAGTGCTGATCGACAGCGTCGAAGCCCAGGAAGAAGCGCTGACGTTCATCCGTCAGGTGATGCCGCAATACGCCAGCAAGATCAAACTCTACGAAGACAGTGTTCCGCTGTTCAATCGTTTCCAGATCGAAAGCCAGATCGAAACCGCCTTCCAGCGCGTCGTCGAACTGCCTTCCGGTGGCTCCATCGTTATCGATCCGACCGAAGCGCTGGTGTCCATCGACATCAACTCGGCGCGCGCCACTAAAGGCAGCGACATCGAAGAGACCGCCCTGCAGACCAACCTTGAAGCGGCTGAGGAAATCGCCCGTCAACTGCGTCTGCGCGACATCGGCGGCCTGATCGTCATCGACTTCATCGACATGACCCCGGCCAAGAACCAGCGCGCCGTGGAAGAAAAGGTCCGTGAAAGCCTCGAAGCTGATCGTGCCCGCGTTCAGGTCGGTCGCATCTCGCGCTTCGGCCTGCTGGAAATGTCTCGTCAGCGTCTGCGTCCATCCTTGGGTGAGAGCAGCGGCATTGTCTGCCCGCGTTGCAACGGCACCGGCATCATCCGTGACGTTGAATCGCTGTCGCTGGCAATCCTGCGCCTGATCGAAGAAGAAGCGCTGAAAGACCGCACGGCCGAAGTGCGCGCTCAAGTGCCGATCCCGGTCGCCGCATTCCTGCTCAACGAAAAACGCAACTCGATCACCAAGATCGAACTGCGCACCCGCGCGCGCATTATCATTCTGCCGAACGACCATCTCGAAACCCCGCACTTCGAAGTGCAGCGTCTGCGTGATGACAGTCCGGAAGCCCACAGCTTGCAGACCAGCTATGAAATCGCTGCCGCTGCTGCTGAAGTGGAAGAAGTTGCACCGCCTGCCGCTGCTACCCGCACCCTGGTTCGCCAGGAAGCGGCAGTCAAAACCGCTCCGGCCCGTGCCAATGCACCGGTTCCGGCTGAAGCCGCTGCGCCGGTTGCCGCTGCCCCTGCACCGGTCGCCCATGAGCCAAGCCTGTTCAAAGGCCTGGTGAAGTCGCTGGTCAGCCTGTTCGCTTCCAAGGAAGAGCCTGCTGCTGCCGCACCAGCCGCCGTGGTCGAAAAACCGGCTGCCGAGCGCCCTGCGCGCAACGACGAGCGCCGGAATGGCCGTCAGCAGAGCCGCAGCCGTAACGGCCGTCGTGACGAAGAACGCAAGCCGCGGGAAGAACGTGCACCGCGTGCCGATCGCGAAGAACGCGCACCCCGTGAAGAACGTGCCCCACGTGAGGAGCGCGCGCCTCGTGAAGAGCGTGCACCGCGCGAGCCGCGTGAAGCCCGTGAAGAAACCACCGCGCCGCGTGAAGAGCGTCAGGCCCGTGCGCCTCGCGAAGAGCGTCAGCCACGTGCTGCCCGTGAAGACCGCAAGCCGCGTGAAGAGCGTGTGCGTGAATTGCGTGAGCCGATCGACGCCGCACCGGCTGTCAACCTGCCCCGCGAAGAGCGCCCTGAGCGCGCCCCGCGTGAAGAGCGTCAGCCGCGTGCGCCGCGTGAAGAGCGTCAACCACGCGCCGAACAGGCTGCAGTGGCTGCCGAAGACGAAATCCTGCTGACCAGCGAAGAGCAACAGGATGACAACCAGGAGCACGCCGAAGGCGATCGCCCTCGTCGTCGTTCACGTGGTCAGCGTCGTCGCAGCAACCGTCGTGAGCGTCAGCGTGATGCCAACGGCAATGAAATCGAAGGCAGCGAAGGCGTTGAGAGTTCGGAAGGCTCCGAAGCCCACGATGGCGAAGGCAATGAGCACAGTCATGAGTCCCATGACGAAGTGCACGCAAACGCCGACCGTGGCGATGTCGTTGCCGGCGCAAGCGTTGCTGCCGTAGCGGAGCGCGTTGTCAGCGCCACCGCCGAAGCCGATGCCCACCGCCAGGCTGAACGTGCGAACACGTCCGTTGAAGTCCGCGCGACTGAAGCAGCACCGGTGGCTCAGGCCCCCGAAGCAGCGCCAGAAGCGCCAGTCGTCGAAACCCCTGCGCCTGAAGCCAGGCGTTCGGTGATGCCGGAAGTGGAAGTGGCAACTTTCGACGCCTCGCTGAGCCCGTTCGAACGCCAGGTGAAAGCCGCCGCTGAAGCCGAATCGACCGACACGCCAGCCAGTGCCGAGACTTCGGTCGCTGTTGAAGCGCCATCGGTTGTGGAAGCCCCGGCCTTTATGCCGACTCCTGCGCTGGTGCATGAGGCGGTTGAAGTTGCCGTGGTTGAGCCGGTTCATGTTGTTGAGCCTGTTAAAGCCGAGCATGTCCAGGCTGCTGAGCCTGTTCAGGCGGCCGAGACTGCCGAAGCGTCTGAGCTCGTTCAGATCTCTGAACCTGCTCAAGCCGCCGAGCCAGTGCACGCCAAGGCCTCGGTAATCGACGCGCCGACCGTGGTTGAACCGGTTGCTCAGCAGCCTGTGGCCGCTGAACCGGTCATCGCGCCAGCCGTAGAAGCGCCCGCTCAGACTGCAGCGCCGGAAATCGTCGCTGCGCCAGTCGCTGTCGAACCTCCTCAAGCGCCGGTTGCAGAACCGGCCAAGGAAGAGACGCCTGCGCTGCCGGTTGCCAGCAATGGCCGTGCACCGAACGATCCCCGTGAAGTGCGCCGCCGTCGTCTGGAAGCCGAGCGTCAGCAGAAAGAGGCCCAAGCCTCGGATGAGCCTAAACCGCTCGTTTAATCGGCGGTAACCAAAAAGCCCCACCTGTGTAAGCAGGTGGGGCTTTTTTGTGCCTCAGGTTTGAAATCAGCGAGGGGGAAAGATCAAAGCAGCAGGCACATCCACGTCCCACAACACTCCCGGGTCGTCGACCTCGATCTCTTTGATCCGCGCGCCCTGGAAAAGCCGTTTGGCGCCCTTCTCCCCGGCAAGCGCCATGAGTGCCGGCCCGAACCCACGACCAAAAGCAACGGGATGCCCATACCGCCCACCATGGACCGGCACGCTAATGGCGTCGTCCTCCACCGAGCGGACCACACATTCGAGTGTGTCAGCATGAATGAAGGGCATGTCGCCCAACGCAATCAACCAGCCGCGATGGGCAGGCTCGGCCGAAACGGCAGCAGCGATGCTGTCGCCCATGCCAGGGGAATCAAGCACCACCACCTCACAGCCGTGGCGCAAGCCCAATTCGGCAACACTGCAGTAATCGGCTCGGGTCAACAGGACGGTTTTATTGGCGAGGGGGCTGACATTGGCAAGCACCTGCTCCAGCACCGATCGCTCCACGCCGTCACGCCCGAGGCATTGCGCCAGGAGCTTGTTACGGTGCTGACCGGCTACAGCTCTGTAACGGCTGCCGAGGCCGGCCGCCAGCACGATGGCACACAGGGTTTCACTCATGTTCAACCCTCATGGGATACACGCTGACTGAAACTCAAACCGGAAGAGGACGGATCCCACGGTCAATACAGGTTAGGTTCCATCTCAAGCGCAACACCGAAGCGCTCGAGGATGTCCGCCTGAATCCGCCGCGCGAGACCGAGCAATTGCCCGCCCGATGCCTGGCCGTAATTGACCAGCACCAGCGACTGCAGCGCATGAACGCCGGCGTCACCATCACGAAAACCCTTCCAGCCCGCTTGCTCGATCAACCAGCCGGCCGCCAGTTTTACTTGGCCATCGGCCTGAGGGTAGCCGACCATGCCAGGGTGCGTGAGTTTGATGACAGCCACACGCTCGGCGGACACCAGCGGGTTTTTAAAGAAGCTCCCGGCATTGCCCAGCGTCGCAGGGTCAGGCAGTTTTTCGCTGCGAATGGCGCAGATCGCCCGACTCACGTGGATCGGCGAAGGCTCTTTGATGCCCTGCTCTTCCAGCCGCTGACGCACCGGACCGTAATCGAGATGCAGGCTCGCCGAGTAACTGAGCTTGAAGCGAACACGTAGGATCAGCCAGCGGTTCGGCTGACGTTTGAACAGGCTGTCCCGGTAGCCGAACGCGCAGTCGGCCAGGGCAAATTCCCGCAGCTCACCGCTGTTTCGATCGATCGCGGTGAGGCCGTGGAAAACATCCTTGAGCTCAACGCCGTAAGCGCCGATGTTTTGCATCGGTGCAGCGCCAACGGTGCCGGGGATCAGGCTGAGGTTTTCCAACCCTGCCAGTCCCTGGGCGAGCGTGTCCTGAACGAAAGGATGCCAGGGCTCCCCCGCCTCCGCTTCGACAATGGCGCCGCCGCAATCCTCGTGGGTGATGCGGATGCCACGGCTGGCCATGCGCAGCACGAGGGCATCAACGTCACGGGTCAGCAGCAGGTTGCTGCCGCCGCCGATGACCATCAGCGGCACGTCGTGGCTGGCCGAATACGCCAAGGCCTCGCGCACGTCGTCGTCGCTGAACGCCTCGGCAAAACGCCGGGCATGCACATCCACGCCGAACGTGTTGTAGGGCTTGAGGGACACGTCGTGCTGCACATTCAGCGTCATGGGTGCATCCGCGAAAACAGTGGAAGAACGACAAGAGCCATGCCCATCAACCCTCCAGCAGACGACGAACGCGTTCCAGGTCTTCAGCGGTGTCGACGCCGGCCGGTGGCGCTTCAAGGGCATCGGCCACGTGAATGCGCACGCCGTGCCAGAGCGCACGCAACTGCTCGAGGTTTTCGGTGTTTTCCAGCCAGCAGGGGCCCCAGCTGACGAAGTCGTGGAGGAACCCGGCGCGGTAGGCATAAATGCCGATGTGACGGCGATACGGCACGCCTTCCGGCAGCTCGTCGCGGGTCTTCGCCAGCGCATCGCGAGCCCAGGGCAGCGGCGCGCGGCTGAAGGTCAGTGCCAGGCCGTTGAGGTCCGAGCAGACCTTGACCACATTGGGATTGAACAGCGATGCGACGTCCTCAATCGGCTCGGCGAGGGTCGACATGCGTGCCTCAGGGTGTGCGGCGAGGTTGTCAGCAACCTGATCGATCACGGCGGGCGGGATCATCGGCTCGTCCCCCTGGACGTTGACCACGATGGCGTCGTCGGCCAGACCCAGTTTGGCGGCGACTTCAGCCAGGCGGTCGGTCCCGGAGTTGTGATCGTCGCGGGTCATCAGCACTTCGGCGCCGAACAACTGGCAGGCGTCGACGATGCGCTGATCGTCAGTGGCAACCACCACGCGCTCTGCGCTGCTTTTGCGCGCCTGTTCCCAGACGTGCTGGATCATCGGCTTGCCGGCGATGGTTTTCAGCGGCTTGCCTGGAAAGCGACTGGAGCCGTAGCGTGCCGGAATGACAACGGTGAACGCTGCGGTCATTTGTCCAGACGCTCGTCGGCGGTGAGGGTGCGCGCTTCGCTTTCCAGCATCACCGGGATGCCGTCGCGGATCGGATAGGCAAGGCCGGCGCCTTTGCTGATCAGCTCGGTTTTATCGGCGCTGAGCTTGAGCGGACCCTTGCAGATCGGGCAGGCAAGAATGTCGAGCAATTTGGTGTCCATAAGAGATCCTGAGCGAGTCATGGCAAAACACGGGTTAACTGCGAATCGAACCAACTGACGAACGCCAGCGAAGGCGCGGCTTCCACGGCCAGGTACCACCAGTCCGGCGCGGCGAAGGAGGCGCATTTGACGGCGTCCTTCTCGGTCATGACCACGGGCAATGCCGGGGTGAACGACAGGGCCTGGGCACTGAACACGGCATGGTCGGCGAACGCATGTGGAACAGGCCGCCAGTGTAGTCCTTCGAGGGTGTTGAAGAAACGTTGTGGATTACCGATGCCGGCCACTGCGTGGAGCTGCTGACCGGGCGGGAAATGATCGACCGGCCGGCGTTCACCGGTGACCAGGTTGACCAGCGCGGAGGGGTTGAGCTGAAACCCAAAGCCGTCTTCGCGATCCGCGCCCGCGCCGTTGTACAGCAGGGCATCAACGCTTTGCAGCCGCTCCACCGGTTCGCGCAACGGGCCCGCCGGCAGGCAGCGCCGATTGCCAAGCCCGCGGACGGCATCGATCAGCACCAGTTCGAGGTCGCGGTTCAGGCGATAGTGCTGCAGGCCGTCGTCGGAAAGAATGAGGTCGAGGGGCTCTTCAGCCAGCAAGGCGCGCACGGCTTGCGAGCGGTCCGGGTCGATCATCAGGGGCACGCCGGTGCGATTGACGATCAGCAGCGGTTCATCGCCCGCGTGCTCGGCGGGCTGCTGCGGCAGGACGCGCCAGGGCAGGCTCGGCGGTTTGGCGCCGTAACCGCGACTGACCACACCGACGCGCAGGCCGCGGGCCCGGCAATGGTCGATCATCCAGAGAATCAGCGGCGTCTTGCCGGTGCCGCCGATGGTGATATTGCCGACGACAACGACCGGAACGGGCGCTGTGTAGATGTCACCCTGCCCTGCGAGGAAACGCGCGCGCTTGCGGTTCACCACGCGCCGGTACAGGCATTCGAGCGGGCGCAATAACACCAGCGCCGGATGGCCGTTGTACCAAGCGTCGAGCAGTCGGTCAGTGAATGCCATCAGTTAGCCGATGCGGCCTCGACGGTGGTCATGCGCAAATGGGCGAAACCGAGCTTGCCGGCGGCGTCCATGGCGGTAATCACCGCCTGATGGGGTGTCTTGCCGTCGGCACTGATCGACAGCGGCAGGCTGGTGTCGCCCTCGGATTCCTTCTGCAGGGCATCAATCAGGGTTTCCAGCTTGCTGTCGCCCAGCAGCGTGTTGTTTACCGAATACACGCCGTCGGCATTGATGGTGATGTCGAGGTGCTTTTTGTCGACGTCATCTGCAGAAGCGCCGGTCACCGCCTGGGGCAGGTCAACGCGCAGCTGGGTTTCCCGGGTGAACGTGGTGGTCACGACGAAGAACAGCAGCAGGATGAACACCACGTCGATCAGCGACACCAGATTGATGTCGATGGTCTCCCTGGGCTTGCGACGGCGGAATTTCACTTCTTCTTGCCCTCGCCACGCGCGGCAGCCTTGATGTCCGGCTTGGCGTCGGTCAGATCGACGTCACGATCGCCCTGCACGACTTCCACCAGCTTGATGGCTTCCTGTTCCATGCCGACGACCAGTTCATCCACGCGGCTTTGCAGGTAGCGGTGAAAGAAGATCGCGGGAATCGCAACGGTCAGGCCCGAGGCGGTGCAGATCAGTGCCTTGCCAATACCGCCGGCGAGCATGCCTGCGTTGCCGGTCATGCCGCTGCTGGTGAAGGAGCTGAAGATGTCGATCATGCCGAGCACGGTGCCCAGCAGACCCAGCAGGGGGGCCATGGCAGCGATGGTGCCGAGTGTTGCCAGATAGCGTTCGAGCTCGTGAATGACCCGGGCTGCGGCTTCCTCGATGCACTCTTTCATGATCTCGCGACCATGACGGGAATTGGCCAGACCGGCGGCGAGGATTTCACCCAGTGGCGAATCGGCGCGCAGCTCCTTGAGTTTTTCGGCGCTCAGCTGGTTGTCCTGAATCCAGCGCCACACCTGGCCGAGCAAATGCGGCGGCGTGATGCGGCTGGCGCGCAGGGTCCAGAGGCGTTCAATGATGATTCCGACGGCGGCGATGGAACTCAAAATGATCGGTAGCATCATCCAGCCACCTGATTTGACCAGCTCCCACACAGCGACCACCCCCTCAAAAAAAGTGGCGCCACTCTAACATAGCGTCGGCGCCTCGCCGAACGTGTCGATGAATAACCAGACCTTTCAGTCACGCCAGAAGCGTCGCGTCCTACGTTCGGCCAGCGCCTTTTCGTAAGCGCCCAATTGCACGGTGATAGCACCCAGCACAGCGCTGTCGTGAATCTCCATGCCCGACCACGCGTAGCGCGACATCACCAGAGGATGGGGATGACCGAACGCATTATTGCGGCCTCGGGAAATCAGCACGCCCCGGGCGCCGACCGCGCGCAGAAACGCCCGGGACGACGAGCTGCGGCTGCCGTGGTGGGGGGATTGCAGCCAGTGGGCGCTGACGTTGAAGCCATCGGCGAGCATGGCGCGCTCTGCCTCCACGTCGATATCACCGGTCAGCAACAGCCGCTCGCCGTTGGCCTCGACGCTGAGCACGCACGAGGCCTGATTGCCCTCTGCGGCTTGCTCCCAACTCCAGGTGGAAAAAACGACTTCATCCCACGTCCATGTTTCCCCGTTACTGCAGGACTCGGCCGACAACTCGGCAGGCATGCGCCCTACGTCACCCGTCAGCACCCGCGCAACAGGCACGCCTTTGAGAACGGCGGCGGCGCCACCGGCATGATCAGAATCGGCATGACTGAGCAGCAGCGTGTCCAGTTGCCTGACCCCGGCGCGCCGAATGGCCGGCAACACCACGCGCTCGCCGATATCGAAATCGCCGAAGCGCGGCCCCGCGTCATACAGCAGCGCGTGATCACGGGTACGCAGCAGAATGGCAAGGCCCTGCCCCACGTCCAGCTGCAGCACTTCGACTTGCCCGACAGGCACGGTTTTCTGCGGAGGGAAGATGCACAGCAACAGTAACGGCCAGCCCAGCGGACGCATCGGCAGGCCTTTGGGCAGTAACAGCAGCAACGCGCCGAGCAGGCTGAGCGGCCAGACCCACACCGGCACGTGGGGCCCGGTCCAGGCGGGAGCGAGATCCGCCATGAACGAGAGCCATCGAAACAACCCGTCCATCGAACCGCCCGCCAGCCACAGCAGGCTTTCGCCAAGGGATGGAATCGCCAGCAGCAGCGTGCCGATCAACGCCAGCGGCAGAATCAACAGGCTTACCCACGGCACGGCGAGCAGATTGACGACGGGGCCGCTCACGCTCACCGGCAGGTTCAGCGCCAGCAACACCGGCAACAGGCCAAGCGCAATCAGCCATTGTGCGCGGGTCCAGCTCTGCAGCCAGCTCCACCGCCCGAGTCGCCCGCTGAAGATCAGCATCAGGATCGCGACGGCCAGAAACGACAGCCAGAAGCCGGGGCGCAGTGTGATCAACGGCTCGGCGATCAGCACCAGATTCAGCGCCAGCAAAAGCGGCCACGTGGTGCCCAGATGACGGAAACGCAGACGCCACAGCAGCACCAGACCCAACATGATGACGGCCCGCTGCACCGGCACTTCAAATCCCGCCAGCACGCCATAGGCCAGCGCGCCCGAGAAGGCCGCGATGCACGCCGAAGGCAGCCAGGGCAGAAACGGCGGCCACGCGCCCCAGCGGGCCAGACCGGCGACGAGCCCGTAGAGCAAACCGGCAAGCAAGCCGATGTGCGTCCCGGATATGACCAACAGGTGAACGGTGCCGGTGTCCTGCAGGACCTGCCAGTCGGCGGCGCTCAGTCCTGAATCGTCACCCAGCACCAAGGCGGCCAGACCACCCTGTCGGCCTTGGGCATCCACACTCAGCAGGCGCTGGCGGATGCCGTCGCGCCAATTGCCTCGGGCCGGCTCAAGCAACTGACCGTCCACCACGGTGCCGGTGGCGCCAATGCGCTGGGCCAGCAGCCATGCCTGGTAATCGAAGGCTCCGGGGTTGACCAGCCCACCCGGCCGCTTGAGTTTGACCGCCAGACGCCAGCGCTCGCCGCTGCTGACCGGCGGGCCGCCGTACCAGCCAACACGAATCTGTTCGGGAAGTCGCGCGCGTCGTGAAACGGGATCATCCAGCTGAAACCGCACCACGCCGTCGAGGGTCTGTGGCAGCCCGACGACGCGGCCTTCCAGCAAGAGTGTCTGTCCGTCGAGACGCTCGGCCAGTCGGTCATCCAGCGCCGACGACGCCGAGACGCAGGCCCAGGTCAGCCCGAACAGTTAAAACGCCAGCGGGTAAGTGCGAAACGGCAGCAGCATCAGCGCCACCACGGGCAACGCCAGTAGCAACCAGACCGGCGGTAATGCTGGCAAAAAACGTAGCGTCAGCAATCCGAGTGCAAGCGCGAGCATCCCCGTGCGCATGAGGCTTTCCTTGTCTGCGGGCGAAATCGACCTTCATGGCTTAGTCGATGCGCCGGCACGCGCGCTTATTAATTGTCACAAAGTCTGAATTTGCATTTGCGACTATCCGTGCATACTTCCCCGAATTTCCCGCCCACCTCGCCGGATTCCCGTATGCCACGCCACCTGATCAAGCGCTACATGCCCGATCCGAACAGCATCCGGGAACACAAATCCTTACGCTTTCTTGGCTCTCTTCTGCACGACCCCAACCTCTGGCACCTCAATCGACACTCCGTGGCGCGCGCAATGGGGATCGGGCTGTTCGCCGCCTTGATGCCGATGCCGTTGCAGATGCTGCTGGCGGCCGTACTGGCGATCTGGGTGCGGGCCAATATGCCGATCGCGGTCAGTCTGTGCTGGCTGACCAACCCGCTGACGATGCCGCCGGTGTTCTATTGCACCTACAAAATCGGTGCGCTGCTGATGGGCTTGCCGCCACGGCATTTCCCGGACGAGCTGAGCTGGGACTGGATCAGCGGACAGCTCTCCACCTTGTGGCAGCCGTTTTTGCTGGGATCGGTGGTGGCGGGGATCGTGCTGGGCGTGGCGGGGTACTTCGGGACGATGGCGTATTGGCGCTGGTGGGTCGGACGGCAGTGGCGGCAGCGCAAGGCAAAGCGCCAATAGTACGAACACAGCAGAACAGGTGGGAGTGAGCTTACTCACGAAGGCGTCAGTACATCTGCTACATGTTCAGCGCATGTAATGACGTCTTCGCGAGCAAGCTCGCTCCCACAGTATGGAGCGAGTTACTGACGCATACCGCGTCCGCTCACCAGCAGTCGCGCGCAGCCCAGGTACAGCACGATGGTCGCAACGATCATGAACGCCAGGGCGATGCTGATCTTGATGTCCGACACGCCGAGAATGCCGAAGCGGAAGGCGTTGACCATGTGCAGCACCGGGTTGGCCAGCGACACGGTTTGCCAGAAAGGCGGCAACAGGTTGATCGAATAGAACACCCCGCCCAGGTAGGTCAACGGCGTCAGCACAAAGGTCGGGATGATGGAAATATCATCGAAGTTGCGCGCAAACACAGCGTTGATAAAGCCCAGCAGCGAGAAGATCGTCGCGGTCAGCAGCACCACAATGATGGTGATGCCCAAGTGATGCACCTGCAGGTCGGTGAAGAACATCGACAGCATCGTGACGATCACCCCCACCGCCAGCCCGCGCAGCACGCCGCCGATGGTGTAGCCGATCAGGATGGTGTGGGGCGACACCGGCGAGACCATCAGCTCTTCGACCGAACGCTGGAACTTGGCGCCGAAGAAGCTCGAGACGACGTTGCCGTAGGAGTTGGTGATCACCGACATCATGATCAGGCCCGGCACGATGTACTGCATGTAGGTGAAGCCACCCATGTCGCCGATCTGCCGACCGATCAGGTTGCCGAAGATGACGAAGTACAGAACCATGGTGATCGCTGGCGGCAGCAGGGTCTGCGGCCAGATCCGCATGAAGCGCCGGACCTCACGATAAACGATGGTGTTCAGGGCGATCAGGTTGGGGCGCAGCTCCGAGCTCATATCGCCACCTTCGCCAGATTCTTCTCGACCAGACCCACGAACAACTCCTCAAGGCGATTGGTTTTATTGCGCAGACTGAGCACCTGAATGTTCTGCAGCGACAGCTGGCTGAACAGCGACGTGATGCCGAGGGTCTTGTCGACCTGCACCTCAAGCGTGTGGTTATCGACCCGTTTCACCGGATAGCCGTTGAGCTGAGGCGCGGCCTGCAGTGGATCGCGCAGGTCCAGCAGGAAGGTCTCGACGTGCAGCTTGTTGAGCAGGGTCTTCATGCTGGTGTTTTCGATGATCGTGCCGTGATCGATGATGCCGATGTTGCGGCACAGCTGCTCAGCCTCCTCCAGATAATGCGTGGTGAGGATGATGGTGATGCCCTTCTCGTTCAGCTCGGTGAGGAAGGTCCACATCGAACGGCGCAGCTCGATATCAACGCCCGCCGTAGGCTCGTCGAGGATCAACAGTCGCGGCTCATGAATCAGCGCGCGGGCAATCATCAGGCGGCGTTTCATGCCGCCGGACAACGAACGCGACGGCGAGTCGCGCTTGTCCCACAAACCCAGCTGGGTCAGGTACTGCTCGGCGCGCTCCTTGGCGATCTTCGGCGGAATGCCGTAATAACCCGCTTGGGTCACGACGATGTCGAAGGTCTTTTCGAACTGATTGAAATTGAATTCCTGCGGCACCACGCCGATCGAGCGTTTGAGCTGCGCCGGATGGGTATCGAGGTCGTGGCCGAAGATGTTCACCGTGCCGCTGGTTTTGTTGACCAGGGTCGAGATGATCCCGATGGTGGTGGATTTGCCGGCGCCGTTGGGGCCGAGCAATGCGAAGAAATCACCCTCGGCGACGTCCAGATCAATGCCCTTGAGGGCCTGGAAACCGTTGCCGTAGGTCTTGGTTAGCTGCCGGATGGACAGAGCTGAACTCATGACTGAACACACACCAATAAAAATGAAAAGGGAAGATAAACGGATACGAACGTGCAGTTGCTGCGCTCACAGGGGTGCTGACATTTACCGTGCTGCGCAGCTGGAATATCAGGCGCAACTCAAGGCTACAAACGCAGTGGCCGCAATGTTGCGTGCCGATGCCGCCCAAGTACAGCGACATCGATTGATAGTCAGTATTAACTCGACACGGGCTGAACTCAGGTCAGCGCGGTCATGACGGCCTTTCGATACGCCGGACGCTGTTGCAAACGCTCGTACCAGGCTTTGAGGTGGGGCAGCTCGCGACGTTCAATCGGCATTTCGAACCAGGGGTAAGCGAAGCAGCCGAGGGGAATGTCGCCCACGCCGAATTCGTCGCCCGAGAGGTACGGCTGACGCGTCAGTGCTGCGTCGACAATGACCAGCAGGCGCTCGACTTCGGCTATGGCCGCGTTGATCTGCGTCCAGTCCTGTTTGTCGGCTGGCGTGCGTACTACGCCCCAGAACACCGGGCGGAAAGGGCCGGCCAGCGTCGACGTGGTCCAGTCCATCCACTTCTCCGCCTGAGCGCGCGCCTTGGGGCTGGCGGGGTAGAGCGAAGAATCCGGCGCGTACTGGGCGGCCAGATAGCGAACGATGGTGTTGGATTCCCACAGCACGAATTCGCCGTCTTCGATCATCGGCACCACGCCGTTGGGGTTCTTCGCCAGGTACTCGGGCTGATCGTTGACTCCAAAAGGGCCGCCGGCATTCAGCGACTCGTATTCCAGTCCCAGCTCCTCGGCGATCCACAATGCCTTGCGCACATTGGACGAGTTCTTGCGGCCCCAGATCTTCAACATGTTGTCATTCTCCGTGTGGTCAACGAGCGATGAGTGGCGATTGCGGCGGGCCACAGTCTACTCCGGGATGCGGGTGTTCGAGCCACAACTTCCTGTGCATCGGCCAGCCCCCGAACTCCCTTGATAGCCCGGGGTCACTATCGAAGCGCGGGCCAGAGCGGTCGACTGCGCAGCCGGTTGCGCTTATCGCACCGTCATCATGGAGGGCTGTTTATGTTGTTGCTGTGGATCGTAGTGTTGGTGGTCGGCGTGGCCTGGCTGGCCCATCGGCGAGTTGCGCCCTTCCCCGCCCTGGGCATCGTCGCGGTGTACCTGCTGGCGATGGGCGCGTTCAGTCATGCCCACGGCTGGATGATCATCCCGTGGGTGTTGTGGATTGGCGTCGCGTTGATGCTGGCGCTGCCGGACCTGCGCCGCAAACACTTCAGTGCGCCGATGTTCTCGTGGTTTCAGAAAGTGCTGCCGCCGATGTCCGCCACCGAGCGTGACGCCATCGACGCCGGTACGGTGTGGTGGGATGGCGAGCTGTTCAGTGGCCGTCCGGACTGGAACATCTTGCTCAGCTACCCGAAGAGCAAACTGACGGATGAAGAGCAGGCGTTCCTCGACGGCCCGACCGAAGCGCTGTGTGCCATGGTCAGCGACTGGGAGATCGGTCAGGCCATGGACCTGCCGCCGGAAGCCTGGGCGCATATAAAAGAGCATGGTTTCTTCGCCCTGATCATTCCGAAGGAATACGGCGGTAAAGGCTTCTCGGCCTACGCCCACTCGCAAGTGGCGATGAAGTTGGCGACCCGCAGCGGCGATCTGGCCTCCACCGTGATGGTGCCCAACTCACTGGGCCCAGCAGAGCTGTTACTGCATTACGGCACCGACGAGCAGCGCAATCACTACTTGCCACGCCTGGCCCGTGGCGACGAGATCCCGTGCTTCGCACTGACCGGGCCGCTGGCCGGCTCCGACGCAGGGGCGATGCCTGACACCGGGATCATCTGCAAGGGCCAGTGGGAAGGCAAAGAAGTCATCGGTCTGCGCCTGAATTGGGAAAAGCGCTACATCACCCTCGGCCCGGTCGCCACCCTCCTCGGCCTCGCCTTCAAGGCCTACGACCCTGAGCATTTGCTCGGTGACGAGGCAGACCTGGGCATCACCTTGGCGCTGATTCCGACCGACAATGCCGGCGTAGAGATCGGCCGTCGTCATGTGCCACTGGGCGCAGCGTTCATGAACGGCCCGAACTCCGGCAAGGACGTGTTCATTCCGCTGAAGTACCTGATCGGCGGCCAGGAGATGCTCGGCAAAGGCTGGATGATGCTGATGAATTGTCTGTCGGTCGGGCGTTCGATTTCCCTGCCGGCGGTCGGTACCGGCGCCGCGAAGTTCACCAGCCTCGTTACCGGGCAGTACACCCAGGTGCGCGAGCAGTTCAACGTACCGCTGGCAGCGTTCGAAGGGATTCAGGAATCTCTGGCGCGCATAGGCGGCAATGCGTGGCTGATGGACAGCGCGCGCATCCTGACCGCCAATGCGGTGGACCTGGGCGAAAAACCTTCGGTGCTGTCGGCGATTCTGAAATATCACCTGACCGAGCGTGGCCGGGAGTGCATCACCCACGCGATGGATGTGCACGGCGGCAAGGGCATCATCATGGGCCCGAACAACTACCTCGGTCGCTCGTGGCAAGGCGCGCCGATCTTCATTACGGTCGAAGGCGCGAACATTCTGTCGCGCAACCTGATGATCTTCGGTCAGGGCGCCATCCGCTGCCATCCGTTCGTGCTGAAGGAAATGGCCCTCGCCGGCCGTAAGGATCACGATCGGGCAGTGGTGGAATTCGACGGCCTGCTCATGCAGCACATTGGTTTCGCTGTGCGTAATGCGGCCAGCACGCTGGTGCTGAATCTGGGTCTTGGGCATTTCGAAAGCGTGCCGGGTGATCGCCTGAGTCAGGGCTATTTCCGCGCACTGAACCGTCAGGCTGCAGCGTTTGCGATGCTGGCGGACCTGAGCATGATGCTGCTGGGCGGCGAGCTGAAACGCCGCGAGCGTCTGTCGGCGCGACTGGGTGATGTGTTGAGCCACATGTACTTGGCGTCCGCCGCGCTCAAGCGTTACCACGATCTGGATTATCCCGAAGCGCTGGCGCCGCTGTTTTGCTGGTCCATGGAAGAAGCGCTGGGTGAGTCGGAGCGCGCGCTGGACGAATTGCTCAGTAATTTCCCGAACCGGATCCTTGGCGGGCTGCTGCGGGTGATCGTGTTCCCGTTCGGTCGTCGTCACAAAGGGCCATCGGACAGGCTCGATGCGCAGGTCGCGGAAATCCTTGGCCGTGCCAAGGGCGACCCGGCGCTGGAATCGGTGCTTGCCGGTTGCTATCGCCCGACCGACGCAGAGGATCCGGTCGGCGCGTTGCAGCACGCCAGCGACTTGCTCATCGGCGCCAAGGCTATCCGCAGCAAACTTCATCACGCGGTGAAAAGCGGCCAGGTCAAGCCGGCGGGGGGTGAGCATCTGATCGATGCCGCGCTCAACGCAGGTGTGCTGCAGGTGCCGGAAGCAGAGACCTTGCGGGCGGCAGAGGCGGCGCGGCGCAAAGTGATCGATGTGGATGATTTCGACAAGGAAGAGCTGGTCGCCACTGAAGGCAAAATCCGCTGATTAATTGAGGCGAACCCTGTAGGAGTGAGCTTGCTCGCGATGGATTAGGTACAAGCACTGATGACAGTGTCAGACCCACCGAGGCCTTCGCGGGCAAGCTAGCTTTTGCACCTGCTGCCCGCGACTTACGTCTACATACACCGCGCTGGTGAATTGTCCTACACTCCTGGGTAACAACAAGAAAAACCCAAGGGGACGCATCATGATTAACCAACGCCTGACTCATCGCTGCCTGCTCTCTGAAATTGCCTCGGGGGAGGATCTTTACAGCGGCAAGCCGACACCCACCCTGCAAACCCTGCTGATGATGGGCTTCGTCACCCGTCTGCCCAGTCCTGACCGTACCTTTGCGCACCTCGCCCTCACTGAAGCAGGCCATCGGTATCTGGCGGGGTTGTGGCATTGAGATAGCCGCAGGCGGCGGGGGCCTCTATACTCCCGCGCCTGTTTTTGTCTCTGAGGGCTTCATCATGGCCGACGCCAATCTCGACCACATCATGAATCTGCTGCTGCACTTGCGCGGCATCCTGGTCGCGCTGGGAGAGGCCGAGCAGGTCCCCGAAGAAAGTCATGCGCTGTTTCTGGAGCGTTACGATGAGTTGCTGACGCTGTTGCCGGCTGATCCTATCGAGAGTCAGTATCTTGGCCAGGATTTGTTGTGTCAGGTGATTCAGCGTTATCCGCAGATTGCTCATTTAGTGCCGCGGGATTTGTTGTGGTTTTTCGCGGGCGATTGTCTGCATTTCATGCCGGACGATGAGATTGATTTGTATACGGCACTGGAGGAGCGTCGCTTTGAGGCGATGGAGAACGAGGAGCCGTTTGACTGGAATCAGGAGAAGCAGTTGTTGGCGATGTCGCAGTCTGAGTCCAAGCACTGATCTGAGTTTATCCGGATCAAGATCAACATCAAGAGCGTCCGCCTGGGGGCGGACTGTTTCGCCTTCGGCGAGTTACTTGATAAAGCCCCAAGTAACCAAGGGCTTGTGCTCCTGGTTGGGCCCTTCCTTCGTCAGGGTTCCTTCACTCCGGTCTCGCTCCGTGGGCCCGCGCCGAACGGACATCCATGTCCTGACGGCGCTCTCGCCGCATCCATGCGGCTCGGCCCACTCCGCGAGACCTGCGTTCAGCCCTGCACCCAAGTCGCGTTCTGCGGTGTCTGGACCTTCTGCGTATGAAGATCCAGATCTACGGCAGATCAAGGGCTTCCCGGCTGAAGCCGGTCCTGTGCAGGCTGTGTGAAAACCCCGAACGCCGATGCACTGCTCAAAAAATGTACTAAAAAATGCGTTTCTACGCGAAATCTGGGTCTGCAAACCACGCGAGCATTTGCAAAATTCACGTGAGAGCGCGCAGTTCATTTTTGGTGGAGGGTTTTCACACAGCCTGTACGGGGGGCGCCGCCTGTCCTTATGACTGCGCGCATTTGTAGGACCGGCTTCAGCCGGGAAGCTGTTGACGCAGATCCGTTCCCACGCTCCGCGTGGGAATGCAGCCCAAGACGCTCCGCGTCACCCTTGACCTCGGCAACAAGCCTCCCGCTCGAAAAAGTATTTCCTGATCTTACCGCTCCGCTAAATGCATATTTTTTATAATTAGCTTAGCGCCAAATCGAATTTCACAGACCCTCGACTTGCCCCTATGTTGCTGACTTGCTCCCGCGCTTCCTCTCGCGTCGGTTGGCCCATCAGCACAAGGAATTGTCATGAGCGTCGAGTTCATTGGTTATATCGCGACCCAGCCCGGGTCGGAAATTCATCCGCGCAGCGGGGCGGCCGTTCAGCCTGAGTATGTAGAGAAAGTCGCCCGTGCCCATGAAGAGGCGGGGTTTGATCGTGCGCTGGTTGCCTACCATTCCAACAGCCCGGACAGTGCGTTCGTGGCGTCTTACGCGGCCAGCGTCACGACAACGTTGAAGTTTCTCGTCGCACACCGACCGGGTTTTATCTCACCCACCGTCGCCGCTCGGCAATTCGCCACGCTGGATGTGTTCACTGGCGGGCGTATTGCGGTGCACATCATTACAGGCGGCGATGATCAGGAGCTGCGCGCCGACGGCAGTTTTATTGGCAAGGATGAGCGTTACGCGCGCACGGACGAGTACCTCGGCGTGGTGCGCCAGGAATGGACGGCCGATAACCCGTTCGATCACCACGGCGATTATTACCAGTTCGAGGGCGCTCACTCGCTGGTCAAGTCGCCGCAGCAGCCGCATATTCCGCTGTATTTCGGGGGTGCCTCGCGGGCTGCGCTGGAAGTCGCGGGCAAGCATGCCGATGTCTATGCGCTATGGGGCGAGACCTACGAGCAAGTAAGAGACATCGTCAAACAGGTGCGGGCTGAAGCCGCAAAACACGGCCGGACGGTACGTTTCAGCCTGTCGTTGCGGCCGATTCTGGCGGAGACGGAGGAAAAGGCCTGGGCGCGTGCGGACGATATTCTTGAGCGGGCGAAGGCACTGGCGCAGGCGTCAGGGTTTGAACGGCGAGAGCCACCGAATGAAGGTTCGCGGCGTTTGCTGGAAGCCGCGGCTCAGGGCGCTCGTCTGGACAAACGCTTGTGGACCGGCATTGCCGGGCTGCTTGGCGCGAAAGGCAATTCCACGGCGCTGGTGGGCACCGCAGAGCAAGTGGCCGAAGCGCTGCTGGATTATTGCGACCTGGGAATCACGACGTTCCTGATTCGCGGTTTTGATCCACTGGAGGACGCAATCGATTACGGCAGAAAACTGATCCCGCTGACACGCGAATTGGTAGCGCGGCGTGAGCAGGAGAAGAACGAAAAAGTGGCGTAATCGCCGCCTGCGCGGCAGGCCTCATCAACACCCCATGCCAGGCGCGCCGCGTAACGGCGCGCCTGGATTCGATATCACGCCTGGTAATCCGTCCCGTGCCGATCCAGTTCGCGGATCAGCGCGTTCCAGTGCCGTGTCACGCCCGGGCCGGTGCCGTTTTTCAGGACTTTGGCCTGTTCTTCCACCCTCTTCACCACTTCTTCAGGCGGGAAGATCAATTCGGCATTGCCCGCGGCCTGCGCGGCAATCTGGATGTTGCAGGCGTACTCGAGGTTGTGCAGCTGTTGAAACGCGTGCTCGACACTCACACCCGCCGTGAGCAGGCCGTGGTTGCGCAGGATCATCACGCTCTTGTCGCCCAGGTCCGCCACCAAGCGTTCACGCTCGCCGAGGTCCTGCGCGATGCCTTCGTAACCGTGGTACGCCACGCGCCCATAGAACCCGAGGGAATGCTGGGAGATCAGCAACAGCCCGTTCTTCTGTGCAGAGACGGCAATCCCGTCGCGGGTGTGGGTGTGCAGCACCGCCTGTAATTCAGGGCGCGCAGCATGGATGGCGCTGTGGATAACGTAGCCGGCGTTGTTGATCCCCAGGCCGGTCGGGTCATCGACGAGGGTGCCGTCGATGTCGACCTTGACCAGATTGGACGCGGTGATCTCGTCGAACAGCAAGCCAAAGGCGTTGATCAGGAAGTGCTCGTCGGGCCCTGGCACCCGCGCGGAAAAGTGCGTGTAGATGTGATCGGTCCAGCGTTTCAGGGCGGCGATCCGGTAAGCCGCCGCCAGTTTCACCCGCACCTCCCATTCTTCCGGGCTGACCCGATCACGCACGCTGCCGGCATGGGCGGCGGCGCTGACGGCGGACTGAGCGGGTAAAGCACTGACGTTGCTCATGCATGACTCCCTGATGGTCTGGTTCAGACGTAATCGGGGCAGCCTATGCGCTGAGCAAACCATTTAGAAATCACATTTTCTTCTAAGCTAATTATCAGATTTTTTTATTATCAAACTGTCACAGCCCTTAAGCCGCATCCCGCTCCTGCTTCAGCGCTTGCGCCACCAAATTACCGAAGGACGCTACCGGCGCCTGCAGATTGCCGAGGAAGCGTGGGTAGATCAGCCACAGGTCCATCACCGGCTTGAAATCCTTGAGCGGCATGACCGCCAGTGAATCGCGGTGGACGCTGCGTTCCAGCAGCGGGCGCGGCACCAGACCCAGGCCCATGCCATCGGCAACCAGCCCCAGTTGCAGCTCGGTGCCGAAGGTTTCCAGATTGACCTTCAGGCTTAACCCCTGATCAGCCAGCGTGCGTTGCAGCCCGGCGCGGAAACCGCAGCCATCGGGGTTGAGCACCCAGCCCAGCGCGTAGCAGTCCGCCAGCTTCACCGGCTTTTTCGGCAGCGCGCTTTTGGCGCACACCACCACCAACTCCATCTTGCCGATGGACTCGCCGACGATGCCTTCAGGGAAGATCTTCCCGGCCGGGAACAGCGCCGCGGCCGCGTCCAGTTCACCATTCTCGATTTTGCCGATCAGGTGGCTGCCCCAGCCGGTGATCACTTGGGCGCGCAGGTCGGGAAATTGCCCGCGCAGGTGTTTCAACGCATCCAGCAGCACGACGTCGCCGATGGTTTGCGGCACCCCCAGCCTGAGCAAACCGCTGGGCGGCGTGTCGCTGGCGACGAGTTCGCGCAGAGAGTCCATTTCCCGCAGGATCGCCAGACACTTCTGATACACCTGCGTGCCCATTGGCGTCGGCTTGAGCGGCTTGGTATTACGGTCAAACAATTCAACGCCCAGCGCTTGCTCGAAATTCTGAACCCGGCGCGTGATGGCGGGTTGGGTCAGGTCGAGGGATTCAGCGGCATGGCTGATCGACTGGCAGCGAATGACCGCTACGAAAGCATCGATGTCATCAATTTTCATTCGGATCGCACATGGAATAAGGGAAACAAGATAGGCAAAAATCATAATGGCTATCGAAGGCGCTGGATAGCCTTACAACGGCCTGCAACCTGTGAATCGGTTATCAACGACTTTTTGGTTATAACCTAATCATCAATAAATAGCATATTAGCCAGGCGCATTATGCTTGTATTAAGCATCCCCTTCCGACCGGAGCCGATATGACTCACATCCGACACCCTGAACGACTCAGGGCCTTTATCGGCGCGCTGGCCGAGCTGATCGACAGCAACCCGGGGGAAGGCGACCTGCTCTCCCGGGGTGGCAAGCTGCTGGGGCAGCTGGTCAGTCATGACGACTGGCTGCCGAATGAGTTCGCCGTGCCCGATCCGACGCGCTATCAACAATTTCTGTTGCACGCCGACTCACGGCAGCGGTTTTCGGTCGTCAGCTTCGTGTGGGGGCCGGGCCAGAGCACGCCGATTCATGATCATCGCGTCTGGGGCTTGATCGGCATGCTGCGTGGCGCCGAGTATTCCCAGGGGTTCGCCCGCAGCGCCGATGGCCGACTCGAACAGGAAGGCCCGACGATCCGCCTGGAGCCCGGCCATGTCGAGGCGTTATCGCCGCGCAGCAACGACATTCATCAGGTCAGCAACGCCTTCGACGACCAGGTGTCGATCAGTATTCATGTCTACGGCGCCAACATCGGCGCCGTGAAGCGCGCTGTTTACCAGCCCGATGGCAGCGAAAAGCTGTTCATCTCCGGTTATTCCAACGCCTTTCTCCCGAACATCTGGGATCTGTCCATAGAGAACCAAGCCCAATGAGCCATGAAACCCGTTCCTACGCTGACATCCGCCACGCCCTGCTCGCCCATGAGGAGGTCGCGCTGGTGGATGTGCGCGAAGAAGCCCCGTTCGCCGAAGCTCACCCCCTGTTCGCCGCCAACATCCCGTTGTCGAAGCTGGAGTTGGAGGTGCTCGCGCGCATCCCGCGTCGCGACACCGCTGTCACCGTTTATGACAACGGCGAAGGTCTGGCCGAACGCGCCGTGAAGCGTTTTCAGGACCTGGGTTACAGCGACGTCACGCTGCTTGAAGGCGGGTTGCAGGGCTGGCGCGACGCAGGCGGCGAGGTGTTCATTGACGTCAACGTGCCGAGCAAGGCGTTCGGCGAACTGGTAGAGCACCATCGCCACACGCCATCGCTGGCCGCCGAGGAGGTCAAGCAGTTGCTCGACGCCAAGGCCGACGTGGTGGTGCTGGATGCGCGGCGGTTCGATGAATACCAGACCATGAGCATTCCCACCGGCGTCAGCGTGCCCGGCGCCGAGCTGGTGCTGCGGGCCCGTGAGCTGGCGCCCGATCCCAACACCCGGATCATCGTCAATTGCGCCGGCCGTACGCGCAGCATCATCGGCACCCAGTCGCTGGTCAACGCCGGCCTGCCCAACCCGATCTCCGCCCTGCGCAATGGCACCATCGGCTGGCTGCTGGCCGGGCAGACCCTGGATCATGGGCAATCCCGGCGCTTCCCGCAGGTCACTGAAGCGACCCGGGAAGTTGCTCAGGCGGATGCGCGCAACGTGGCGGACAAAGCGCTAGTGAAACGAGGCAGCCGCGCGGACTTGCCGGTCTGGCAGGCAGAAACGACTCGCACGACGTACCTGTTCGATGTGCGCACGCCGGAAGAATTCGAAGCCGGCCATGTGCCGGGGGCCCGTTCGACGCCGGGCGGCCAGTTGGTGCAGGAGACTGACCATTACGCCAGCGTGCGCGGCGCGCGAATTGTCTTACTCGACGACGACGGCGTGCGCGCGAACATGTCGGCTTCGTGGCTCGCACAGCTCGGCTGGGAGGTGTTCGTGGTGGACGATCTGAGCCCTGAGGATTTCAGCGAAAAAGGCGGCTGGAACGCGCCGAGTCCACCCTCGCCACAGGTCGAGGAGATCAGCGCCGAAACATTGCGCCAGTGGCGCGAGCACGGTGGCGTGGCGGTGCTGGATTTCACCGCCAGTGCCAACTACGTCAAGCAGCATATTCCGGGGGCTTGGTGGACGCTGCGAGCCGACCTTGCCAACGCACTGCAAAGCATCCCGTTTGCCGAGCGTCACGTGCTCACCTGTGGCAGCAGCAGACTCGCGCGCTTGGCCGTGTCGGAGGTCGAAGCGCTGACCGGCAAGCCGGTGTTTGTGCTGAAGGACGGCACCGCCAGCTGGGTGGCGGCGGGGTTCGAGCTTGAGCATGGCGAAAGCCATCTGGCCTCCCCGCGCATCGATCGTTATCGCCGGCCCTATGAAGGCACCGATGCACCGCGTGAGGCGATGCAGGCGTATCTGGATTGGGAGTACGGATTGGTCGAGCAGTTGGGCCGCGACGGGACCCACGGGTTTTATGTGATCTGAGTCGGCGGGAAAATAGCAGGAGCCGAAGTCATTCCACTACAAGCGGCTCCTGCACAAAAGGCATCGCCCCAAAAATAGTTATGCATTAATCTAATAATTATGATCTTCATAATCACACAAATACATAATTAGTATATAACCAAAAGATACTTCTATTCCGTTTCTTATAGGCATAAGGTCAATCCCCTTGCCGACCCCTTCTCCAGGCGGAGGCCGAGAATCCACTTTCACGCCTGGAGACACGCACCATGTCCGCCCCTTCCACTCCCCTGCTCCGCGTTCGACACGTGATCCTCGGTGCACTGCTCGCATTCTCATTCAGCCAAACCACACTGGCCGCCGAGCCACTCCAGCCGCTGCTCGTCGCCAACCAGAAGTCCGCGCTGAAGGTGCTGCTGGAGGTGTCCGGCGAGCTGAAGGACGTACCGTACCAGATCAAGTTTTCCGAATTCCCTTCGGCGTCGCCATTGGGCGAAGCCCTGAACGCACGGGCCGTCGACGTCGGCGCACTGGGCGACGCGCCGTATGTCTTTGCGCTGGGCGCGGGTGCCGCGTTGAAGGTCATCAGCATCACCCACGTCAGCGGCCGCTACACCACTGCATTGATCGTGCGCAACGACTCGCCGATCAAGTCGGTTGCCGACCTCAAGGGCAAGCGCATCGTCACCGGACGCGGATCCATCGGCCATTACCTGGCCATCCGCGCGCTGAACGAAGCAGGCCTGAAGACCAGCGACGTGAATTTCGTCTACCTGTTGCCCAGCGAGTCGCGGCTGATCCTCGACAACGGCGATGCTGACGCCTGGGCCACCTGGGCGCCTTACACCACTGTCGCGACGCAGAACGGCGCGCGCATCCTCCCCAACGGCCCGGACTTGCTGACCAATCATTCCTACCTCGCTGCGACCAGCAAAGCCATCGCCGACAAGCGCGTGCAACTGGACGACTTCGTGGTGCGGCTCGACCGCGCCTACCGCTGGGCCAACGCCCATCCCGCCGAATACGCCGCCGCCCAGGCCAAGGTCACCGGGCTGCCATTGGCCGTGCATCTCGCGGTCAACCAGGACACCAAAATGGAACGCGTGAGCATCGATGACGGCGTCATCAAGGGGTTGCAGAACACGGCAGACATCTACCAGCGCGAAGGCATCCTGAATAAGCACGTCGACGTGTCCCACGGCTTCGACCCGGATTTCAACGCCATCCGCCTGGCCGCCGAGCAATCAGCCGAGCAAGCCGCCCACCAGGCCAATCCCCAAGCTGCGCGCTAAGCGCTCAACTCAGGAGCACACATCATGAGCAAGCCTCGTCAACTCAAATTCGGTGCAATGGTCCACGGCGTGGGCCACGGTTGGGGCGAGTGGCGCCACCCGGACGCGCAGGCCGACGCTAGCACCAACTTCGACTGGTACAAGGATCAGGCCCGGCTGGCTGAAGACGCGAAATTCGACTTCGCGTTCATCGCCGACAGCCTGCACATCCACGAGAACTCCAGCCCGCACTACCTCAACCGTTTCGAGCCACTGACCATTCTCTCGGCGCTGGCGGCGACGACTTCAAAGATCGGCCTCGTGGCGACCGTGACCGTCAGCTACACCGAGCCCTTTCAAGTGGCGCGGCAGATCTCTTCGCTGGACCACATCAGCGGCGGCCGCGCTGGCTGGAACGTCGTCACCTCATGGCTCAGCGGCACCGCCGAGAACTTCAGCAAGAGCGAGCATCCGCCCCACGCCGTGCGCTATCGCATCGCCAGGGAGCACGTGTCGGCGGTCAAAGGGCTGTGGGATTCCTGGGAGGACGACGCTTTCACCCGTAACAAGCAGACCGGCGAGTTTTTCGACCGCAGCAAGCTGCACGCCTTGAATCACTCGGGCGACTTTTTCCAGGTCAAAGGCCCGCTGAACATCGCCCGCTCGCGCCAGGGCCAGCCGGTGTTGTTTCAGGCAGGGACCTCCGAGGACGGGCGCAACTTCGCTGCAGAATATTCCGATGCGATTTTCGTCCACGCCGAGTCCCTGGAAGAGACCCAGGCGTATTACGTCGACCTCAAGCGCCGCGCCGTCGGCTCTGGGCGCAACCCGGATGACCTGTCGATTTTGCCGGGGATTCGGCCGATCGTCGGGCGCGACGCCGAAGAGGTTGAACAGCGTTATCAGCAAGCCGTGCAACTGGTGAGTATCGAAGACGCTATCGTCGCGCTGGGCCGGCCGTTCAACGATCACGACTTCAGCCAATACCCGCTGGATGCGCCGTTTCCGGACGTGGGCGATCTGGGTGCCAACAGCCAGAAAGGCGGTTCGGATCGGATCAAGCAGCAGGCCAGGGAGCAGAACCTGACCCTGCGTCAGGTTGCGCTGGAGTTCTCCCGCCCTCGCCGTGAGTTTGTCGGCACGCCGGAACAGGTCGCCGATCAGATTCAGCAGTGGTTCGAGAATGGCGCCAGTGATGGCTTCATCATCAATTCGCTGTTGCCTGATGGGCTGAAATACTTCACCGAACTGGTGATTCCGGTCCTGCAGCAGCGCGGCCTGCAACGCAGTGATTACACCGGCTCGACCCTGCGCGAACACTTTGGCCTGGAGTTTCCCGTCAATCGTCATACCGCCGCGCGGCTGGCAGCGGCTGCAAAGGTCACGGACGCTGAAAGATCGCAGGTCCCGGCATGAGCGCAGGATTGAATCGGCAGCCTGATACATCGGCGATTGCCGAGACGGAGGCGGCCTTTGTTGCGCGTTTGCAAGGGATAACCGAACGGCTGGCCGAGACCGCTCAGCACTAAGATGAAACGGCTGACTTCCCACACGAGAACTTCCATTTGCTGCACGAGCAAGGTCTGCTCGGGCTGACGGTCGAAGGGGCGCTGGGGGGCGGCGATGCGGACCTTAAGCGGGCACAGCAAGTGATCCGCGCGGTGGCGAAGGGTGAGCCTTCCACTGCGCTGATTCTGGTGATGCAGTACATCCAGCACGCACGCATTCGCGAAATCAAAAACTGGCCCGAGCATTTATACCGACAGGTCGCGCTGGACGCGGTGCATAAAGGTGCGCTGATCAACGCACTGCGCGTCGAGCCGGATCTGGGTTCCCCTTCTCGCGGCGGGCTGCCGGCGACGATTGCGCGCCGGACGGCGGAAGGCTGGCGGATCAGCGGACGGAAAATTTACTCGACGGGGAGCCACGGCCTGACCTGGTTTAACGTTTGGGCGCGCAGCGATGACGCCGATCCGCTGGTCGGTATGTGGCTGGTGCGCAAGGACAGCCCGGGCGTGAGCATCGTCGAGGACTGGGATCATTTGGGCATGCGCGCGACTTCCAGCCACGAGGTGATTTTCGACGACGTACTGGTGCCGCTGGATCATGCCGTCAACACCAGCCCGGCGAGTTCGCCGCAGCCTGAGCTGGATGCGACGGGATTGCTGTGGATGTCGGTGTTGTTGTCGTCGGTGTACGACGGCATTGCACAATCGGCGCGGGACTGGCTGGCGGGTTTTCTGGAGCAGCGCACGCCGTCCAACCTGGGGGCCTCGCTCTCGACGCTGCCGCGCTTTCAGGAAGTGCTCGGGCACATCGACACGCTGTTGTTTGCCAACCGGACACTGCTGGACTCGGCGACTCATGGGCTGACGCCGGCCGGTCATGGGGCGCAGATCAAATACCTGGTGACCAGCAACGCCATTCGCGCGGTTGAACTGGCGATTGAAGCCACCGGCAACCCCGGCCTGTCCCGCAGCAACCCACTGCAACGGCATTACCGCAACGTCGTCTGCGGCCGTGTTCATACGCCGCAGAATGACGTGGTGTTGCAGGGGGTGGGCAAGGCCGTGTTTGCCGGGCGAGCAGTCAGGCAGTAAGTAGCACCACATTCCACAGTAGGACCGGCTTCAGCCGGGAAGGCGCCAGTATGAACGCCCCAAATCTTGCAGCGCGACGCCTGACGTCTTCCCCGGCTAAAGCCGGTCCTACCATGCGCCGTGCATCAGCTTGCCGATCAAGCCAGCATTTCAGGCGGCTCGAACGCGGTGATCGGCGGCACTTCGCCGTGCCACTTTTCAACGTCAACAGTCACCGTCTGCGCCGAGCAGCCCTGAGACAGACTCGACGCCCCAATGTCTTCAGTCAGCACATTCGGATTGCCGTGTTTCTCCAGACTGTTCGCCTGCCCCCTCACCAACGGATCAAACCAGGCTCCCGTGGCGATCTGTACCACGCCCGGGCGAATGTCGTCGGACACAATCACCCCGGCCAGAAAAGCACCTCGATCGTTGAACACCCTGACCACATCCCCCTCGGCAATCCCGCGCGCCAAGGCGTCCTGCCGGTTGATCGTCAACGGCTCCCGACCCTGAATTTTCGAGGCCTGGCTGTAAGCCCCGTGATCGTATTGACTGTGCAGGCGCGTCTTCGGCTGGTTCGATAGCAGATGCAGGGGGAGTGGCTGGGCGGGCTTGTCCAGCCAAACGGGATGGCCGGGGCAGTCGGCATAGCCAAAGCCTGCGATCGTCTCACTGAAAATCTCGATCTTGCCCGACGGTGTCTGCAGCGGACTCGCTTGGGGATCATCCCGAAAGGTCTTGAGCAGCACAGTATCGTCTGCCGGGTAATCCACTTCGAAGACGCCCTTGCGCCAGAACTCCTCAAAATCCGGCAGCTCGATGGCAAAGCTTCCGGCACGTGGTCGCGACTCTTCATACAGCAAGCACAGCCATTGCCCGGCGTCACGGCCCTCAGTAAACACCTGCTCGCAGTCCAGCCGACGGGACAGCTCGGCGAAGATCGCGTAATCGTCCCGCGCCTCCCCCACCGGCTCGATCGCCTTGTGCATGGCGATCATGAAGCGGTCGGACGCCGCGCTACCGATGTCATCACGCTCCAGCGCAGTGGTCGCAGGCAGCACAATGTCCGCGTGTTTGGCCTGAGCGGTCCAGAACTGCTCGTGAACGATGATGGTTTCCGGACGCTGCCAGCCCTGCAGCAGTCGATGGATGTCCTGGTGATGATGAAAGATGTTGCCGCCGGCCCAGTACACCAGTCGGACGTCCGGGTAGTGATAACGCTTGCCGTTGTAATCGAACGCCTCGCCGGGATTGAGCAGCATGTCGGTGACCCGCGCCACCGGGATGAAATCCTTGACCGGGTTCACGCCCTGAGAAAAGCGCGGCCCGGAAAACGCCTTGCGCCCGCTGCCGGTGTTGTTCATGCAGCCATAACCCAGCCCGAAGCCGCCGCCGGGCAGACCGATCTGCCCAAGCATCGCCGCCAACGTCACGGTCATCCAGAACGGTTGCTCGCCAAACTGCGCTCGCTGCAGTGAATAAGCGACGTTGATCATCGTGCGCTTGCCGGCCATCTCCCGCGCCAGGCTGACGATCCGTTGCGCCGGAATATCCGTCAGCGCTGCCGCCCACTCCGGCGTCTTCGCCACGCCATCTACCGCGCCGAGCACATATTCGATGAAGCGCTCATGCCCCACCGTATAACGACGCAGAAAATCTACGTTGTGCAGCCCTTCGTCCACCAGCACCCAGCACAGCGCCATCATCAGCGCAGTGTCGGTGCCGGGCCGCACGGCGAGCCACTCATTGCGCTGCGGTCCGGTTAAATCATCACGCAGCGGGCTGACATTGACGAACTGCACGCCGGCGTCCGACATACTGCGAATGCCGTTGCTGACCAGATGATCGCTGGCACCGCCGGGGCTGCATTGCGCGTTCTTCAACGGCAACCCGCCAAACGCGAAGAACAGCTCGCAGTGCTCCGCCAGATTCTGCCAGGAGGTGTGCGCCGCCAGCAGCCAGTCCATGTTGCCGACGATGTGCGGCATCAACACCCGGCCCGCGCCGAGGCTGTAACTGTCGACGCTGTAGACATAGCCGCCGCAGCTGTTGAGAAAACGGTGCAACTGGCTTTGGGCGTGATGAAAACGCCCTGCACTGCCCCAGCCGTAGCTGCCACCGAAAATGGCCTGATTGCCGTGCTCGGCCTTCACCCGGGTCAGCTCGGTGGCGACCAGATCCAGTGCAACGTCCCACGGCACCTCGACGAAGGCTTCGTTGCCGCGCAGGTGCGGGTTGCGCAGGGCCGGATGATCGTCGAAGCGCTCGAGAAAACTGCGGCGCAGGGCCGGCCGACGGATCCGCGTGGCCGAGTCGATTGTCCCGGGAATAGACGAACCGATCGGCGAAGGGTCCGCGTCCCACTCCACCGGATCCATGGCCTGAAGCCGTCCGTCAACAACCCGCGGACGGTAAGCGCCCCAATACAACGAGGTGAAACTCATGGATCAATGCTCCAGCAAGTGGGCCTGTGCGGTGAGTGCCGTGATCGATCATCGCGCCGCTTGTGCCCACGCGTCAGCCCCGGCTTCAAGGGCAGAGGCAAAGGAGTCGTCGAACACAGTGCCTGCCGGATAGGACTTCGTCAGCCCCGCAGCGTTGAAAAAGTCGATGGTCTGCTGCGCCTGGGTAATGACCTGGGGTGAAATCGGCAGCACCACCGTCGCCGAACGCTCGAACCAGCCCCGCGCCACCTCGGGATCGGCCTTGGACAGGACCGCCCACGCATTAGCGTACGTGTCGGTGTTCTGCTTGTTGGCGACCGACCAGGCCCGCGCTTTTTGCAGGCGCTGAAGGAAGTCGGTGATTTCCGGGCGCTTGTCTTTGATCGAGCGGTCATTGGCCACGACAAAGCTCTGCGCCGGGATAAGGTTTTGCGCGGTGGTGATCACCCGCCCGCCCTGGCGCTCCTGTTGAATCACGTAAGGATCCCACGTGGCGATGGCGTCGACCGACCCGCCGTCCAGCGCATGTGAAGCGTCCAGCGCACTCAGATATCGGTATTCCACCGCATCCCGCGCGATGCCGGCCTTGTCCAGCGCAGTCAGCATCAATTGCTGGCTCCACGAACCCTTCCAGATCGCCACCCGCTTGCCTTTAAGGTCGGCCACCGATTTGATCGGCGAATCCTTGCCCACCACGATCGCCACCCCCGCCAGGTTCTGCCGGGAAACGCCAATCACCTTGATGGGCGCCCCTAACGCGCCGAGAAACAGCACCGGCGCATCACCCAGCAAGCCGACGTCGAGGCTGCCGGCATTGAGTGCTTCCGCCACGGGCGAGCCGGCAGTGAACTGCTTCCACTCCAGTGTGTAAGGTAAATCGTTGAGAACGCCGGCAGCTTCCATGACCGTTCGGGCGCCATAGCTTTGATCGCCCACCACCAGTTCTGCGGCATGCACCGCGCTGAGGGAGCTGGTGAATAAAAGAAGGGACAAGGCAGGGCGCAGCAGCAGGGATTTGATCGACACAGGCAATCTCCGGGGAGGCTCCATCGGAACCGGATCATGAAATGAACGCCGGTCCGCCTGTGCGGTAGCCGATTCTTGGGCCTGCGCCGGGTGAAGCAGCGTCAGGGATCAGAACCATAGCATCGAAGGTTATATTAATTAAATTCAATATAGCTATATGCAAATATGCGGAATGTGCAGGAAGCCGCGAAAGTGCGTGAGCTTGATAAACCTAACGATTTTGCTTAAAGAGGTACGTATTGCATCACTCGCCCATCATCCCGAACTAGGCGACTACGGGCCAATGGCATAGTATGCCAACATTCAATGAGCTCACGTTTCTCAACCTGGAGCGGATTATGGCTACGCGTAACGTTGTACTGACCACGCATCAGGAACAGGTAATTCACGAACTGGTCCAGTCCGGGCGGTACCAAAATGCCAGCGAAGTAATGCGCGAAGGACTGCGGCTGCTGGAACAGCGAATCGCTGAAGATACGGCAAAAGTTGAGGCCCTTCGCCAAGCCACCTCGATCGGCTTGATGGACCTTGAACAGGGTCGCTTCACCGAACTCTACGAAGGCGACCTCAAGCAGTACCTCGAAGATTTGAGCGTTGAGGCAAATGTCGCCACACGCGCGAAGAACTGAGCATGTCGCACTATCGAATATCCAGCGCAGCGCGCGCCGACATCATCGACACTCTCAAGCACTCTCAGGCGCAGTTTGGCGACCAAGCACGACAACGCTATCAAGCGCTGATCCTTGAAGCGCTGCAGCTCATCGCTAACGCGCCCCACCGCATCGGCAGCTATCAGCGGGATGAACTTGCACCGAGTCTTCGCAGCTTTCACCTCACTTACGCTCGCCAGCATGCCAGGCACATCCATGGTCCAGTCAAAAGCCCGAGACATCTCGTGTTGTATCGTGTGGCTAAAGACGAAGCAATTGAGGTCGTCAGGCTGCTTCATGACGCTATGGAAGTGGAGTTGCATGTGCCACGAGCCTGATCCACTGCCCGCCAAAGCTGCGCACTTGCTCACTCGCCGAAAATGAGGACGCTGCCTGCGCCACTTTAAGAGAGCTCATTTTCTTCAAATCCCGGACAAACAAAAACGCCGCTCTGTTGAGCGGCGTTTTTGAGAATTTGGAGCGGGAAACGAGACTCGAACTCGCGACCCCGACCTTGGCAAGGTCGTGCTCTACCAACTGAGCTATTCCCGCAAATGGCGTCCCCTAGGGGACTCGAACCCCTGTTACCGCCGTGAAAGGGCGGTGTCCTAGGCCACTAGACGAAGGGGACACAGCCTGGAAACACCATGGTGTTGTGTTCCAGTTCCAGAAACACATCCGAAGACGCTTTCTGGTTTCACTCAACTTCGCCCGAAAGCAAAGCTGCTTAAAAATGGAGCGGGAAACGAGACTCGAACTCGCGACCCCGACCTTGGCAAGGTCGTGCTCTACCAACTGAGCTATTCCCGCAATGGCGTCCCCTAGGGGACTCGAACCCCTGTTACCGCCGTGAAAGGGCGGTGTCCTAGGCCACTAGACGAAGGGGACACGCTACAACATTCACTCCCTGCTACGCTCTGCTGTGTGCTTTACGCTGCAAGTGGCGCGCATTCTATGGATGGATATAGGGGTCGTCAACCCCTCAGTGAAAATATATTCAAATCAATGACTTCGCCCTCTATTTAGGCAATGGACGGCCGATACACACGTGTCAGCCGCCATGGGAATATCAGGCGGAGTGACAGGACCACCTTCCCGCGATAGTGGATAGCCACTACACTCGCGCAAATTACTTGACTGAGGCTTGTGCGGTGACACCACTCTTTATCACCTTCTTGGTTGTAGCAGGCATCGTGCTCCTCATTGCGGTGGGCTATCTGAATCATGTCGCAGAAGGCAAAAAGGTCGAGCGCGCGCGAAGCATGGTCGAGCTCAATGATCGGCTGCGTCGCTGCAGCGAGCTGTCGGAAACCTTCCCCGGCCAGCTGATGACACCGGCGCTCAAGCTGCTGCTGGTGCGCCTGGAGCTGAACGTGGTCAAGCGCCTGCTCGCTCTGGAAAAAAGGAACAACCCGAACCTTCAGGAGCGCCAGGCTGAACTGGAAGCGCTGGTGGCCCAGGGTGACGCGATCACGGTCAGTAACCCGGCGAGCCCGATTCAGACCGAAGCCAAGGCCAAGGACGTGCGCTTCCTTCTGGAAGCCATGCACGGCCAGGTCACGCGGGCGGCCCACGATGGCTTCCTGCAAACGGCTGAAGCCAAGCACTGGATTCGCGAGATCCGCAATTTGCTGGTGCTGCTGCACATCGAGTTCTTCAACAACCTGGGCCAGCACGCGATGAGTCAGGAGCAGCCTGGCCAGGCCCGTCTGGCCTTCGAGCGTGGCGTTCAATACCTGAAAAATCAGCCTGAGCCCGCGCCGTGGAAAGCCCACTTGCAGGCCATGGAACGGCAACTGGCCAAGGCCAACTCCATGGTGCTGGACACCATTGCACCGACTGAAGACGACAATAATGAGCTGACCGAAGGCTTGAAGGTCGTGGACGCCGACGCCGAGTGGAAAAAGAAAGCCATCTACGACTGATGGCTAATGCCTGACGCACCGCGCAATACGGTGCGTCAGGACTTCATCTCAGCAATCGGTTGATTCCAGGAAAATCGCCGCCAGCCGCTCAATCCCCGCCTGATCTTCCTCGCTGAAGCGCCCGACACTCGGGCTGTCCAGATCCAGAACGCCAATCAGCTTTCCGTCTTTTATCAAAGGCACCACCACCTCGCTGTTGGACGCGCTGTCGCAGGCGATGTGTCCGGGAAACTCATGGACATCGTGCACGCGCTGGGTCTCGCGGCTCTGTGCCGCCGTGCCGCAGACGCCCTTGCCGAACGGTATGCGCACGCAGGCGATCTGCCCCTGGAACGGACCCAGGACGAGCTCTTCGTTGCGGTTGAGGTAGAAACCTGCCCAGTTCAAGTCGTCGAGCTGGCTATAAAGGAAGGCCGAAAACTGCGCCGCGTTAGCGATGAAGTCGCGCTCGTCGGCCAGCAGGGATTCCAGTTGTGCAGCCAGTAGGCGGTAGCCATCAAGACCCTCCGCTGCGGAATTCAAATCGATCATGCGTCTTGCTCCAGCATTTTCAAACCAACCCAGTAACGGGCGAACTGATACGCGCAACGGCCGTTGCGGTTGCCACGGCCGGTTGCCCAGCGCACGGCGTGGATCTCTAGCGCTTCATCGCGTTGCCATTGCAGGCCGGCCTTGGTCGCCAGCTCGCCGATCCAGTGTTCCACCACATCCAGAAAATGCTCCTGGGTGAAGGGATAGAACGACAGCCAGAGGCCGAAGCGGTCGGACAGCGCGATCTTGTCCTCGACGGCTTCGCTGGGGTGAATTTCGCCGTCGTCACCACGCTGCCAGTGAGCGTTGTCGCTCTCCTTCTCCGGCACCAGATGGCGGCGGTTGGACGTGGCGTATAAAAGGACGTTGTCTGGAGCCTGCTCCAGCGAACCGTCGAGCACGCTCTTGAGCACCCGATAGTCGCCTTCGCCGGATTCAAACGACAGGTCATCGCAGAACAGCACGAAGCGCTGGGGCAACGTCTGCAGTTGCTCGACCACACGCGGCAGATCGCCCAGATGATCACGCTCGATCTCGATCAGGCGCAGGCCGGCGTTGGCGTGCTCGGCCAGCAACGCGCGGACCAGCGACGACTTGCCCGTGCCACGGGATCCCCAGAGCAGCGCATGGTTGGCGGGCAGGCCATCGATGAACTGCTGCGTATTGCGGCCCAGTTGCTCACGCTGACGGTCGACACCGATGAGGTCGGACAGGCGCATGTCCAGGGTGACCTCCAGCGGCATCAGGTAACCGCCGCGGCCTTCGTGGACCCAGCGCGCGGCCAGCGTCGTTTCCCAGTCCACAGGCTGCCGCACGGCAGGCAACAGAGGTTCGAGACGCGCCAGTACCGACTCGGCGCGCTCCAGAAATGCGTTCAATCGAGAATCCACGGTTTCTCCTTGATTTAACGGGTTAACGCCCGGCCGCGATCAGCTATGCTTGCCACGCGACGGACACAAGAAGTGACAGTGCCTTTATGGATATACCGATCACCCACCGGCTGTCATTCAAACAGGCCCGTTTGACTGTGCTGATCGGCTTTGTATTGGGCACGCTGCTCAGTCTGTTTCAAATTGCCCTGGATTATGCCAGCGAAGACGCGTCCATCGATCGTGAAATTCGCTCCTTGCTGCAAATCAGTCACAACCCTGCCTCGCGCATTGCCTACAACCTGGACGCAGAACTCGCGCAAGAACTGACCCTCGGCCTGTTGCACTCCCCGGCCGTGGTCGGCGCGCGGCTGACTGATAACAACAACCTTCAGCTCGCTGCCGTATCACGACCGTTGGCGAAGAGCGCTTACCGGATGGTCAGTGATTTCCTGTTCGGCGGGAATCGGCAGTTCGAAGACGTGCTGAACCTGGACCACATCCCCAATGAGTCGATCGGCACCTTGCACCTGGATGTCGACACATTCGCCTTCGGCAGCCATTTTCTGCAGCGCGCCGTGATCACCCTGGTCAACGGCTTCGTGCGCAGCCTGGTGCTGGCCGGCCTGTTGCTGGCGCTGTTTTATTTCACCCTGACCAAACCGCTGACGGGCATGATCCGTGCGCTGTCCGAACGTGATCCGCGCAGCCCCGTTCAACCGCCGGTGCCCTGCCCGCACGGTCACGAAAATGACGAAATCGGCGTGTTGGTGGCGGTCACCAATCGGCAGTTCGAGAGCGTCGCCAGTGAGTTCGCGCGGCGGCGGGAGGCGGAAAACCGGCTCACCGACCACCTCAACGAGCTGGAAGACATCGTCTCCGCGCGCACCAACCAGCTCGAAGCCAGCAACGTGCGTCTCAGCCAGTCCAACGAAGAACTGCAGATCGCGCGCAGCACGGCGCTGGACATGGCCCATGCGCGCTCGGCGTTTCTGGCCCACATGAGCCATGAAATCCGCACGCCGCTCAATGGACTGCTGGGCATGCTGGCCCTGTCCCTCGATGGCCCGCTGAGTGCAGAACAGCGCCAGCAGCTGTCCATTGCCCACGACTCGGGCAAGGTGCTGGTCGAACTGCTCAACGACATCCTCGACCTGTCGAAATTCGACGCCGGCCAGGTTGAGCTTGAGCGCATTCCGTTCGATCTGGCTGCCTTGATCGAAGACACGGCCAGCCTGCTGTCGCAGAACGCCGCGCCGAATGTCGAGCTGACCTGCCTGATCGACCCGCGCTTCCCGGCGTCCGTGCTGGGTGACCCGACGCGGGTGCGGCAGATCGTCAGTAACCTGCTCTCGAACGCGCTCAAGTTCACCCGCGCCGGCCGCGTGGATGTGCGCCTCAGTCAGCATGGCGACCACGTGCGCATCGAGGTGTGCGACACCGGCATCGGCATTGCGCAGGATGCCCAGGCGAAGATTTTTCAGCCGTTCACCCAAGCCGAGGCCGCGATCACCCGGCAGTACGGCGGCACCGGCCTGGGCCTGACCCTGACCCATAACCTGACCGATGCCATGAACGGGCAATTAAGTATCGAGTCCGCCGTTGGCGTCGGCAGCCGCTTCCGCGTGGATCTGCCGCTGCCGACACACACCCCTGCGCTGCAATGGCCGCTGCTGAAAGGCAAGGTGCTGGTGGCCAGTGACGCCGACAGCGGATTGCTGGAAATGCTGAGCCGACTGCTGCCGGAATGGGGCGTCACCTGTCAGCACCTGGCCGACAGCGCGACACCCGATGCCGATGCGCACCTGCTGATCACCGATTGCCCGGAGTGCCTGGTGACTATCCGCGAGGCGTGCACGGTGCCGGTGTTGCTGGTGACTGCGTACGGCAATTTCATGCCCGGCGAGCAGGTTGCGGCCCTGGCGCCGCTGCAGCAGCAAGCGCGGCCACTCTCGCGCAACGTGTTGCATCAGAGCCTGGCGCGCATTCTGGACGCCGACGGCCAGGCAGGCATCAGCCACGAACTGGGACACCCGTCGCCCACCCATCGGGCGCGTATTCTGCTGGTGGAGGACAACCCGGTTAATCAGCTGGTGGCGAAGGGCATGCTCGGCAAGCTCGGTTGCGATGTGGTCGTCAGCAGCAATGGCGCCGAGGCGCTGCAGCAGCTTGAGCAGGATCACTTCGATCTGGTGCTGATGGACTGCAACATGCCAGTGATGAACGGCTATGACGCCACTCGCCGAATCCGGGAGAGCGGGCGCTGGTCGGATCTGCCGATCATCGCGCTGACGGCCAACGCGATGCCGGAAGAACGCGAACACTGCAAGGCCGCGGGCATGAGCGACTACCTGGCCAAGCCGTTTCGTCGCGAGGAATTGATGGCGTTGCTGGATCAGTGGATCCCCGTGGAACAGCCGCATTAAAGGCTGCTTCGGTCAACCGGTGGCGTGTTCTTTCAACAGCGCTTCGATGTCGGCCTTGATGTCTTCCGGCTTGGTCAATGGGGCATAACGCTTGACCAGCTTGCCGTCACGGCCCACCAGGAACTTGGTGAAGTTCCACTTGATCCCTTCCGAACCCAGCAGTCCCGGCGCGCGCTTCTTGAGCTGGACGAAAAGCGGGTGGGCGTGGCTGCCGTTGACGTCGATCTTCTTGAACAGCGGAAAGCTCACCCCGTAGTTCAGTTCGCAAAAGTCGGAAATCGCGCCTTCGTTGCCCGGCTCCTGCTTGCCGAACTGGTTGCACGGAAAGCCCAGCACCACCAGCCCGCGATCCTTGTAGCCCTGCCACAACGCCTCAAGGCCCTTGTACTGCGGGGTGAAACCGCACTTGCTGGCGGTGTTCACCACCAATACCGCCTTGCCGCCGAAATCAGCCAGGGTCTTTTGCTCGCCCTTGATCGTTTGCACCGGAATGTTCAGCAGTTCGTCGCTCATGGCGATGCCTCGAAATAGTAAACCGCCAAGCTAGCGCGCCATTGTCTGGCGCGCTATCCCATTGTTGCCGGTGATAAGCCTGCATCAGGCGCTGCGCGGCACCAGGTCCAGGCATACGGAGTTGATGCAGTAGCGCAGACCGGTGGGCGGCGGACCATCCGGGAACACGTGACCGAGGTGAGCATCGCATTTACTGCAGACCACTTCGGTGCGGATCATGCCGTGACTGACGTCGCGCACTTCGACCACTGCGCTGCCTTCCAGCGGCGCGTAGAAGCTCGGCCAGCCGCAACCCGAATCGAACTTGGTGGTCGAATCGAACAGCGGCTCGTTGCAACAGATGCAGTGGTAAACGCCGTCGGTCTTGGTCTCGTTGTATTTGCCGCTGAATGGACGCTCCGTGCCCTTCAGCCGGCAGACGTTGTACTGCTCCGGATCGAGCATCGCTTTCCATTCTTCAAGGGTTTTATCCAGCTTAGCCACGGGTAGACCTCCGTAAATGAAAAAGCCCGATCTGTGTCTTTTCCACGGATCGGGTGGCACGTATGATTGCGCCTTCGTTGGACGCCAGTCTGTCACCCGCGTTTCTCGCGTACAAACCCATTTTGATGGCGTCATGCTCAGCGGTCCGCGCTTCTTCATACAGCGGGCCGTCTCTTTTCGGGACCAATCACCATGCAGTTCAGCAAATCGAACAAGCTCGCCAACGTCTGCTACGACATTCGCGGGCCGGTGCTCAAGCACGCCAAGCGCCTGGAAGAGGAAGGCCATCGCATCCTCAAGCTGAACATCGGCAACCCGGCGCCGTTTGGTTTCGAGGCGCCGGACGAAATCCTGCAGGATGTGATCCGCAACCTGCCCATGGCCCAGGGCTACAGCGACTCGAAAGGCCTGTTCAGCGCGCGCAAGGCGGTGATGCAGTATTACCAGCAGAAGCAGGTCGAAGGTGTCGGCATCGAAGACATCTATCTGGGCAATGGCGTCTCGGAACTGATCGTGATGTCGATGCAGGCCTTGCTCAATAACGGCGACGAAGTGCTGGTGCCGGCGCCGGACTACCCGCTGTGGACCGCAGCCGTGGCGTTGTCCGGCGGCAACCCGGTGCATTATCTGTGCGACGAGCAGGCCAACTGGTGGCCTGATCTGGAAGACATGAAGGCCAAGATCACGCCGAACACCAAGGCCATGGTGATCATCAACCCGAACAACCCGACCGGCGCCGTCTATTCCCGTGAAGTGTTGCTGGGGATGCTGGAGATTGCCCGTCAGCACAATCTGGTGGTCTTTTCCGACGAAATCTATGACAAGATTCTCTACGACGACGCCGTGCACATCTGCACCGCGTCGCTGGCTCCAGACTTGTTGTGCCTGACCTTTAACGGGCTGTCGAAGTCCTATCGGGTGGCGGGTTTCCGCTCGGGCTGGATCGCGATTTCCGGGCCCAAGCACAACGCAGTCAGCTATATCGAAGGCATCGATATCCTGGCAAACATGCGCCTGTGTGCCAACGTGCCCAGCCAGCACGCGATCCAGACCGCCCTGGGTGGCTATCAGAGCATCAATGACCTGATCCTGCCGCCGGGCCGATTGCTGGAACAGCGCAACCGGACTTGGGAATTGCTCAACGACATTCCGGGCGTCAGCTGCGTGAAACCGATGGGCGCGTTGTACGCCTTCCCGCGCATCGACCCGAAGGTCTGCCCGATCCACAACGACGAGAAGTTCGCGCTGGACCTGCTGCTCTCGGAAAAACTGCTGATCGTTCAGGGTACGGCATTCAACTGGCCGTGGCCGGACCACTTCCGCGTGGTGACACTGCCGCGGGTGGATGACCTGGAACAGGCCATTGGCCGCATCGGCAATTTTCTGAAGACTTACAAGCAGTAACGCACCTAATGGAGCCGGCTCGCGGGTGACCGCCCGCAAGCCGGCTCCGGGCGAGTCAAGCGCAATCGCTCTGCCCTCACCCTCTCGCCGATGACACTTATCGCCGGGGCGACAGCAAACGACACAGTTTGAAATGATCGCCCGGTTGAATACGCACTGACATCACCTTATATACCCCCGCAGTACGTTACATATTCTTCCTGAGGAGAAACTCTTAACCATGATGCGCATTTTGCTGTTTTTGGCCACTAACCTTGCGGTCGTGCTGATTGCCAGCATCACCCTGAGCCTTTTTGGCTTCAACGGGTTCATGGCGGCCAACGGGGTTGATCTGAACCTCAATCAGCTGCTGATCTTCTGCGCTGTGTTCGGTTTCGCCGGTTCGCTGTTCTCGCTGTTCATCTCCAAATGGATGGCGAAGATGAGCACGGGCACCGAGATCATTACCCAACCCCGCACCCGCCATGAGCAATGGCTGCTGCAGACCGTAGAACAATTGTCCCGCGATGCGGGCATCAAAATGCCGGAAGTGGGTATTTTCCCCGCCTACGAGGCCAACGCCTTTGCCACCGGCTGGAACAAGAACGACGCGCTGGTTGCGGTGAGTCAGGGCCTGCTGGAGCGTTTTTCGCCCGATGAAGTGAAGGCGGTGCTGGCTCACGAGATCGGCCACGTGGCCAACGGCGACATGGTCACGCTGGCGCTGGTCCAGGGCGTGGTCAACACCTTCGTCATGTTCTTTGCGCGGATCATCGGCAACTTCGTCGACAAGGTGATCTTCAAGAACGAAGAAGGCCGTGGCGTCGCGTTCTACATCGCGACCATCTTCGCTGAAATCGTGCTGGGCTTCCTCGCCAGCGCCATCGTCATGTGGTTCTCGCGCAAGCGTGAATACCGCGCCGACGACGCCGGTGCCCGCCTGGCCGGTACAGGCGCGATGATCAGCGCACTGCAGCGTCTGCGTTCGGAACAGGGCGTTCCGGTGCAAATGCCTGAGAGCATGACGGCGTTCGGCATCAACGGTGGTTTGAAGCACGGCCTGGCCGGGCTGTTCATGAGCCACCCGCCGCTGGAAGAACGCATCGAGGCACTTCGTCGCCGCGGTTGATTCCGTGATAGCTGTACGAGAAAGGGCGACGTGAAGTCGCCCTTTTCTTTCGTGCTCATTTCCTGGCGCTGCGCTATCGGCGATACAGCCGATACGCATATTCCATCAGGGACGTCGCGCCCGCATGCTTGAACTTCACGCCCTGCTCCAGCACGTCCAGATCCGCGACGCGCTTGACCCGCCAATCGGGGGACAACAGCTGCAGTACCTCATCCTCGTCCACCGAGAACGGCGGACCGGCGATCAGCGACTGATCGTAATCCAGCGTCACCAGCAAGCCGCAAGCGTCTTTTGACAGTAAATGATTGAGCTGTTTGACGTAACGCCAGCGCAAGTCCGGTGGCAGCGCAATCAGGGCGGCACGGTCGTAGAATGCAGTGCAGTCGCCAACGTCTTCGGGCTTGAGGGCAAAGAAGTCGCCGCACCAGATCTCGCAGCCCTCCGCGCGATAGACCTTGAGCGCGCCACGCTCCTCGAGCGTCGGCTGAAAGCCGTTCTCGCTGAAGAATCCCGCTACCGCTATTTCAGACAGTTCCGCGCCCACCACGTGAAAACCCTGGTTGAGCAGCCAGACCATGTCGATGCTTTTGCCGCACAACGGCACCAGCACGCGCTCCCCTGGCATGGCGGTGAGCTCTGGCCACAGACGCAACAGGTGCGAATTCACAGACGCCTGATTGAAACCGATCTGATTGATCGCCCAGCGCTCATGCCAAAAACGCGGCTCCATAGACACTCCTGATATCCCGATCAAAACGGACGAAAACTTATATTAGATTTAGATGGATGTACTGTCCGATCATGCCACTCACCTTATACGCTGAGGACACTGCAAATGCTGCCTAGCCTGTTCATTTCCCACGGCTCGCCCATGCTTGCACTCGAACCGGGCGAGAGTGGGCCGGCGCTCGCGCGTCTGGCCGCCGCCCTGCCTCGCCCCAAGGCCATCGTGATTGTCTCGGCGCACTGGGAAAGCAATGAACTGCTGGTCAACGGCAATCCACAGCCGGAAACCTGGCATGACTTCGGCGGCTTCCCCCCTGAACTCTTCGCCGTGCAATACCCGGCGCCCGGTATGCCGGAGCTGACGCACCGCGTGCTGGAACTGTTGGCGGAGGCTGACCTGCCTGCGCGCATGAACACCCAACGGCCGTTCGACCACGGGGTCTGGGTGCCGTTGTCCTTGATGTACCCGCAGGCCGACATTCCCATCGTGCAGGTTTCACTGCCCACGCGCATGGGCCCTGCCCTGCAGACGAAGGTCGGGCAGGCGTTGAACCGACTGCGCGAGGAGAACGTCTTGCTGATCGGTTCGGGCAGCATCACCCACAACCTGCGAGAGCTGGACTGGCAGGCAGGACCGGAGAGCATCACGCCGTGGGCCTTGGCGTTCCGCGACTGGATGGTGGACAAGCTGGCGGCGGACGATCTGGAAGCGCTGCACGACTACCGCCATCGGGCGCCGCATGCAGCGCGCAATCACCCGACGGATGAGCACCTGCTGCCGCTTTACTTCGCTCGGGCGGCGGGCGGGGAATTCAGTATTGAGCACCAGGGGTTCACGATGGGTGCGCTGGGGATGGACATTTATCGGTTTGGTTAAGGGGATGGATACAGCCCTGTACAGACTGTGTGAAAACCTAGCCAACCTGCCTCAGATCTAAGAAAATGCCCCGCATCGAAAGATGCGGGGCATTTTCTTATGGCGTACATCCAGGGCGAATCTCGAAACCA
>NZ_JAUFNS010000014.1:0-162479 GCF_041060445.1 Pseudomonas sp. W2-17 | reverse complement strand
AGACATCAAGCTTGAAGGCTGCATCGAACTTTCTGTATTTCTTGGTCATGATCGTTCCTCAATGGGTACAGTTTCCCCCATTGAGGTGTCCGGGGTCATTAGGCCAGCTCAACGGCATTTCAGCCGCTGAATGTATAGCGGATGTACCGGCCCATTCGCGAGCAAGCTCGCTCCCACAAATTACCTGTCAGTAGATACATCTGCGGCGTCTTCTGACACCGCGCTTTCTTGCATCAAACACATCCCTTGTGGGAGTGAGCTTGCTCACGAAGACGGCATTTCAGCCGCTGAATGTATAGCGGATGTACCGGCCCCTTCGCGAGCAAGCTCGCTCCCGCAATTCCGATGTCGGCAGATACATCAGCGTTCTGGCGCGAAACGGCAGCACGTTGCTAACGCCACATATCCTGGAAACCTCAGCCCAAAATCCCCCGCACGATGAAGTACAGCAACGACGGCCCCAGCAAACAGCCCAACCCAGTGTGGAACGTCGCCGTCAGCGCACCATAGGGCACCAGCCGCCGATCCGTTGCCGCCAGCCCTGCCGTCACGCCGCTCACGGTGCCGGCCAGACCGCCGAAGACCATCGCCGAACGCGGGTTATCCAGTCCCATCCAGCGCGCCGCCATCGGGGTGCCGACCATGACCAGAATGGCTTTGATCAGACCGGTCGCGATCGACAGCGCCATCACATCCGAGGTCGCGCCCAATGCCGCACCGGTCACCGGCCCGACGATGTAGGTCACCGCGCCCGCGCCAATGGTGGTGATGCTCACCGCATCGCGATAGCCAAACGCGTACGCCACGCAGCAACCGACAATGAATGGCAGCAACGTGCCCAGCAGCAGCGAGAACGCGCCAATCCAGCCGGCCTTTTTGGCTTCGGTGGCCTGCACTTCGAAAGCCGTGGCGACGATGGCGAAATCACGCAGCATCGACCCGCCCATCAAGCCGATCCCGGAAAACAGCGCCAGGTCCGCCAACCCTTTCTGGCCGCCGGTCATCGTGCCGCCAACCCACGCCAGCACCAGGCCGATGACGATCGCAATGGCCGAACCATGAATGCGCCCGAACGTCAGCCGCTTGGACAGCACCACGGAAATCCACATCACCACGCCCACGACGGCGAACGCGGTGACCAGGCCCTGGCTGATCAGGTCTTTCTGAATAAGCTCCCACATATCAGCGGCCTCCTGCTGGCGAAACAGTCGGCGCGATGACCGGAAGCGGGTTCGCGAGTTCGTCTTCTTTGGGCAATGGCTCGCCCTTGTTGATGCGGCTGATGACCGCAATCGTGCAGCCGCAGACCACCACTGACACCACCGCCGCGATGACCGCGATCGGCCCGCCCTTGAGCGCTGTGACGACGTTTTGCTGAGCGGCCATGGCCACGACGACCGGGATGTACATGGCGCCCCAGAAGCCGACGCCCATTTCACAGCCTTCGCTCATGCCGCCGCGCTTTTGCATGAACAGCCGCGCGCAGATCAGCAGGATCATCGCGATCCCCACGCCGCCCACGTTGGATTTGACGCCCAGCAAAACGCCGAGCAGATCACCGAGAATCACCCCCGCGAGGGTGCAGATTGCGAGTAATGCCACGCCATAAATCACCATTGTTCTTATCCTCAAATTGCATCGTCGAAGTTGTTGTTTTTGTGTTCCTTCGAAAGCAGCAGTCGGTTTATGAGTGGCGGCGTTCCTCCTCTCGCGACAGCGCGCTGAGCGTGTCCAGCCGGGCGCCCTGAAAGGCGACGACCGATCCTTGTTCGAATACGCGGCGCGCCAGGCCCGTCAACACCGTGCCCGGCGGCAGTTCGATGTGCAGCCGCGCACCTCGCTCGTAGGCGGTTTGCACCGTGCTGCGCCAGTCGATGACTCGACACATGTTGAACGCCAGATCGTCGCGGACCTTGTCGGCGCTGAGCATTGGCCGCGCGGTGCTGCCGCTGAGGTATTTCAGCGTCGGCGCTTTCAGGGAAACGTCGGCAAACGCATCGGCGAGTGCCCGTGCAGGTTCTGCCAGCAGTTCGCAATGGGACGGCACGCTGACCGCCAGCCGCTTGGCCGCTGCAGCGCCCTGTTCGTTGGCCAGCGCAGCGACGGCCGCCATGGCCTCGTCTCGCCCGGCGATGACGAACTGGTTGTCGGCGTTGATGTTGGCCAGATAGACAGGCGTCTCAACGCTGTGAGTGAGAGCGATCAGATGCTCGACCGCGGGTTGGTCGAGCCCGATCAGCGCAGTCATGCCGTAGCCCTGTGGATAAGCGCTTTGCATCAGCTCACCCCGCAGCGCCACCAGACGCACGGCATCCGAAAAATCCAGAGCCTGCGCGATCACCGCCGCCGGATAAGCACCGATGGACAAACCTGCAACCATGTCGGGGATGTTCCCATCGGCCATCAGCACCCGGGCGCACGCGACGCCAGCGATCAACAAACACAGCTGAACAGCTCGCGTCGATTGCAGCGCAGTGGAGGTGTCCAGCGTCAGGACGTCCTCGTTCAACGCAGCGCTCGCCTCTGCCAGGCACTGTTCAACCAAGGGATGATCCGGCAGCCCGTGGAGCATGCCCGGCTGCTGCGCGCCCTGACCGGGAAACGCCCAGAAGCTGCTCATGCCGCAACCGCCTGCGCCAGCCAAGGGTTATCCACAAGCCGCGCGCCGTTTTCGGCTTTGAGCAGCACCTGGCGAGACGGTCCTGCCCAGTCGTGCAGCGCCACGCCACCAGACGGTGTTTGCAACTGAAGGTCGATGCGACACACCGCTCTGGCAAGCTGATCGACCAAACGAGCGGCGTGCTGGCGATCAAAGCATTCAGGGGTGCGCAGAATGAGATCGAGGTCACTGCCCGCATGCAACACCGGCACGCCACTCGCCAGTTCAAAACCGGCACCACCCGCCACGCCCCACGGCAGGCCGAGCGCGTTCATGACTGGAAAGATCTGCTGCAAGGCGCGTAACGCCGGCCAATCAGCGTCAGCCGTGATGCCGATCAACGCCTCAGGCCGCACGCGCCGTTGCACATCGTCGAGCCTCATGTGGGTGGCGTAGCGCTGATCCCGCGAGCGACCGCGCACGCCCACCGCCACCAGGCCTGCCGCGACACGGGCGCGGCGCACCACCACCGGATGACCGAGGCCGACGACCTCGAACGCCCACGCCGGTGCGTCGATCGGCAACGCAGCCGTCGGCAAACCCCACAACAGGTCGTGGGGCAGCACCGGCTGGAAAGCACTCATTACCACTGCGCCCGCAAGAGCTCGCGGACTTTCGACGACGCCGCACGGTTCGGCGCGCCGAGGCGTGAACTCAGGTCATTGCCGCCGGCCAGGATGTCCTTGATCGCTGCAGTCAAATAGTCCTGCACCAGGGTGATATCCGAAGCGCCGGGGTGCTCGATCTGACTGACCGACAGGGTTTCCCACAGCAGACCAAGGCTGGCGTAGCTGTCGATGTCGTAGGCCATCGGCGGCACGCTGGCAGCGAGTTTTTCCAGTTCTTCGACGCTGCGCAGTGTCACCCGCGCTGCAGATGCCTTGCCCATGGCGTGAACCATGACGCCCGGGTCGCGCAGGGCAATCAGCCGGTTGGCCTGATAGCCGTGGGCGAGAAACGCGCCGGACATCGCCTTGCCCACCAGCAGCCCGATCACCGGATGCCCGGCCAGACGCGCCCGGGCGTAGGCATCGACGGCACCAGCCAACGCCTGATGGATTCCTAAAGCTTCTTCGCGGCGGCCATAGGCCTGACTCGGCACGTCGATGATCGCGATCAATGTCCGCTTGTTGTCGCTGTCCCGATCCAGTTCGATGGCGCTGTCCACAGCCTGGGCCAGCCCCCATCCTTCAAGCAAACCGACTTCGCCGTTTTGAGCGCGGGGAAAGCGGTTGGCAGGGTCAGCGACCACCGCCAGGAATCGCGCCGGGCGATCATCCAGTACGCCATCCGCTGCTTTCACCGACGCCGGCAGCCCCGCCACTTCAGCGGCGTTCGCGGCCAGCGCGTTGAACCAGTTCAATCCACGGAGTGAGTAAGTACTCATGACCGTTCTCCTTGATACGCGCTGCGCACGGCAGCGGGCTCGATTTGCTGAGCGGTGTCCACTTGGGCCAGACGCTCGAGGAACCAGGCGTATCGACTGCTGCGTTCCTGCTCGGGCGTGCCCTTGTGCAACAACGCGTGCACCTGCTGCTGAATGGCGCTGATGTCGTCGGCGACAAAGGCGTCCACCAACCCGCTGGCGAAACGTTGCTCGCCCCCGGTCAGGCTCCAGATGAACGGCCGGTCGCGGGAGTCGTATTCTTCGATGCCGGCTTCCTGCTCGATCACTTGCGGGCCGTTCAGGCCCAGACGCGCTTCCTGAGTGACAACCAGATAACTGCACAAACCCGCCGCAATCGACATGCCGCCGAAGCAGCCGACGCTGCCCGCCACTACGCCGATCACAGGCTGATAGCGACGCAGATCAACAATGGCGGCGTGAATGTCGGCAATGCCGGCCAGCCCGAGATTGGCTTCCTGCAAGCGCACGCCCCCGGTTTCCAGCAACAGAACGGCTGCCGTGGGAATGCCCTTGCGATTGTCTTCGGCGGCCAGTTCCAGCGCGCCAGCCATCTTCGCGCCGCCGACTTCGCCCATACTGCCGCCTTGGAAGCCGCCTTCGATGGCGCAGATCACCACCGGTTTGCCATCGATCGTGCCTTTGGCGATCACTACGCCATCGTCGGCCTGGGGCACGACGCCTTGCTTGGCCAGCCAAGGGGAGACGAGGCGCTCGAAAGGATCGATCAGCTCGCGAAAACTGCCGTCATCCAGCAGTGCGCGGGCGCGTTGCCGGGCGCCAAGTTCGACGAAGCTGTGCTGCTGCAAAAGCCGCGTGCTGTCAGTCATGACCGACCTCCTCGAAACCTTGCTCCAGGCGCAGCCGAACCACGCCCGGTGTGGCGCCGAAATCGTGAATGTCGATGCTCAGGGCCGGTGGCGTCTGGCCGTCGAACATGCGCTGAAAGAGGTTTTCCCAGCGCGCCGAACTGCCGTTGACCGACGTCAGCACCTGGATCGTCAGCTTGCCCGGCTGACCCGGCTCCAGCAGCACTTCCAGATCACCCGAACCGACACAACCCACCAGCGCGCGCCCCCGTGGCGGCTGCCCGGCGGGGAATTCAAAAGACAGGGTTTCCATGATCAGACGTTCCTCTTTTCATCGCCGAGCGCAGGCTCCAGGCGATCAATAAACAGGCAAGCGGCGAGCAAATCGGCGGCGCCGCCGGGGGAGGCGTTCAGGCTCAACAGTTGTTGATCCAGCTGATTCAGCGCGCGACGGCCGCTGAGGGTCGCGCTGCCGCCGGCGTCCAGTACCCGCTGCGCACCGTGTTGCATGGCGTGGAGGCCTGCTTCACCCGCGCGGTACAGCACGCAGGTATCGGACAGCGTGGTCATGATCGCCAGCAGTGCATCGAGTCGCGCGTTCTGCTCGCCATGTCCGGCGGCGCGGCTGCCGATGAGTTGCGGCAAACCGGTTTGAGTGACGGCAGGGAAACCCGCTTGCGCTTGCTCCCGGGCACCCATTGCGCCGTATTTCTGCACAACGCTTTGGCCATGGCTCTGGCTGCGGTCGGCGGTCTGGTGACGATCCTCGATCAATGCCAGCTGGCCGGCGCGTTGGCAAAGGGCTTCCGGGGAAAGGTCATCGGGATTCAGCGCTGCAGCGGTGACCAGCAAACCCAGTGCCCAGATCGCGCCGCGATGGGTATTCACCCCGTTGGTCGTGCGCATCATCGCCGCTTCGCCTTCGCGACCGAGGCAGCCGATGGTTTCCCGCAACAGCGGATTGATCTCGCCGATGGCTGCGGCGGCATCGGCCATTTGCTTGAACGCGGGCCACAATGACAACGCGGACGCGTGCATCAAGCCCAAGCGCAGATCCGTGTGGGCGCCACTGCTGCGACGATCAACCAGCGCCGGTTTTGGCGACAGATCGGCTTCGTCGATCAGCGCATCAACCGCGAGATCAGCCAAGCGATCAGCCAGCGAGGCAGAACCGGGCGCGGCATTGAAAGTCTCGAAAGCTACGTTGAATGCGCGCATCACCAGCTCCTGAATTTCGCAGGCGGGTTGTACAAACCGCCGGACCATTCCACCAGTTCGGCGATGCTCTTGGCGGCAAGCAGTTCGCGGCTGGCGTCGGTGCGGCGAATGCCCAGGTCTTCGGGGAGCGCGATCAGCCCTTCGCGGCGCATCCGGGCGGTGTCTTTGGGGTTGTGGCGCAGGCCGATGGAGGTCACGCCAGCGACGGCGGCGATCATGGCCTGACGTTCCTCCAGGCTGCGCGCCTTGTACAGATAGGCGATGCCTTCTTCGGTCAGTAGATGGGTGACGTCGTCGCCGTAGATCATGATCGGCGCCAGAGGCATGCCGCTTTTTTTCGCGACTTCGACGGCGTCCAGGGTCTCGACGAACGTGGGTTTGCCGCCCTCCTGGAACGTCTCGACCATCTGCACGACAAGCTTCTTGCCGCGCTCAAGATAGGCGTCCGGCCCGTCACCGCTCTGCTGGCGCATGTCCAGCCAGGCAGGTGTGGCGTGACGCCGGCCGCGCGGGTCGTGGCCCATGTTTGGCGCGCCACCGAATCCGGCAAGGCGCCCGCGGGTGACGGTGGAGGAATGACCGTCGCCATCAACTTGCAACGTGGCGCCGATAAACAGGTCAACCGCGTATTGCCCGGCCAGCTGGCACATCATCCGGTTGGAGCGCATGGAGCCATCGTGACCGGTAAAGAACACGTCAGGCCGTGCGGCAATGTAGTTTTCCATGCCCAGTTCGGTGCCGAAGCAATGCACGCTTTCGACCCAGCCGCTTTCGATGGCGGGGATCAGCGTCGGGTGCGGGTTGAGCGTCCAATTGCGGCAGATCTTGCCTTTCAGGCCTAGGGATTCACCGTAGGTCGGCAGGATCAGTTCGATCGCGGCGGTGTTGAAGCCGATGCCGTGGTTAAGAGACTGGACGTTGTGTTTTTCGTAGATCCCGCGAATCGCCATCATCGCCATCAGCACGTGCACCGGCTTGATGTGGCGCGGGTCGCGGGTGAATAGCGGCTCGATGTAGAACGGCTTGTCGGCGACGACCACGAAGTCGACCCATGACGCCGGGATGTCCACGCGCGGCAGGTCGCTGACGTCATCCACCAACTGGTTGACCTGCACGATGACGATGCCGTCGCTGAAGGCGGCCGGTTCTATCAGGGCGGGGGTGTCTTCGGTGCTGGCGCCGGTGTAGATATTGCCGGCGCGGTCAGCCATGAAACCGGCCGAGAGCACGACGTTGGGAATCAGGTCGACCAGCAGGCGGGAATACAGCTCGATGTACGTATGAATCGCGCCGATTTCCAGCAGCCCGTCTTCCAGCAGCTGGCTGATGCGCAGGCTCTGGGTACCGGCGAAGGAGAAGTCCAGCTTGCGGGCGATGCCGCGCTCAAACAGGTCCAGATGCTCGGCCCGCCCAACGCTGGGCATGATCATGTGCAGGTCATGGAGCTTCGCGGGATCGGCCTTCACCAGCGAGCGGGAAAGGAAATCCGCCTGCTTCTGGTTATTGCCTTCCAGTACCACGCGATCGCCCGGCGCAATCAACGCCTCAAGCGCGGCGACAATCTTGTCAGTCGGCAGTACAACGCCATCGGCGAAGGAACGCACCAGGTCGAGCCGTCGCAGTTTTTCAGTGCGACGACGCGACCAGCGCGGGTCAAGTTTAGTTGTTGTGGTCATGCTGACTCCACGAGTTCGCTGTCGTGGGGCAGATTAGGAGGGGTTCAGGTGCGGCATCAATCAAGTAAATGCGTGAATCATTACCGTGAGAGTAATGATTAACCAGGCCAGTTGATCTGATAGCGGGTGCTGCGCCCGCCACCAAGCAGCTTTACCAAGCAGCCCTTTTCCAACAGGTCCTGAAGACGCCGGGTGGCGGTGGCTTTACTGACTTTGGCGACCGCCTGGTATTGGGCGGCGCTGATGCCATCGGTAAAACCCACATCTGGTTTCTCCGACAGCAGGTCGCCATTCAGCAAACGGTTGAGCACTTTGACTTGCTCGGGAGATAGCCCCTCATCCCGATGGGCTTGCCAGAACCTTGCCTCCGCCAAAACCCGGTCGATGCGCTGGATGGCCTGCTCAAACGTATGGAGCAGCGTCTGCAAAAACCAGACGAGCCATTCGGTGATGTTAAGGCCGCCGCGCTGGGTCGACTCCAGAATCCGGTAATAGTCCTGACGCCGGGCAAGGATGCTCGCGGACATGGCATAAAAGCGTATGGCCTGGTGTTCGCCTTGGGCCATGGCCAGGTCAGTGATCGCGCGGGTCAAGCGTCCGTTGCCATCGTCGAACGGGTGCAGCGTGACGAACCAGAAATGCGCGATGCCCGCGCGGATCAGCGGGTCGAGTGTTGGATCGGCGCGGCTGCTGTTGAACCAGTAAAAAAAGTCATCCAGCTTTTGCTCCAGGCCTTCGCGCGCAGGCGCCTCGAAATGCACTACGGGCCGGTCGATGCGACCGGACACGACCTGCATGGGTTCGGGGCCCCTAAGCACTCCAACCTGGATGGGGTTTGCTGTCAGCCCGCTCGTCTCGGGGAACAACAACCGATGCCAATGCCTCAGCCGTTCAGACGTCAGCGGCGCATCGTATTGTTGAGTGGCATCCAGCATCAGCTCCGCCAGACCTTCACTTCGCGCCGTCACGCGTTCCTCGCTGGCGAGCCCGAGCCGTTTTGCCAGCGAAGATCGCACCGAAGCCACATTGAGCTGCTCGCCGTCAATGGCCGATGAGGTGATGACGTTCTGCAACAAGGCATCCAGTTCGCGCTCGACATTCGCGTCGGCGCCTAACGCGCCAATCATTCCCAATAACTGACCCTGCGCCTGGGTGCAGGCCCGCAACAGCGGCGCCAACGGCTCCACGTCCCAGGAAAAGGACGGCCATTTGGGATGTTGCCAAATCCACTTTGCTGACTTCTTCACTGGACGCCTCGGAAGGGTATGAGCCGATTAGCAATTCTATTCGGCTCACGGGGTGAGCCGAATATGCAGTTTATTCGGCTCATCGTCTACGAGGGATTGGGACACTCGACCAGTTGGCCGGCGCCACTGGGCGTGATCGGCAATATCACCTTCAGCAAGCACTGAGCCGCTACCTGGAAGCCGAGATGCGCCAGATGCAGGCTATTTCGGACGGCATAGCGGATGCCAACGCAGGAAACCTTACCGATATCGAATCTGTAAAAGCGAAATACTTCAGCCTGATATGAGCCGGCTTCCGCTGGCAGTTCTTGAATGCTTCAGACAGACACAAGTTGAGCATGCTGGAGATCAAATTGTGGGAGCGGGCTCGCTCGCGAAGAGGCCGGGACAGCCGCTATAACTTCAGCGTTTGAGATGCAGCCTTCGTGAGCAAGCTCACTCCCACAAGGGCTGTGCCCGGCATGAAATCTGCGGCGGCTGACATGCAGTCGTGGGAGCTTGCTCGCGAAGGGGTCGGTACATCCACCAAAGCTTCAGCGTTTGAAATGCAGCCTTCGTGAGCAAGCTCACTCCCACAAGGGCTGTGTTGGGCATGAAATCTGCGGCGGCTGACATGCAGGCGTGGGAGCGAGCTTGCTCGCGAAGGGGTCGGGACAGCCGCTAAATCTTCAGCGGCTGAAATGCAGCTTTTGTGAGCTAGCTCACTCCCACATGGGCTGTGTCGGCCATGCAATCTGCGGCGGCTGACATGCAGGCGTGGGAGCGAGCTTGCTCGCGAAGGGGCCGGTACATCCACCAAATCTTCAGCGTTTGAAATGCAGCCTTCGTGAGCAAGCTCACTCCCACAAGGGCTGTGTTGGGCATGAAATCTGCGGCGGCTGACATGCAGTCGTGGGAGCGAGCTTGCTCGCGAATAGGCCGGGACAGCCGCTAAATCTTCAGCGGCTGAAATGCAGCTTTCGCGAGCAAGCTCACTCCTACAGGGGCCAATGTCCGGCATGCAATCTGCGGCGTTTGAAAGCCGGGGAGTCTCTTACAAATTCGGCGTCATCTGAACCAACCCCGCCTCCACCAGCCACTCCTCAAGCGCCACAAGGTCGGGGATCTTCGCCACGGTCTCGCCCACTTGCACTGCGGCCAGTTCCAGCTCAGCCAGCGGCACGTCGACGTAGCTGAGTTGGCTGTCCAGTTTGCAGGAGCGGGGAATGCCTTGGGTCAGCAGGGCGATGAATTTGAGGTCAGGGCGGCCGCCGAGGGCGTTGAGCACGACGATGCGGGCGCGGCCTCCGACACGGGCGCGGCTGCCGCAGGCGGCTTCGAAACTGAGCAGCGGCAAACTGCGGTTACGCCAGTTGATCGGGCCCAAATACCACTGTGGCGCGGCGGGGTCGGCGACGCTGTCTTGATAGTCGATCAGCTCGGCGACCGCCACGTTGGGCAACAGCAGGTGCCGATCACTCAGGGGAATGAGCAATCCGGTCAGGCTGGTCAGCCGCGCTGTTTGCGTCGTGGTGTCAGACATGGGCGTGGCTCCAGTGGGCAATGCTTTGCAACAGAGCGGCTTCCTGATACGGCTTGCTCATGTATTCGTTCACCCCCAGCGCCATAGCGTGGTCGCGGTGCTTCTGCCCTGATCGCGACGTGATCATGATAATCGGCAGGTGCTTCAGGGCGTCGTCTCCGCGAATCTTGCTGACGACTTCAAAGCCGTCCATGCGTGGCATTTCGATGTCCAGCAGCATGATGTCCGGGGTGTGCTCCTGAAGCAGCGCCATGGCATCGACCCCATCCTTGGCCGTCAGCACGTTCATGCCGTTGCGTTCCAGCAGGCGGCCGGTGACCTTGCGCACCGTCACCGAATCATCCACCACCATCACCAGCAACGGCCGCGCCTGTTCGGGTTCGACGTAACGCACCGGTGCATGCCCCGCGACTTGCAGCGCCAGCAGCTTGGCGTGAAAGCGCCGGATGTGCGCAAACAGGTCGAGAATCAGCACCACGCGGCCGTCGCCCAGAATGGTCGCGCCGGCAATGCCGGGTATCGACGAAAACTGCGGACCGAGGTTCTTCACCACGATTTCCCGCGAGCCGGCCAACGCATCCACCTGCACCGCAATCCATTGATCGTGTACGTGGACCAAAAGCACCGGCAGCGGCTGGGTCTGCGTCTGGCCGCCCAGCTTCGGCGGATGACCGTTATTGAGCAGCTCGCCCAGATAACGCAATTCGTAGGTCCGTCCGCTGTATTCATAACGCGGAGGCACGGATTGATAACAGGTCTCCAGCTCGCTCGGCATCACGCGCACGATGCCCTCGACGCTGTTCAGCGGCACGGCGTACTGTTCTTCGCCGCACTGCACCATCAGCGCACGATTGACCGACACCGAGAACGGCAAGCGGACACGGAAACGCGCGCCCTCTCCCGCCCTGGAATCAATGACCATCGAGCCGCCTAGGTCCTTGACCTCGGCGTGCACTACATCCATGCCGACGCCGCGCCCGGAAATCTGGGTGATGGTTTCGGCGGTGGAAAAGCCTGGGCGCAGAATGAACTGCAGGATGTCGTGCTCACTCAGCTCGGCATCGGGGCTGATGATGCCGCGCTTGATCGCCTTGCGCCGCACGGCCTCGAAGTCAACACCGGCGCCGTCGTCGCGCATCTCGATAACGATGTCGCCGCCTTCGTGGGCCAGACTCAGCGTGATATGCCCCCACTCGGATTTACCGGCGGCCAGGCGTTCCTCGACGCTCTCGAGCCCGTGATCGACGGCGTTGCGCAGCATGTGCTCCAGCGGCGCTACCATGCGCTCGAGCACATTGCGGTCCATCTCGCCTTCGGCGTTGATGACGTCGAACTTGACCTTCTTGTTCAGCTCGCCCGACACCTGACGGACGATCCGGCGCAGGCGCGGCACCATGCGCTCGAAAGGCACCATGCGGGTGCGCATCAGGCTTTCCTGAAGCTGGGTGTTCACCCGCGCCTGTTGCTGCAAGAGGGTTTCGGCCTCATGGGCGCGGGTGTCGAGGGTTTCCTTGAGGTCCATCAGGTCGGACGCGGATTCGAACAGCGCGCGGGACAACTGCTGCAGCTGCGAATGCCGGTCCATTTCCAGCGGGTCGAATGCTTCGTAACCGAGCCGATCAACGGGGTGATCGCGGCTGAGAATGCGGCCCTGGGTTTCGATGTCGAGTCGGCGCAGCTGATCGCGCATCCGCTCGATGGTGGTTTCCATCTCGACCAGAGTGACCTGCGCGTCGCTGACCTGCTGCTCGACACGGCCCCGGAATATCGAGGTTTCCCCCGCCAGATTCGCCAGGTCTTCCAGTTGCTCGGCCGGCACCTTGATCATCTCCGGGCCGGTACGCTCGCCGTCGGCCTCGGTTTGCGCGGCCGTATCAACAACCGGCGCGGGCAGCAGAGCCGGCGCCTCCTGAGGTTTTTCGACAGGTTCGCGGGCGGCCCCGGATGACGTGTATTGACCGATGCTCTCGATCAGCAGCGCCGGGTTGGGCAATGGCTCATAGCCCCGAACGGCATCGACCATGTCGGCGAGCATGTCGTGGCCGCTTTGCAGCAGGCCGTTGAGCAGCGCGCTGTTTTTCAGCGCACCCGTCGACAGCCCTTCGTACAGCGACTCCAGCTCATGGGCCAGGTCGCCAATCGGCGCAATCTCCACCATGCGCGCGCCGCCCTTGAGCGTGTGCAGATCGCGCAGCAGGTTTTCGACTTCCAGCATGTTCTGCGGATCGGCCTGCCAGCGCACCAACGCCGCGCTGCTGCTCTCGATGATGTCGTCGGCTTCTTCGAGAAAAATTTCCAGCAGTTCCGGATCGCGTTCGTCCAGCGATTGAATCATCGAACTGACATTGCGCGTCTGGCCGTCGTTGGGCAGCAGGTAGCAATTGCGCTGGCGAAACTCGCGAATCTTCTCGATCAGCGGCGCGGGACTGGTCAATGCCGAACGGTGCTGCAGCTGTTCAAGCATCAGCGACAGGTGATCGTGGCTGTGCACCAGCAGCTCCGCCAGTTGTGGCGAGTAACCGCAACGCCGATCAATCAGCCCTTCGTAGAGCGACTCCAGCTCATGGCCGAGGTCGCCCACCGGTCCGATTTCGGCCATGCGCGCGCCCCCTTTGAGGGTGTGCAGGTCACGTTGCAACGATGACAGCGGCAGCGGGTTTTCCGGGTCGTCGAGCCAGCGTTGCAGCGCAGGGCCGGCGATGTCGAGAATATCCACCGCCTCTTCGAGGAAGATCTCGACGATTTCCTGATCGAAATCATCGCGCGAAGGCTGGGCGGGTTGAGCGAGATGCTCGGTGACCTCCTCCATGTCCGTGATGCTTGTTGCCCCGGCGCCATCACTTTTGATAACGCCCATCGCGCCGGGCTCCAGCGCTTCGGCGAGCAGCCCGCGCAAAGCGCTCACGCGCTCAGGGCACGGCTGGACTTCCTGTCCGGCGGCGACCTGATCAAGCATGTTGATCAGCGCCTCGTGGGCCTTTTCGGCTTCGTCGAAAAAGCGCTCGCTGACGGCAAGGCTGCTCTCCTCCACGGCGCCATACAGGTCGAGCAGCGCTTCGCAGAGCTCATCGACCTGGGGCAGGTCGGCGACGTGCGCGCCGTGGCCGAGCATGGTCAGCTCGTCGAGCAGCGCGTTCAATTCCTGGCGGTGGCCGGGGTGCTGGCGCCAGTCTTTGAGCAAGTTGTCGGCGTCCAGCAGGATGTCCATGCCTTCGGCCAGAAAGCTCGCGATCAACTGCGGATTACGCCGCGTGCGCAGGCCATTGCTGTCGTCGCTCAAGGCATCGGCCAGCCGTGCGTCGAGCAGCTCTTGGGCCTGTTGAATCAGGGCGGCTGCGCCTTCGATGGGCATCAGCGGGTCGACATTCAGCTGGGCGAGGCCTAGATGAAACAAAGGCCCGGCGGCACGCAGCAGGTCGATCTCGGCCTGGCCGACCTCAATCAGGTTGGTCTTGAACTCGCGGACCAGTTGGTCCAGCGGGCTCGCCAGCTCGGCGATCGGCAGGACGCCCGCCATGTACGCGCTGCCCTTGAGGGTGTGCAACGCGCGCAGCAAATCGTTGCTGAACACCGGTGCATCGGCACCCTGAGCAGCGTCGAGATAACGGCTCACCGTGTTCAGGTGGGTGTGGGCTTCCTGACGGAAAATCTCCAGCAACTGCGGGTCGAACCCCTCTTCGTCCTCCAGCCGTTGCGCAGGCTCGACGTCACCCGCTTCGCCCTGGGCCAGCGCGTGGGCCTGGGCGGCCAGTTGGTCGACATCGTCACGCTGACGCTGAACGTCCACGGCGAAATCGCGAATCACGTCCGGCAGCAACGCCTGTACGTCCGTGAGCAACTGCTGCACCCGCGCGTCCGGCTCGACGCTGTGCTCCAGTACGCGGTTCAGGAGGTTTTCCACCGACCACGCCAGTTCGCCGAGAATCAGCGCGCGCACCATCCGGCCGCTGCCCTTGAGCGTGTGAAACGCACGACGAATCTCGCCCAGCGCCGAAAGGTTGCCGGGATCGGCAATCCAGCGCGGCACGTACTCGCGCAAGGCTTCGAGCATCTCGTCGGTTTCTTCGAGGAAGACTTCCCGCAGTTCGTCATCGATCGCCTGCTCACCCTTCGGCGGCGGCAACAGACTGGCCGGCATATTCCGCGCCGGCGGGTTGACCGCCGACAGCGGGCTGGCCAGCACTTCGGCGAGGGTCCGACTCGGGCTGACCAAGGCCTGCCGCTCATGCAAGTCCTGCAGCTCTTCTTCGCTGATGACTTCTTCGAGCATCGGCACATCCAGCGCATCGGGGACCGGGGAGTAACCGAGCCGGGCGAGACTTTCCTGGGCCAGATCCAGTACATGTTCGCCCGGCGCTTCCGGGTCTTCGGCCATGCGTTCGAGGTAATACTCGACGCCGATGATCACGTCCGCCAGGTGATCGAGCTGCGAGGCCGCCGGGCTTTCGGTGTCAACCAGCAAGTGCTCGGTGATGTAGTCGTTACAGGCCGCCAGCAGTCCGGATGCCCGCGCCAGCGGGATCATCGCCAGCGCGCCGCGCACCTGAATCAACTGCTCCGAAAGCGGCAGCAGACGTGCCCGGTCCATTTCACCGTCGACGTATTCGTCGATCACGTCCTTGGCCTGTTGCAGAACGATGCGCGCTTCCTTGATGACCAGTTGGTGAATCTGACTGAGATCAGTCGTCGGCAGACGGCTTTCTTCAGGGCTGCTCTGGTTAACCGTTCCGGCCATGCCCGCGAGCGTGGATTCGACGTACAGCAGCGCACCGGCGACGTCCATCAAGGTGGCATCGTCGGGTGCGCGTTGCCCCTGGGCCATGCCCTGCACCACGGTCATCTGATCGATGATGACTTTACGCGGCTGGCCGAAACCCAGCACCGCCAGGGTATCGGCGATCTGCCGCAACGGTGGCAGCAAGGCGTTCAGCTCGCTGACGTGCTGACGATCACCGCGCACAAAAACGTCGAGCCGCTCCTTGGTCCGCACCAGCTCATCGCACAGGGCGATGATCACCGTGCGCATGGCGTCGCGATCCGGCCCGGCCATGCGCGCACGTTCTTCGGCGACCAAGGCACTGTGCGGCAGCGCATCAGCGAGTGCGTACTGATCCTTCAAGTCCGTCATCTTCTGCGCCTCGCTGTCGGACTTGGCGATGTAAAACAACAGGCTTTTCAGGAGTTCGTCGGGCGCAGGCTGATTGATACCTTCAATGCCTTGATCCAGCAAACGTTTGAGTTCTTTGTCGGCATCCTTGAACAGGCTGCGCAGCGCCGGACTGTTGGTGAAATTGCCGCTGAGCATGGTTTCGACCAGCGCGGACGCGATACGCCACAGCGGTTCGAGGGGCGCGTCCTCGCACAACACCTCAAGCCGCCCGAACACCTTGCCCATGTAACCGAGTTGAGTCTGCACGTCCTGATCGCGAAGCAGCCCGACCAGCGCGGTTTGCAGCGTCTGCCGCAGCTTGCGCAGTTTCGCGGGCAGTTCGGGGCTGTCGCGCTCGGCCAATGCCTGAGCATCGAGAGCGGGAATAGACAGCAGTTGCGGCGAGAACAGGCTGGTTTCCGACAGCAGGCTTTCGCCCCGGGCGCTGCGTAAATCGTTGAGCAGCGGCAGCACCACCAGCGGCAGATCACGGCGGGCGGAGTGCACACGCTCCAGGTAAACCGGCAATTGCGTCATCGCCAGATTCAGCAGCTGGATCGCTTCGCTTTCCTGGGCAACGTGGCCCTCTTTCAGCGCCAGCGCCAGCTGTTCGATTTCCTCGGCGAACAGCGCGGCGCCGTAGAACTCGATCATCTGCAGGCTGCCGTGAACCTGATGGATGAGCTCCAGGCACTCGTCCATTGCCGCGGCGTCGTGCGGTAGGGTGACGAACGTGTCCAGCGCCTGTCGGGCGTGTGTGAGGGTTTCGGCTATTTCGCCTTTGACCCACTCCAGGGCCACGTAATCGTGACGGTCAGCCATGGTGACTCCGGTTGCCTGTGCCTTGACGCTGCTTCATGTGCATTGACTGGATCATTAACGGGGCTATCAAGCAGGCCATCAATGTCGCGAGGCCGGCAACTTGAAGCCGGACACCGAGCGGCGCATCTCGCTGGCCATCTTCGCCAGATTGCCCATGCTCCGGGCGGTCGCCGCGGTGCCTGAGGTGGTCTGTGTGGTGGTCTGCTGGATCACCAGCATGGTCGAGGAAATCTGCTGACCCAATGCAGCCTGCTGCTGCGCCGCGTTGGTGATGCTTTCGACCAGCCCGGCGAGGATCTTCGACACGCCTTCGATTTCTTCGAGCGCGACACCGGCATCCTGCGCCAGCCGCGCACCGCGCACCACTTCCGCCGTGGTTTGCTCCATGGAGATCACTGCTTCGTTGGTGTCGTTCTGAATCGCGCGCACCAGGGTCTCGATCTGCTTGGTCGCCGACGACGAGCGCTCGGCCAGCCGCTGCACTTCATCGGCCACCACCGCAAAGCCGCGCCCGGCATCGCCAGCCATCGAGGCCTGGATCGCGGCATTAAGCGCAAGAATATTGGTCTGGTCGGCAATGTCATCGATCAGGCTGACGATGTCGCCAATCTCCTGGGATGACTCGCCCAGACGCTTGATGCGCTTGGACGTGTCCTGAATCTGCTCGCGGATGTTGTCCATGCCGGTGATGGTGTTGTGCACCACCTCGTTGCCCTTGTTGGCAATGGTCACGGACCGCTCGGCCACCGTGACGGACACGGACGCATTGGCCGAGACCTGATCAATGGACGTCGCCATGTCGTTGATGGCATTGGACGCCGCGGCGATCTGCAACGCCTGATGCTCGGACGCCGCGGCCAGTTGGGTGGCAGTGGTCTGCGTGTCCTTCACGGCGCCGAACACTTGCTCGGCGGTGAGGTTGATGGTCGACACCAATTCGCGCAGTTGATCGATGGAGTAGTTGATCGAATCGGCAATGGCGCCGGTGAAATCCTCGGTGACCGAGGCGGCCACGGTCAGGTCGCCGTCCGCAAGGTCTTCGATTTCGTCGAGCAGGCGCATGATCGCGTTCTGGTTGCGCTCGTTCTTCTCGGCGGTTTCGCGCAGTTGCCGGTTGGTTTCGCGCACCATCACCAGGCCAATCAGGATGATCGACGCCAGGGCCAGCAGGCCCAGGATGTAGCCGCCATAGCTGTAGGCCGCTCGGCCACCCGCCATGTGCTCGAAACTGTTGGCCAGCACCGAGGCTTCGTCGAGGAGCGTCTGCGAAAGGTTGAAAATGCTGCCCGACGCTTCGCGGACTTCCAGCAGCTCCGGCGAGGTTTCGAGGATTTCGTCGACCGATCCGGAGACGAACTGGAACAGCTCGGCAATCTCGGCCAGCCGCGCCCGCGCATCGCGGTCTTCGACCTGGGCGATTTTCAGGGTGGCGTTGCCTTCGAGCATGCCGTTGAGCACGCGTCCGAACTGGCTGGCATCGCGACCAAACGCATCGGCCGCCTGAACCGCAGTTTCATCGCCGGACAACACCGTGTTGACCGCGCCCAGTATCCGCTCGGCCAGCAGCGACTGGCGCTGGGCGAGGGCCACCTGGCTGGCTGGCGCACGGGTTTGAAGGAGGATGTCGACGACCTTTTCAGACTCGATCTGCAATTGCGGAATGGTCTCGGCAAGGGTTGCCGCCACTTGATGCAACGAGAGCACGGTCTGCTCACGGGCAAGAATCACGTCGGTGCTTTTGCGCAGGTTTTCCCAGTCGGTCTGCACCGCTTTCAGCTCATCGCCCACCGCAGCGGGCGCAGCAGGCAGGCCGGTGTTCTTGTCGCCTTTCTTCAGATACTGCCAGCGCGTGTCGAAGTCGTTGCGCGCATCGGCCAACAGCTTGAATGCCGCCGCCTTGCCCGCCGCCGCTTCCGTGGCGTTCTTGGCGATGCGCTGGGACAGCACGCGCAGCTCGCCGGCGTGGCCGATGTATTGTTTGTCGTAGTTGGACTGCGTGCTGAGGTACGCGAAGTTGACGAACAGCAGCATGATGAAAACGATGAGGCAGATGAACAGCACGACGATCTGCGATCGACTGCGCGCGCCTTCCAGTGACTTGCCAGTATTACTCATTGCTCAGGGCTCCGCCTGATGTTCGATTGAGGGAGGGCATCAGCCGCCTGGATTTGCACTGTTCGGCCCCGCGCATCAGAGCGCCACGTCCATAAACTCAGCCGACTGCACCAGCGCGCGCGGGCTGAACACCTGCCAGGCCTGCTCACGGACGAACCGTCCTTGTATGTAAGGCGCGACGCGGGGTTCGCCGTCGTGCGCCAGTTCAGGCATCAGACTCCGCTCGCTGAAATGCTGCATGCCCAGCACCTCATCAATCAGCAGACCGACGAACACACCCTCGTAGTCGATGACCAGCACGCGGCGGTGTTTGCGCAGGGGTGAGAGTTCGTGGCCGAAGAATGCGCACAGATCCATGATCGGCAATAGGCGGCCGCGCAGATTGGCGATCCCGCAGACCCACGCCTTGGCACCGGGCAACACCGCACAGCGCGGTTCGTGGAGGATCTCGTCGACCTCGCCCATGGGCGCCACGTAATGGCGCTCGCCCATGCGAAAGCCGATGCCGCTCCAGCCTTGCTGGCGGGTTTCCTGCAGCGGCAGGCCGGCAGCGAGGGAGCGGCAGCGCTGGTCGATATCGAGCAGCAGCTGGAAGGCGGTTTGTGACTGAGCCATGAGCGTCAGCCGGGGGTCAGCCCGCGAGCACCGCGTTCAGGGTTTTCATGAGGGTTTCTTCGTCCACCGGCTTGGTCAGGTAATCCCGCGCGCCCTGGCGTTTGCCCCAGACCTTGTCGGTTTCCTGATCCTTGGTGGTGATCATGATCACGGGGATCATGCTGGTGTCAGCGTCTTTGGTCAGCTGACGGGTCGCCTGGAAACCGTTCAGGCCCGGCATGACGATGTCCATCAGGACGGCATCGGGCTTTTCCTGACGGGCCAGGGCCACGCCATCGGCACCGTTCTCGGCCTTGAGGACCTGATGACCGTGCTTCTCCAGCATGCCGGTCAGCTTGTACATTTCGGTCGGCGAGTCATCGACGATGAGAATTCGAGCCATGGTGCTTCCCCATAGAAACAGCCGTCCCGCACGAGGGGGCCGGCATCAAGATAGTTGTTGTTCTACTGCAACGAAACCGGGCACGTGGGCCTTGATCGCACTGAGCAGTTCTTCCTTGCTGAACGGTTTGGTCAAAAACTGATCGGAACCGACGATGCGCCCCTTGGCCTTGTCGAACAGCCCGTCCCTTGAGGACAGCATGATCACCGGCGTGGATTTGAACGCCCGATTGTTCTTGATCAACGCGCACGTCTGATACCCGTCGAGCCTGGGCATCATGATGTCGACGAAGATGATTCTGGGATGATTGTCGGCAATCTTGGCCAGTGCGTCGAAGCCGTCGATGGCGGTAATCACTTCACAACCCACGTTTTTCAGCAGGGTCTCGGCGGTGCGACGAATCGTCCGGGAGTCGTCGATGACCATCACTTTCAATGGGGCTGAATGCTGTTCCATATCTGCTCTACCATCGCCGCGGCGAATCAGATGGGTTGCCTTCTGCCGGGCATCTGGTTTTGGGTCGGGATCATCGGGAGGCGCCAAAGACCGCTGGCGCGACACCGGATGCCGAGCCTTTTTAGCACACTCTCCACGGTCAATCCATAAAGCCTTGCCCCTTGACCCAAAGCCGGCGCGGCGCCACCCTGACGCCTATTTTCGGCCTGTCGTGGCCATTACCGATCAGAGGATATTACCCATGAGCATTCGCCTGGGAATCGTCATGGACCCCATCGAGCGCATCTCCTATAAAAAGGATAGCTCGCTGGCCATGCTCCTGGCAGCGCAAGCCCGCGGCTGGTCGTTGTTCTATATGGAGCAGCACGACCTGTATCAGGACGCCGGCCAGGCCCGCGCCCGCATGAAACCGCTGAAAGTCTTCGCCGACCCGGCCCACTGGTTCGAGCTGGAGGCAGAAGTCGACAGCGGTCTGGACGACCTCGACGTGATCCTGATGCGCAAGGATCCGCCGTTCGACATGGAATTCGTCTACTCCACCTATCTGCTCGAACAAGCCGAGCGCGCCGGCGTCCTGGTGGTCAACAAGCCGCAAAGCCTGCGTGACTGCAACGAGAAGCTGTTCGCCACGCTGTTCCCGCAATGCACGCCGCCCACGCTGGTCAGCCGTCGCGCGGACATCATTCGCGAGTTCGCCGCCAAGCACGGCGATGTCATTCTCAAGCCGCTGGACGGCATGGGCGGCGCGTCGATCTTCCGCCACCGCGTCGGTGATCCGAACTTGTCGGTGATTCTCGAAACCCTGACCAAGCACGGTCATGAGCAGATCATGGCGCAGGCCTATCTGCCCGCCATCAAGGACGGCGACAAGCGCATTCTGATGGTCGACGGCGAACCCGTGCCGTATTGCCTGGCGCGCATCCCGGCCGCCGGCGAAACCCGAGGCAACCTGGCCGCTGGCGGTCGTGGCGAAGCCCGCCCCCTGACGGACCGCGATCGCTGGATCGCCGCCGAAATCGGCCCGACGCTGCGGGAAAAAGGCCTGCTGTTTGTAGGCCTGGACGTAATTGGCGAGCACCTGACCGAGATCAACGTCACCAGCCCGACGTGCATCCGCGAGATCGATAACGCGTTCGGGACGGACATTGGCGGCATGTTGATGGATGTGATCGAGAAGAAGCTCCAGGCCCGGGCTTAACCCGGCTCCTTGTGGGAGTGACCGGGGTGGCGCTCCACCTTACTCACGAGCGGCGTCCCAGCCGCCGAGGATTCAGCGGATGCTCAGGCCGCTTCGCGAGCAAGCTCGCTCCCGCAGGATATTCGTCTGCTCGATGTATTGGGAGAGTCGCAGAACCGGTGGGAGTGAGCTGGCTCACGAGGAGGCCAGGACCTTCGCCCTCTTTGTGAGTCTTTATGAGCAAGCTCCCAACGGGAAAGGCACCGCCCACTAATCGGCCCGGTGACATCAAACGCCAAGCCAGTCCTGACATTGCGTTATCATGCGCGGCCTGAATTTTTGCGCTAGGTGAGTAGTAATGCTGGCACATGTGCTGCCGGAGCGTGGATGAACGCTGCGGTCGACGATGATCTCCCCCTGTCCCTGACCCGCACCGGCGTGCGCCCTGCCGATCGCCTCGGGTTTACCCTGATGATCGCCGCACTGGTGCATCTGGCGGTGATCCTTGGCGTCGGTTTCACCTACGTCAAACCGGAAAAGATCAGCCAGACCATGGAGATCACCCTCGCCCCCTTCAGAAGCGACACCAAGCCCAAGGACGCTGACTTCCTCGCCCAGGAAAACCAGCAGGGCAGCGGCACCCTCGACAAGAAAGCGGTGCCCAAGACCACCGAAATCGCCCCGTATCAAGACAATCAGATCAACAAGGTCACGCCACCGCCTGCCGCCAAACCGGTGATCAAGCAGGACGCGCCGAAGACCGCTGTCGCCACGAAAGCCCAGTCTCCACAGAAGACCGTGGCCAAGCGCGATGAGGTCAAGCCGGAAGAACAGAAGAAAGTCGCGCCGACCATCGACAGCACGCAGCTGAACAGCGAAATCGCCAGCCTCGAAGCCGAGCTGGCGGATGAGCAGCAGGCCTACGCCAAGCGTCCGAAGATCCACCGCCTGAGCGCGGCCTCGACCATGCGCGACAAGGGCGCCTGGTACAAAGAAGACTGGCGCAAGAAGATCGAGCGCATCGGCAACCTGAATTACCCGGATGAGGCGCGCCGCAAGCAGATCTACGGCAGCTTGCGCATGATGGTGTCGATCAATCGCGACGGTTCACTCTATGAAGTGCTGATTCTGGAGTCATCGGGCCAGCCGCTGCTGGATCAGGCGGCGCAGAAGATTGTCCGCCTGGCAGCACCCTTTGCGCCATTCAGTGGCGATCTGGCCGATATCGACCGGCTTGAAATCATCCGCACCTGGAAATTCGCACGCGGGGACAAGCTGTCGAGTAATTGATCCTGCACCTCAATACCGCAGACGCCTTTGTCCCCCTGTGGGAGCGAGCTTGCTCGCGAAGGCTGACGTCCAGACCCTGAATCTTGTGTGAGTGCACTGGCCCATTCGCGAGCAAGCTCACTCCCACAGGTCTGTCACTCGCCCTTGAATATGATTCATCCCCGGGCACCAGCAATATGAAACCTGACCTGCGTCGCGATTTATCCGCCCGCGAGTCGGTTCTGCCAGTTGTCACAACAGCCCCGCGACGCCACACTAGGGCTCATGAAAAACGTCTCTCCGTCGTACCTCAAACACCAGTTTCTGATCGCCATGCCCCACATGCACGATGAGAACTTCGCTCAGACCTTGACCTACATCGTCGAGCACAATGCCAATGGCGCCATGGGTCTGATCATCAACCGACCGCAAAGCCTGTCGTTGGCAGACATTCTGGAACAGCTGCGCCCCGAATTGCCGCCACCTGCGCGCTGCAAGGACATCCCCATTCACCTCGGCGGCCCGGTGCAAACCGATCGCGGCTTTGTCCTGCACCCTTCCGGCCAGGTGTTCCAGGCGACCGTGGACCTGGGCGGCATTTCGCTCTCGACCTCACAGGACGTCCTCTTCTCCATCGCAGACGGCTACGGCCCTGATCAAAATCTGATCACCCTCGGCTATGCCGGCTGGGACGCCGGCCAGCTTGACGCCGAGTTCGCCGCCAATGCGTGGCTCAACTGCGCATTCGACCCGGCGATCCTTTTCGACGTCGAAAGCGAAGATCGCCTCGACGCCGCTGCCGCCAAACTGGGCGTTAACCTCAATCTGCTGACCAGTCAGGCGGGTCACGCCTGATGGCCGGACTGCGTCTGTTACTGGGATTCGACTACGGCACCAAACAGATCGGCGTGGCGGTCGGCCAGGTAATCACCGGGCAGGCCCGCGAGCTCTGCACATTGAAAGCGCAGAACGGCGTGCCAGACTGGGACAAGGTGCAGGCGCTGATCACCGAATGGAAACCGGACGCCATCGTCGTCGGCCTGCCGCTGAACATGGACGGCACGCCGAGCGAGATGAGCGCCCGTGCCGAGAAGTTTTCGCGCAAGCTCAATGGCCGCTTCAACCTGCCGGTCTACACCCACGACGAGCGCCTCACCACGTTCGAAGCCAAGGGCGAACGCGCCTCTCGCGGCCAGCATGGCAGCTACCGGGACAATCCCGTGGACGCCATCGCCGCAGCGCTGCTGTTGCAAAGCTGGCTGGAAGCCAACACCGCGCTGTTTGAAATTTGATCCATCTACGCTGAACCGAATTCGATTTACCCAGGACGTTCGTGCAGCGCACGCCGGGGCACCTGAAGGAGCAACCATGAGTCTGCCAAATCCCGCCGAACTGATCAGCCAGATGGCGATTGATCTCAACGCGCACCTGAACAAACGCGGCATCCAGGAGCCTCGCTTCATCGGCATTCGCACCGGTGGGGTGTGGGTCGCGCAGGCGCTCCTTGAAGCCCTCAACATCCAGTCGCCGCTGGGCACGCTGGACGTCTCTTTTTACCGCGACGACTTCAGCCAGAACGGCCTGCACCCGCAAGTGCGCCCTTCGGAGCTGCCGTTCGAGATCGAAGGCCAGCATCTGGTGCTGATCGATGACGTGCTGATGAGCGGGCGCACCATTCGTGCGGCGCTCAACGAACTGTTCGATTACGGCCGCCCGGCCAGCGTGACCCTGGTGTCGCTGCTGGATCTGGACGCCGCTGACCTGCCGATCCGGCCGAACGTGACGGGAGCGACCTTGTCACTGGGGCCGAATGAACGGGTCAAGCTGTCCGGGCCAACGCCGCTGACGCTCGAACTGCAAGACCTTTCCACCGATTCCGCCGCCCTCTAAGAGTCCTTTGCGATGACGCCTCTCGACGCCAAGCGCCCGCTGCAACTGAACCATCAGGGCCAGCTGCAGCACTTTCTCTCCCTCGACGGTTTGCCCCGCGAACTGCTCACCGAAATCCTCGACACCGCCGACTCGTTCCTCGAAGTCGGCGCCCGGGCGGTGAAGAAGGTCCCGTTGCTGCGCGGCAAGACCGTGTGCAACGTGTTCTTCGAAAACTCGACACGTACCCGCACCACGTTCGAGCTGGCGGCCCAAAGGTTGTCGGCGGATGTCATTACTCTGAACGTATCGACCTCCTCGACCAGCAAGGGCGAGACGCTGTTCGATACGCTGCGCAACCTTGAAGCCATGGCCGCCGACATGTTCGTCGTGCGTCACGGTGACTCCGGTGCGGCGCACTTCATCGCCGAACATGTCAGCCCACAGGTCGCGATCATCAACGGTGGCGACGGCCGTCATGCCCACCCGACCCAGGGCATGCTGGACATGCTGACCATCCGCCGCCACAAAGGGAATTTCGAGAATCTTTCGGTGGCGATTGTCGGCGATATCCTGCATTCCCGCGTCGCACGCTCAAACATGATCGCGCTCAAGGCGCTGGGCTGCCCGGACATCCGTGTGGTCGCACCAAAAACCCTGCTGCCGGTGGGCGTCGAGCAATACGGCGTGAAGGTGTACACCGATCTGACCGAGGGCCTGAAGGACGTCGACGTGGTGATCATGTTGCGCCTGCAACGCGAGCGCATGTCGGGCGGCCTGCTGCCGAGCGAGGGTGAGTTCTACCGGCTGTTCGGCCTGACCACCGCGCGCCTGGCCGGCGCCAAGCCCGATGCCATCGTGATGCACCCGGGCCCGATCAACCGCGGCGTGGAGATCGAATCAGCCGTGGCCGACGGCGCGCACTCGGTGATCCTCAATCAGGTCACCTACGGCATTGCCGTGCGCATGGCCGTTCTGTCCATGGCCATGAGTGGCCAAACCGCACAACGTCAGTTCGAGCAGGAGATCGCCCAGTGAAGTTCAGCATCCTCGGCGCTCGCGTCATCGACCCTGTCAGCGGTCTGGATCAAGTCACCGACATCCATCTTGAAGCGGGCAAGGTTCTCGCCCTCGGTGCGGCGCCTGCCGGCTTCAGCCCTATGGAAACCATCGACGCCGCCGGCCTGATCGCCGCCCCCGGACTGGTCGACCTGAACGTGTCGTTGCGTGAACCGGGTTACAGCCGCAAAGGCAATATCGCCAGCGAAACCCGCGCAGCGGCGGCCGGCGGCGTCACCAGCCTGTGCTGTCCGCCGCGTACAAAACCGGTGCTCGACACGTCCGCCGTTGCCGAGCTGATTCTGGACCGCGCCCGCGAAGCCGGCCACAGCAAGGTCTTTCCGATCGGCGCCTTGAGCAAGGGTCTGGAAGGCGAGCAACTGGCCGAGCTGATTGCCCTGCGCGACGCCGGCTGCGTGGCGTTCACCAACGGCATGGTGAATTTCCGCAGCAATCGCACGCTGTGCCGCGCGCTCGAATACGCAGCGACGTTCGATCTGACCGTGATTTTCAATTCCCAGGATCACGACCTTGCTGAAGGCGGCCTGGCCCACGACGGCCCAACCGCTGCATTCCTTGGCCTGCCGGGCATTCCGGAAACGGCTGAAACAGTGGCACTCGCGCGGGACCTGTTGCTGGTCGAGCAAAGCGGTGTGCGCGCCCATTTCACGCAACTGACCAGTGCGCGCGGCGTGGCCTTGATTGCCCAGGCGCAGGCGCGAGGCCTGCCGGTGACGGCGGACGTGGCGCTGTATCAGTTGATCCTGACCGACGAGGCGCTGACCGGCTTCTCGAGCCTGTACCACGTGCAGCCGCCGCTGCGCACACGTGCAGACCGCGACGCATTGCGTGAGGCGGTGAAGTCGGGCGTGGTGCAGGCGATCTCCAGTCATCACCAGCCCCATGAGCGTGACGCCAAGCTGGCCCCGTTTGGCGCGACCGAGCCGGGCATCAGCAGCGTGGAGCTGTTGCTGCCACTGGCGATGACGCTGGTCGAAGACGGCCTGCTGGACCTGCCGACGCTGCTGGCACGCCTCAGCTCCGGTCCGGCCGCTGCGCTGCGCCTGCGGGCCGGAACGCTGATTGCCGGCTCACCTGCGGACCTGGTGCTGTTCGACCCTGCCGCGTCGACGGTGGCGGGCGAGAAATGGCTGTCGAAAGGCGAGAACTGCCCATTCCTCGGACATTGCCTGCCAAGTGCCGTGAAGTACACGTTTGTGGATGGGCGAGTTAGCTATAACGGGTGAGATGCCCAACCTCAGGCAGACGTTGATTATGTGGGAGCGAGCTTGCTCGCGAAGGCTTACTTTCAGCCTCAGAGAAAATGGCTGAATACACCGGCCCCTTCGTGAGCAAGCTCACTCCCACAGGTCCAGCGGGTAGGCCAAATTTCAAGTCGACGGCTGCCGACGTGGGAGCGAGCTTGCTCGCGAAGGCTTACTTTCAGCCTCAGAGAAAATGGCTGAATGTGCCGGCTCCTTCGTGAACAAGCTCGCTCCCACAGGTTTTGTGTCGCGCCCTGCCTTCAGCGATGACTCACCTCATCGTGGGGTCACCTTTCTCACTTCCACGGACGAGCCCAAAGCACCCGCTATTACCGGCGGGCGTTCTTCACCGAGATCTGGTCATTCAGCGTCCAGAAGTCGTACAGCACGCCCAGCAGCGCCAGACCTCCCGTGAACAGGTAAATGATCCCGGTGATCCATTTGCCCTGATACATCCGGTGCACACCGAACACACCTAGAAAGGTCAGCAGAATCCAGGCGAGGCTGTAATCGGTCGAGCCTGCGTTGAATCGCAGATCCGCTTCCCGATCCATCGCCGGAATCAGGAAGAAGTCGATCACCCAGCCGATGCCCAGCAGCCCCAGTGTGAAAAACCAGATCGTACCGGTCACCGGCTTGCCGTAATAAAAACGGTGAGCACCGGTGAATCCCACAATCCAGAGCAAATAGCCCATGACCTTGCTGTGGGTGTCCGGACGTTGGACGTCAGGTTGATAGGTGTTCATTGTTGACCTCGCTTGCTGCAATAGAAAAAAATATGCGTAAGTTTTGTGACTTTCGTGACGCCGTCCGACGTATGGCTTGAACCTCTTTTCAATCGTGCAAACCCTTGTTCTGCAAGGTGATCAGCACAGTGAGATGACGATTCTGCAGCCAAAACTGACTTTGAGGGCAGTAAATTGTTCGACAAGGGGGCTCAGAATTTCGCAAAAAGCTGTTATAAAGTTGCGCGCTGACCAACAAGAGCCCTGCCTAATGCGTCCATTTTTCAAGACATGGCTGACTATTTGTCTATTTATGCCACTGGCCGCCCACGCCACCAATCGTGAGCAAACGCTTCCACCGAGCTTCACCGGTTTCACTGCCAGGTCCGAGTCGCCGGAATCCGTTTCACGCAACATCGCTGCTCAACGGGCTGCAATGGCTGCACTGGAACAGACGGCTACTCCACTCGAGACCTCTGGCAAGCGAGCCAAAGCTGTTAAGGGGAAACCCTCCCGCAGCACTCGCAAGATTTCGCAAAACACTGTCGCCCTGGCCAACACGGCGCAGATGGGTACCAAACAGAGCAGCACCGTGGTCAACCGGGCCGTTAACGCCATCGGTACACCTTATCGTTGGGGCGGCACCAGCCCAACAAAAGGGTTCGACTGCAGCGGACTGGTGAAATATGCCTTCAACGACGTGAGCGAAGTCGATTTGCCGCGCACCTCCAACGCCATGGCCGAAGGTCACGGGCAGAAGGTAGACCGCAAGGATTTGAAGCCGGGCGACTTGCTGTTCTTCAACATCAAGAGCCGCACGGTTAATCATGTTGCGATCTACCTCGGCAACGACCGTTTCGTTCACGCGCCACGCCGTGGCAAATCCGTGACGATCGATACGCTGAAGAAGCCGTACTGGGACAGCCATTACGTCGTCGCCAAGCGTGTGCTGCCAAAGCAGCCGCCGAGTCAGAAAGGCACCGTGCGCATCGCCCAGCGCTGATCGCACAAGCCGTCTGGAAAACACTGTGGGGAGCGAATTCATTCGCTCCCCACAGTCGTTTGCACTTCTGATCAGAAGTTATCAGGCGTCTTCGCTTTCTCCCGCGCACTCTCGCGCGTGATCAGCCCCTTGCTGATCAGGTCCTTCAGGCACATGTCCAGCGTCTGCATCCCCAGCGCCCCCCCGGTCTGAATCGACGAATACATCTGCGCCACCTTGTTCTCGCGGATCAGGTTACGAATCGCCGACGTGCCGATCATGATCTCGTGGGCCGCGACCCGCCCTCCACCGACCTTCTTCAGCAGCGCCTGAGACACGATGGCGTGGAGCGACTCGGAGAGCATCGAGCGGATCATCGACTTCTCCTGCGCCGGGAACACGTCAACGATACGGTCGATGCTCTTGGCCGCAGACGTGGTGTGCAGCGTGCCGAACACCAAGTGGCCGGTTTCTGCCGCCGTCAGCGCCAGGCGAATGGTTTCCAGGTCGCGCAGCTCACCCACCAGAATCACGTCAGGGTCTTCCCGCAGCGCCGAACGCAACGCTTCCGCGAAGCCGTGGGTGTCGCGGTGGACTTCGCGCTGGTTGATCAGGCTTTTCTTGGACTCGTGTACGAACTCGATCGGGTCTTCGATGGTGAGAATGTGGTGGTGCTTGTTGCTGTTCAGGTAATCGACCATGGCGGCCAGCGTGGTCGACTTGCCCGAGCCGGTGGGACCGGTGACCAGAACCAGGCCGCGCGGCACGTCGGTAATCTTGCGAAACACTTCGCCCATGCCCAGCTCTTCCATGCTCAGGACCTTGGATGGAATGGTCCTGAACACGGCGCCCGCGCCGCGATTCTGGTTGAACGCGTTGACCCGGAAGCGCGCCACGCCCGGCACTTCGAAGGAGAAGTCTGTCTCCAGATCTTCCTCGAAGTCCTTGCGCTGCTTGTCATTCATGATGTCGTAGATCAGCCCCTGAACCTCTTTCTGGTCCAGTGCGGGCAGGTTGATCCGCCGCACATCGCCATCGACGCGGATCATCGGCGGCAGGCCGGCAGAGAGATGCAAGTCCGACGCGCCTTGCTTGGCACTGAAGGCCAGCAGCTCGGTAATATCCATACAGCTCCTCATCACATAGAATGCCGCAGACTTTAGCCCTGCTGGCGCAAATCAATGTCCACGATAGCAGAGAACATTTCAACGCTCGCCGAGCGAATTCGTAGCGCGGCGCAAGCGGTACAGCGCGACCCGGCGTCTGTCGGCCTGTTGGCGGTAAGCAAGACCAAGCCGGCGAGTGATCTGCGGGAAGCCTACGATGCCGGCCTCCGCGATTTTGGCGAGAATTACCTCCAGGAAGCCCTCGGCAAACAGGCCGAATTGAGTGACCTGCCCTTGATCTGGCATTTCATCGGCCCCATCCAGTCCAACAAGACTCGCGCCATCGCCGAGCACTTTGCCTGGGTGCATTCCGTGGACCGTCTGAAAATCGCGCAACGGCTGTCCGAACAGCGTCCGCCAGAACTGCCACCGCTCAACATCTGCATTCAGGTCAACGTCAGTGGCGAGGCCAGCAAGTCAGGCTGCAGCCCTGAAGACCTGCCCGCACTGGCCCAGGCCATCAACGCGCTGCCCCATCTGAAATTGCGCGGCCTGATGGCCATACCCGAACCCACCGATGACCGCGACGAACAGAACGCTTCGTTCGCAGCCGTCAGCACGCTGCAGGCGCAACTGGGCCTGCCGCTGGACACGCTCTCCATGGGCATGAGCCACGACCTCGAAGCCGCCATCGCACAAGGCGCGACCTGGGTGCGGATTGGCACTGCCCTCTTTGGCGCCCGCAATTACGGGCAGCCTTAACCTTTGCCCCACAGGAAACCGTTCATGAGCAAAACCCGTATCGCGTTCATCGGCGCCGGCAACATGGCCGCCAGCCTGATTGGCGGCATGCGCGCCCAGGGCGTCGACGCTGAGCTGATTCGCGCCAGTGACCCGGGCGCAGAAACCCGCGAGCGCGTGGCAAAAGAACACGGCATCAAGGTGGTCGCCGACAACGCCGAGGCCATTGAAGGCGCCGATGTGGTGCTGTTGGCGGTCAAGCCGCAAATGATGAAAGCCGTGTGCGAAGCGCTGAAGCCGGCGCTCAAACCGCATCAACTGATCGTATCCATCGCCGCCGGGATTACCTGCGCCAGCATGCGGGCGTGGCTGGGCGAGCAGCCCCTCGTGCGCTGCATGCCGAATACCCCGGCGCTGTTGCGCCAGGGCGTCAGCGGCTTGTACGCCACGGCGGATGTCACCCCGGCCCAGCGCGAGCAGGCCGAGACGCTGCTGTCGGCGGTCGGGATTGCACTGTGGGTCGATGAAGAAGCCCACATCGACGCCGTAACGGCGGTGTCGGGCAGCGGCCCGGCGTATTTCTTTCTGTTGATCGAAGCCATGACGGCCGCAGGCGTCAAACTCGGCCTGCCGGCTGACGTTGCCAGCAAGCTCACCCTGCAAACCGCGCTGGGCGCCGCGCTTATGGCGACCGGCAGCGACGTCGATGCCGCTGAACTGCGTCGCCGTGTGACCTCGCCTGCGGGCACCACCGAAGCGGCCATCAAATCGTTTCAGGCCGATGGCTTCGAAGCAATAGTGGAGAAGGCGCTGGGCGCCGCTGCACATCGCTCCGCCGAACTCGCCGAACAGCTGGGCAAATAAGGAACCACTCATGAATGCACTCACCGGCGCCACGATTTTCGTCATCCAGACGCTCATCAGCCTGTACCTGACCATCGTTCTGCTGCGCTTCGTGCTGCAGCTGGTCAAAGCCAATTTTTACAACCCGCTCTGCCAGTTCGCCGTCCGTGCGACCCAGCCGTTGCTCAAGCCTATCCGGCGCATCGTGCCGAGCGTCTTCGGGCTCGATACTTCCTCGCTGCTGCTGGCGATCGTCATTCAGGCGCTGTTGATGGCCTTCGTACTGATGATGACCTACGGCACCATCGGCGATATCCCGCACCTGTTGATGTGGTCGATCATCGGCATCACGTCGCTGCTGCTGAAGATCTTCTGGGTCGCGATGATCATCATGGTTATCGTGTCGTGGATTGCTCCGGGCAGCCACAACCCGGCCGCCGAGCTCGCCTATCAGATCAGCGAGCCGATCCTGGCGCCGTTCCGTCGCATCATCCCCAACCTGGGCGGCATGGACATCTCGCCGATCTTCGCCTTTTTGGCGATCCAGGTGCTGCAGTCCTACGTCATGCCTGAACTGGCGGCCTACGCCGGCATGCCGCAAGAGCTGTGGCGGTTGATCTGACTGCCGCCGCATGCAGCCAATGAGAACGCGGTAACTCTGACAGTAGGACCGGCTTCAGCCGGGAAGCTTTAGATCTTGGGGCGACGGCGCCAGCAGCCGTCGCCTTTTTCCCAGTCTGATGAATGTCGCGCCGGCAAAAATCCAAAGCGTCACCCTCCGCGAAATCAGCCATTTACTTTGTTGCCGCACCCCCGCGCGATCTTTAGACTTACGCCTCATTTCAGCGAGAGCAGGTCGATGTCCACGGTCTTTCCCAAAGATTCTGTCGGTCTAGTCACGCCGCAAACGGCGCATTTCAATGAGCCGCTGGCCTTGGCCTGCGGTCGCTCGTTGCCTGCCTACGACCTCATCTACGAAACCTACGGTCAGCTCAACGCCGCCAAAAGCAACGCGGTGCTCATCTGCCACGCGCTGTCGGGTCATCACCACGCGGCGGGTTATCACAGCGTCGAAGACCGCAAGCCCGGCTGGTGGGACAGCTGCATCGGCCCCGGCAAACCCATCGACACCAACAGGTTCTTCGTCGTCAGCCTGAACAACCTCGGCGGCTGCAACGGCTCCACCGGCCCCAGCAGCCTCAACCCGGAAACCGGCAGGCCCTTCGGCGCCGACTTCCCGGTGTTGACGGTCGAAGACTGGGTGCACAGCCAGGCGCGTCTGGCCGACCGGCTGGGCGTCGATCAATGGGCCGCCATCGTCGGCGGCAGCCTGGGCGGCATGCAGGCGCTGCAATGGACGATCACCTACCCCGAGCGCGTGCGGCACTGTCTGGCGATTGCCTCCGCGCCCAAGTTGTCGGCGCAGAACATCGCGTTCAACGAAGTCGCGCGGCAGGCGATCCTGACGGACCCGGAATTCCACGGCGGCTCGTTTCAGGAACATGGCGTGATCCCCAAGCGCGGCCTGATGCTGGCGCGCATGGTCGGGCACATCACTTACCTGTCGGATGACTCGATGGGTGAGAAATTCGGCCGGGGCCTGAAGAACGAAAACCTCAACTACGACTTCCACAGTGTCGAGTTTCAGGTCGAGAGCTATCTGCGTTATCAGGGCGAGGAGTTTTCCGGGCGTTTCGACGCCAACACCTACCTGTTGATGACCAAAGCGCTGGACTACTTCGATCCGGCCGCCAACTTCAACGACAACCTCGCCGCCACCTTCGCCAATGCCAGCGCCAGGTTCTGCGTGATGTCGTTTACCACCGACTGGCGCTTCTCCCCGGCCCGCTCGCGGGAACTGGTCGATGCGCTGATGGCGGCGAAAAAGGACGTCTGTTATCTGGAAATCGATGCGCCCCAGGGCCACGACGCCTTCCTGATCCCGATCCCGCGCTACTTGCAGGCCTTCTCCAGCTACATGAACCGAATTGCACTCTGAGGACATCATGAGAGCCGACCTGGACATCATCCAAGACTGGATACCGGCTGGCAGCCGTGTGCTCGACCTCGGCTGCGGCGACGGCGAATTGCTGTCCTGGCTGCAGCAGCACAAACAAGTGACGGGCTATGGCCTGGAAAATGACGCCGACAACATCGCCCGCTGCGTAGCGCGGGGCGTCAACGTCATCGAACAGGATCTGGACAAGGGGCTGGGCAACTTCGCCAGCAACAGTTTCGATGTCGTGGTGATGACCCAGGCGCTTCAGGCCGTGCACTACCCGGACCGCATCCTCGATGAAATGCTGCGCGTGGGCCGACAGTGCATCATCACCTTCCCCAACTTCGGGCACTGGCGCTGCCGATGGTACCTGGCGAGCAAAGGGCGCATGCCGGTTTCCGAGTTCCTGCCGTACACGTGGTACAACACGCCGAACATCCACTTCTGCACCTTCGAAGATTTCGAAGAACTGTGCCGCGGTCGCTCGGCGAAGGTCATTGATCGGCTCGCGGTCGATCAACAGCACCGGCACGGCTGGGCCAGCAAGCTTTGGCCTAACCTGTTGGGTGAAATCGGCATCTATCGCGTCAGCAGCCCGGGCTTGCAGGACCATCAGATAGCCGTGTGACCGGTGCCGCAGGGCAGTAAAGCCCTGCCAGCCAGCGTTAGCACCCAAGTGAAGAAAGCGGGCGACAGCAACGCAACGGGCTCAGCTTCAATCAGCGGATTTAAACGCAGCAGTTTTCACGCAGCCGATTTATACGGACTCATCATGAATCTCACCCAGCTTGTACTGGCCAGCCATAACGCCGGCAAACTCAAAGAACTTCAGGCCATGCTCGGCGCCAGCGTACAGCTGCGCTCGATCGGCGAGTTCAGCACCGTGGAGCCCGAAGAAACCGGGCTGTCGTTCGTCGAGAACGCCATCCTCAAGGCGCGCAATGCCGCGCGCATTTCCGGCCTTCCGGCGCTGGCCGATGATTCCGGGCTGGCCGTTGATTATCTGGGCGGTGCGCCGGGCATCTACTCCGCGCGTTACGCTGACGGCCAGGGCGATGCGGCGAACAATGCCAAACTGCTGGATGCGCTCAAGGATGTCCCCACCGAACAACGCGGCGCCCAGTTCGTCTGCGTTCTGGCACTGGTACGCCACGCCGACGACCCGCTGCCAATTTTGTGCGAAGGCCTGTGGCACGGGCGCATCCTCACCGCCGCCAGCGGCGAACACGGCTTTGGTTATGACCCGCTGTTCTGGGTGCCGGAGCGCAACTGTTCAAGCGCCGAACTCACCCCGGCCGACAAGAACCAGATCAGCCACCGCGCCCGCGCGATGGCCATCCTGCGTCAGCGTCTGGGGCTGAGCCCTGATCAACAATGACTCAGGATTCCACGACCCGGCCGCTGATACTGGGCGCGGCCGGCTTCACTTCAGAGCAGCCGCGGGCTCCGCTCACCGAGCTTCCGCCGCTGTCGCTGTACATCCATATCCCGTGGTGCGTGCGCAAATGCCCGTACTGCGATTTCAACTCCCATACGGCAAGCCCGGTGTTGCCGGAGGACGAATACGTCGACGCGCTACTGGCCGATCTCGACCAGGACCTGCCCCACGTCTACGGCCGCGAGCTGAGCACAATCTTCTTCGGCGGTGGCACGCCCAGCCTCTTTAGCGCCGATGCGCTTGGCCGCTTGCTGCGCGGCGTGGAACAACGCATCCGCTTCGCCCCAGACATCGAGATCACGCTGGAAGCCAACCCCGGCACCTTCGAGCAGGTGAAATTCAGCGCCTATCGCGGCCTGGGCATCAATCGTCTTTCCATCGGCATCCAGAGTTTTCAGGAGGCCAAGCTCAAGGCGCTCGGGCGTATCCATAACGGTGATGAGGCCGTGCGTGCGGCGGACATGGCCCGTCAGGCGGGTTTCGACAACTTCAATCTGGACCTCATGCATGGCTTGCCGGATCAGTCCCAGGAAGACGCCCTCGGCGATCTGCGGCAGGCCATCGCCCTCGCACCGACGCACCTGTCCTGGTATCAGCTGACCCTCGAACCGAATACAGTCTTCTGGAATCAGCCGCCTACGCTGCCGGAAGACGACATCCTCTGGGATATTCAAGAGGCCGGTCAGACCCTCCTTCGGGAAAACGGCTACGGCCAATACGAAGTGTCGGCCTACGCGCAGCCGGGACGCGAAGCGCGGCATAACCTGAATTACTGGAGCTTCGGGGATTTCATCGGGATCGGCGCGGGTGCCCATGGCAAGCTCAGCCACCCGGACGGGCGCATCATTCGCACCTGGAAAACCCGGCTGCCCAAGGATTACCTCAATCCGGCCAAGGCCTATCAGGCTGGCGAAAAGCTGCTGCCACTGGATGAGATGCCGTTTGAATTTTTGATGAACGCCCTGCGCCTGACAAAAGGCGTGGACGCTGCGTTATTTCAGCGCCGCACCGGTCTAAGCGTCGATTCGCTTGCCAGCGCCCGCCTTGAGGCGGAACAACGCGGGTTGCTGGAGACCGATCCGTCACGGCTGGTGGCGACCGCTCGCGGCCAGTTATTCCTCAACGACCTGCTGCAGCACTTTCTTCTGTAAGGCTCAACACTAAGGACACTGAATGGAATTCGTACTCGACTTGCTGGCCACCGTGTCGCGCTGGAGTCGCAGCAATTTGTCGGAAATCGCCCTGGCACTGGTGGGCTGTCTGCTGATTCTGTTCGGAACTGACATTAAGGGCTGGATCGAAGGCCGCATCGGCGGCTTTGCCGGCGCCCTGCGCATTCCGATCATGGCGCTGCTCTGCACCGTCGGCAGTGGCGCTGCGCTGATTTACGCCACGCCGTGGGTCGTGCGCGCACTGAGCCAGTTCAACAACTACAGCCTGGCACCGGTACTGGTGGTAGTGCTGATGTTGATCGGGGTAGTGGCCGATCGGAAATAACCGACCGGAAATGCAAAAGCGCCCTTGCCCGCGATGGCGGGAAGGGCGCTCTCAAGAATCACACTCCGCGGTTGCCGAGTGCGATCAGCCCATCAGCGGATGCTCTGGATGCTGCCTTTGTTGCCGGTCACTTTCACGTTCACTTGCTTGAAGATGAAGTAATCGTTGACGGTGACTTCGTAACGCGGCGCCACGATCAGGTCGGAACCGGACGATTTGACGGCCTTGAACGCTGCGGCGGCCTTGGTGGAGGAGATCGGGTCCGGCAGAGGCAGGCCGATGCCGCCACCACCGCTCGCGCCGCCGTAGGTCACGCCGTCCGCAAACTGCGTGTCGCCGCCGATGTTCAACCAACCGAACAGAACATTGGTGGACGACTCGCCGCTGATGGCTTCACCGACTTTGACGTCAGCCTTCAGATCAGTCTTCACGTCGCCGGACAGCGAAGCGCTTGGCTGGCTGACGTTATAGCTGACACAGCCGCTGGTGGTCGCAATCAGCGTGGCGATCGCAGCCATTTGCCAAAACTTGTTCATCTTCATTCCTCGTCATCAATATTGATATATGCAACGGCGGGGACTATGAAGATCAGAACTGAAAATGGATGTCGGACGATTCTGAAGACCTTGTAGCCTTCTTAGGAAGAAATCGAAGGGTTCGTCATACAAGGCAAATAGCGGCTGAAATGTGCTGTGTAAACTCGTAAGCGGCCGCTATTGGGCCGCTCCTGGTCGAGAAGTGATCAGGCCAGCTTCTCGAACTTCAGATCCCAAACCCCGTGACCAAGGCGTTCGCCACGGCGCTCGAACTTGGTGATCGGACGTTCCGCAGGGCGCGGAACGCATTTGCCGTCTTCGGCCAGGTTGCGGTAACCCGGCGCCACGTTCATCACTTCCAGCATGTATTCGGCATAGGGTTCCCAGTCGGTCGCCATGTGCAGCACGCCGCCCGGCTTCAGCTTGGTGCGTACCAGCTCGGCAAATTCGGCCTGGACGATGCGGCGCTTGTGATGGCGCGACTTGTGCCAGGGATCCGGGAAGAACAGCATCAGCCGGTCCAGGCTGTTGTCAGCCACACAACGGTTGAGCACTTCGATCGCATCGCAATCGTAAACGCGCAGGTTGGTGAGCCCCTGGGTCAGCACGCCGTTGAGCAAAGCGCCAACGCCCGGACGGTGCACTTCCACGCCGATGAAGTCCTGCTCCGGCGCGGCGGCGGCCATTTCCAGCAGCGAGTGCCCCATGCCGAAGCCGATTTCGAGGGTGCGCGGGGCCGAACGGCCAAACACCTGATCAAAATCCACCGGGGCGTCCGCCAGCGGCAGCACGAACAGCTCCTTGCCCTGATCCAGGCCGCGCTGCTGGCCTTCGGTCATGCGACCGGCGCGCATCACGAAGCTCTTGATGCGCCGATGGTGGCTGTCATCGCGTTGGGCTTTGGTGTTTTCGTCGTTCATCACTTCATCGTCCGGAAGTGGGTCGGGCGTTTGCGAATCAATCATCAACAGGCTCTTACTTGATCAGACCATCCAGCGGCGAGGACGCGCTGGCATAGAGTTTCTTGGGCATACGGCCGGCCAGGTAGGCCATGCGTCCCGCCAGAATGGCGTGTTTCATGGCTTCGGCCATCAGCACCGGGTGTTGCGCGTGGGCGATGGCCGAGTTCATCAGCACCGCCTCACACCCCAGCTCCATGGCGATGGTGGCATCGGACGCGGTGCCGACACCGGCATCGACCAGCACCGGGACTTTCGATTCTTCGAGGATGATCTGCAGGTTGTACGGGTTGCAGATCCCCAGGCCAGTACCGATCAGGCCCGCAAGGGGCATCACCGCGCAGCAACCGATTTCGGCGAGCTGACGGGCGATGATCGGGTCATCGCTGGTGTAGACCATGACGTCGAAGCCGTCCCTGACCAGCGTTTCGGCGGCTTTTAAGGTTTCGATGACATTGGGGAACAGGGTTTTCTGATCAGCGAGGACTTCCAGTTTGACTAGATTGTGGCCATCGAGCAGCTCGCGGGCCAGGCGGCAGGTGCGCACGGCTTCGATGGCGTCGTAGCAACCGGCGGTGTTCGGCAGGATGGTGTAGCGGTCCGGCGGCAGCACGTCGAGCAGGTTCGGTTCGCCCGGATTCTGGCCCAGGTTGGTCCGGCGCACGGCAACGGTGACGATCTCGGCGCCCGAGGCTTCGATGGCCAGTCGGGTCTGTTCCATGTCCGTGTACTTGCCAGTGCCGACCAGCAGGCGCGACTGAAAAGTACGACCGGCCACGGTGAACGGCTTGTCGCTGCGAACGTTGCTCATCTGAAATCCTCTTTACGGTTGAGGTTCTTGCAGTGCTTGCGGATCAGGCCGGCGGCACATCGAAGGCCTAGCCGCCACCGATGGCGTGCACCACTTCGACCTGATCGCCTTCGGTCAGCGTCGTGGCGGCATGCTGGCTGCGCGGGACGATGTCCAGATTGAGCTCGACGGCGACTCGGCGCCCGGTCAGATCCAGACGTGTGAGCAGTCCCGCGACGGTTTCGCCGTCGGGCAGCTCAAAGGATTCACCGTTCAACTGAATGCGCATGCGAGGGGCAGCCATCATTTTAGGGGGCGAGCATTCTAGCCCGATCGGCCGGTATGACCAAGGCAAAGCCACGCCATTCGTCTCAGGCGTGGCCTATGGTCGCTGCGCGCTCGACAGAAGCGCGTGCAGGCGGGGTTAAAGTGTGTCAAGACCAAGGCGCCATGCCGTCCAGCCAAGAATGGCCCAGCCGAGCAGGAAAAACAGGCCGCCGATGGGGGTGATGATGCCCAGCTTGGTCGCGCCGGTCAGCGTCATCAGGTAGAGGCTGCCGGAGAACAGGATGATGCCCAGGGTAAAGGAAATCCCCGCGTAGGTGACGAGCCGGCCCTGGATCTGCATCGCCAGCAGTGCCACGCCAAAAATCGCCAGCGCGTGAATCAGCTGGTAGAGCACGCCGGTGTGGAAGACCGCCAGGTACTCGGGTGTCAAACGGTTTCTCAGGCCGTGGGCAGCGAACGCGCCAAGGGCGACGCCGGTGAATCCGAAGAAGGAGGCCAGCATCAGAAAGGTTCGTAACATGTACAACTCCAGGCAAGTTCAATGACGCGTGGTCTGTATAATGGCCCGCTCAAACGCTTCGGCCAAGCCATCTCTATGCTGCAATTACTTCTCCGTCGTGTCGCCAAAGGCCTGCTCTGGTTCGCAGCGACGAGTGTCGTGCTGGTGCTGATTTTCCGTTGGGTCCCTCCTCCGTTTACCGCCTTGATGGTCGAGCGCAAAATTGAATCCTGGTTCGACGGTCAGCCTATTGACCTGCAGCGCGACTGGGAGTCATGGGACAACATCTCCGATGACCTGAAAATCGCCGTCATCGCTGGCGAGGACCAGAAGTTCGCCGAGCACTGGGGTTTCGATATCGACGCCATTCAGGCTGCACTGGTTCATAACGAACGCGGCGGTTCCCTGCGCGGGGCCAGTACGCTGAGCCAGCAGGTGTCGAAAAACCTGTTTCTGTGGTCGGGCCGCAGTTACTTTCGCAAGGGTCTTGAAGCCTGGTTCACCGGGCTGATCGAGGTGTTCTGGTCCAAGCAGCGCATTCTTGAGGTTTACCTGAACAGCGTCGAATGGGACGACGGCGTCTTCGGCGCCCAGGCCGCCGCGCAGCATCACTTTCATGTGAATGCGAGCCAGCTTTCGACGCAACAGGCGAGTTATCTGGCCGCCGTCCTGCCCAACCCAAGGGAATGGAGCGCCAGCCACCCGAGCAGCTACGTTTCACGCCGCGCAGGCTGGATCCGCCAGCAGATGCGCCAGTTGGGTGGGGATGAGTATTTGATGGGGTTGAATCACAGCCGGAGGTGGTGAGCCCAAGTCTGGCTTTATGGCTTTCGTAGGACTGGGTTTAAGCTTTCGTAGGACCGGCTTTAGCCGGGAACGCGTCACACGTCACGCCGCAAGCCTGATCGTGCTTAACCCGGCCTCTTCCCGGCTGAAGCCGGTCCTACTAAGACGGAGCCACAAACAAAAACGCCCCGATCATCTCGGGGCGTTTTACGTTACGGCGTACTGATCAAGCAGCGATCGACAGCTTCAACTTGTTCATCGCGCTCTTTTCCAGCTGACGAATGCGCTCGGCTGAGACGTTGTACTTCTCGGCCAGGTCGTGCAGCGTTGCTTTCTCTTCCGCCAGCCAGCGCTGATACAGAATGTCGCGGCTGCGGTCGTCGAGCACGTTCAGCGCTTCGTGCAGGTTGGCCGTCGAGCTGTCAGTCCAGTCAGAATCTTCCAGCTGACGCGCCGGATCGTAACGATGGTCTTCCAGGTAGTTGGCCGGCGACTGGAAGGCGCTGTCGTCGTCGGCTTCTGCCGCTGGGTCGAACGCCATGTCGTGGCCGGTCAAACGGCTTTCCATCTCACGCACTTCGCGTGGCTCAACACCGAGGCTTTCAGCAACACGATGCACTTCCTCGTTGTTCAGCCAGGCCAGACGCTTCTTCTGGCTACGCAGGTTGAAGAACAGTTTGCGCTGAGCCTTGGTGGTCGCGACCTTCACGATGCGCCAGTTGCGCAGGATGAACTCGTGAATTTCGGCCTTGATCCAGTGCACCGCAAAGGACACCAAACGCACACCCATCTCGGGGTTGAAGCGCTTCACGGCCTTCATCAGGCCAACGTTACCTTCCTGAATCAGGTCAGCCTGAGCCAGTCCATAACCGGAATAACTGCGTGCGATATGCACGACAAATCGCAGGTGGGCGAGCACCATCTGCCGAGCCGCCCCCAAATCCTGCTCGTAATAGAGACTCTCGGCCAGTTCACGCTCCTGCTCAGGCGTCAGCAGTGGAATGCTGTTTACCGTGTGCACATAGGCTTCCAGGTTCGCACCCGGGACTAAGGCATAGGCAGGTTGCAAAGAATTGGTCATACGAAAAACCTCCGACACATAACTCGTGCAGTTCAGCACTGCGAAATTGACCGGGAACCGCTAGACAAGTTCCCTGAGCTGAAAAGTCAATAGGTGAAACAAAATTTACTAACGATGTAGCCACTCAACACTAACGAGGCGCCAACTCTCTCAAATGGCGTGCCACTGCAATCCACGCACCGATATACCCCAACAGCACCGCTCCAAGCAAGAGCGACACACCGTCGGACACTGGCACGCCGGCAAGGGCAAAATTGCTGCCGTAGAGTCCGGCCAGCCGGACCACCGCTTCGTTCAACCAGTCTAGCCCGAAAGCCAGAACACCCCAGGAAAGAACCCCGGCACCCAGCCCGTACAAAGCACCCATATAAAGGAAGGGCCGGCGGACGTAACTGTCCGTACCGCCTACTAACTTGATGACCTCGATTTCCGTACGACGGTTCTCGATGTGCAGACGAATGGTGTTACCGATGACCAACAGCAGCGCTGCGACCAACAGCACGGTCAGGCCGAACACGAACCGGTCACCCAGTTTGAGGATCGCCGCCAACCGCTCGACCCAGACCAGGTCAAGCTGGGCCTGCTGCACTTTAGGCAGCTCGGCCAGATGCGTACGTAATGCTTCCAGCGCGGCTTTGTCAACTTCCAACGGTGTAACCAGCACAACACCGGGCAGCGGGTTTTCAGGCAGCTCCTTCAGCGCCTCGCCCAGACCGGACTGCTGCTGGAACTCGTTCAGTGCCTCATCGCGGCTGATGTATTCGGCATCGGCGACGCCGCCCATTTCCTTGATTTGACGGACAAGGCCCTCGCCTTCACTCGGCGAAGCATCCAGTTGCAGGTACAGCGATATCTGCGCCGCACGCTGCCAGGATCCGCCCAAACGCTCGACATTGCTCAGCAACAACGACAAGCCCATGGGCAAACTCAGCGCAATGGCCATCACCAGACAGGTAAAAAAGCTGCCAATGGGCTGCTTGCCGAGACGGCGCAGACTGTCCAGCAGGCTTGAGCGGTGGGCTTCGATCCAGGCGTTGAACAACTCGCCGAAACTCGGGCCATCGTCGTCATCGCGTTTCTTTTTCTTTTGCGGCGCCGGGTCTGAAGCTTTGGGCGCTACGCGTTCGGACACCTTGGGACTGCGAGTGGCACTCATACGCCAGCCTCCCCGTCGCCGATCAGTCGACCGCGTTGCAACGTCAGCATCCGATGGCGCATCCGCGCGATCAGTGCCAGGTCATGGCTCGCAATCAGCACGCTGGTGCCCAGACGGTTGATGTCCTCGAAGACGCCCATGATTTCAGCTGCCAGACGCGGGTCAAGGTTACCGGTGGGTTCGTCCGCCAGCAGCAGGGCCGGGCGGTGAACGATGGCGCGCGCGATGCCGACGCGCTGTTGCTGACCGGTGGACAAGTCGCCCGGGTACAGCTCGGCTTTGTCCGACAACGCAACGCGCTCAAGGGCCGAATCGACGCGCTTGACCACTTCGGTCTTGGACAGGCCTAGGATCTGCAACGGCAGCGCGACGTTATTGAACACCGTGCGATCAAACAGCAACTGGTGGTTTTGAAACACGACGCCGATCTGCCGACGCAGAAAAGGAATCTGCGCGGTGCTGATCTGGCCCAGGTCCTGACCCGCCAGCAACAGCTTGCCGGTGGTGGGACGTTCCATCGCCAACAGCAGGCGCAGCAAGGTACTTTTGCCCGCGCCGGAGTGACCGGTCACAAACAGAAATTCGCCACGACGTACTCGAAAGCTCAGCTCATGCAAGCCGACGTGTCCGTTCGGATAGCGTTTACCGACCTGTTCGAAACGAATCATGGGCGCTCCCGCTCGGCGAATAAGGCTTGGACGAACGGCTCGGCTTCGAAAGTGCGCAGATCGTCGATGCCTTCACCGACACCGATGTAGCGAATCGGCAGGCCGAACTGCTTGGCCAGGGCGAAGATCACGCCGCCCTTGGCCGTGCCGTCGAGCTTGGTCAGCGCAAGGCCGGTGAGCTGGACGGTCTGGTTGAACTGTTTGGCCTGGTTGATCGCGTTCTGGCCCGTGCCGGCGTCCAGCACCAGAAGGACTTCGTGAGGCGCGTCGGCATCGAGCTTGCCGATCACGCGGCGAACCTTCTTCAACTCTTCCATCAGGTTGTCTTTGGTGTGCAGGCGGCCCGCCGTGTCGGCGATCAGCACATCAATACCGCGTGCCTTGGCGGCCTGAACGGCATCAAAAATCACCGAAGCGGAATCAGCGCCCGTATGTTGCGCAATGACCGGGATCTTGTTGCGCTCGCCCCAGACCTGCAGCTGCTCAACGGCTGCGGCGCGGAAGGTGTCGCCCGCCGCCAGCATGACCTTCTTGCCTTCAAGCTGAAGCTTCTTGGCGAGCTTGCCGATGGTGGTGGTTTTACCCGCGCCGTTGACGCCAACAACCAGAATCACGAAAGGCTTGTGCTGCGAAGTGATGACCAGCGGAGCTTCCACCGGCTTGAGCATTTCAGTCAGCTCGGCCTGCAGCGACTTGTACAACGCGTCGCTGTCGGTGAGCTGCTTGCGCGCCACTTTCTGCGTCAAGTTGCGCACGATCGCCGAAGTTGCTTCCACACCGACGTCTGCGGTCAACAGCCGGGTTTCCAGCTCGTCGAGCATGTCGTCGTCAATGGCCTTTTTGCCGAGGAACAGGCTGGCCATCCCTTCGCCCAGGCTGGCGCTGGTTTTCGACAGGCCCTGCTTCAGGCGCGCGAAGAAACCAGGCTGCTTGGGCTCGGTGGTTCCTTCAAACGGCACAGGTGGCACGCTGGTTTCAAGGACGGGCACGGCAGCTGCGGCTGGAACCATCGGTGCTGTCGTCAACGGCGGCGTCAGCGACGGGAGATCATTGCCAGACACCGGATCAGGCAGCGCGACCGGGGTCGGCTCGATAGACGGAGCCACTTCGAACGAAGTGGTGTCACTGACCGCCGGTTGAGCGGGAACTTCAGCCAAGGGAGCGGCTGCGGATTCCACGTTGGACTCGGTGTGAACCGGGATGGGCGGCGTTACGTGAGGCTCGCGCTCATCGGTGAAAGCCACTGGCTCTTCAGCAACAGGCAGATGAAGCCAAGGACCGTCGACCGGGGCCGAAAGCGCTTCAGTCGTCGCTGTTTGTGGCACGGGCTGCGACGTGGGTTGCGGCGCGCGCTCGGCCGGGATGACCGGGGCGTTAATCTGCTCAGCAACAGTCGGCGCCTGATCGGGCACGGATTCTGGCGCGGGTGCGGGGGCATTCTGAGGCGGTTCTGGAGTGGCTTCCTGCGGCTTTTTGCGCAGCCATCCGAACAGGCCTTTCTTCTCGCCAGCCGGGGCTGGGGTCTTCTTGTCGTCGTTGGAACCAAACATGGAGGACGGCTATCTCACGGTAACGACGCGCCAGAGCGGCGCCTCTGAAAAATTCTGTATGCGAAACAGACTGTAATCGAGCCCGCTTGTTCAGCCAGAGCCCTTCCGTTTACGCCTTTTGCGCATCGCCTTCCGGCACTGGACGAAGAGTCCTACGTCACAGCCATAGTCGCCGAGCGAACTGGCCGCTATCCTAACACCCCCGCGCCCGCTGACGCTAAGCAGGCCGTCTCCAAGGTTCAAATCACGAATGAATGCTCTAGCCCGCTGTGCCGCAGGCCTGCTGCTCGGCACAATCTGTTTGCCCTTCGCCGCACTGGCTGCCGATCCACAACCCACCACCGAATTCACGCTGGACAACGGCCTGAAGGTCGTCGTGCGTGAAGATCACCGCGCACCGGTCGTGGTTTCCCAGGTCTGGTACAAGGTTGGCTCCAGCTACGAGACGCCTGGCCAGACGGGCCTGTCCCATGCGCTGGAACACATGATGTTCAAGGGCAGCTCGAAGGCGGGTCCCGGCGAAGCATCGCTGATCCTGCGCGACCTGGGCGCGGAAGAGAACGCGTTCACCAGCGACGACTACACCGCTTATTACCAAGTGCTCGCCCGCGATCGACTGGCCGTTGCCTTCGAACTGGAAGCCGACCGCATGGCCACCCTGCGCCTGCCCCCTGAAGAGTTCGCGCGGGAGATCGAAGTCATCAAGGAAGAGCGACGCCTGCGCACCGATGACAAGCCGAACGCCAAGGCCTACGAGCGCTTCAAGGCCATCGCCTACCCCGCCAGCGGCTACCACACGCCGACCATTGGCTGGATGGCCGACCTTGAGCGTATGAAGGTTGAGGAGCTGCGCCACTGGTATGAATCCTGGTACGTACCCAACAACGCCACGCTGGTGGTGGTCGGTGACGTGAAGCCCGATGAGGTGAAAGCCTTGGCTGAGCGCTTCTTCGGTCCGGTTCCGCGCCGCGATGTACCGCCGTCGAAAAAGCCGCTGGAGCTGGCCGAGCCTGGCCTGCGCCAGATCACCGTGCATGTCGCCACGCAGATGCCGAGCCTGATGTATGGCTTCAATGTGCCGAGCCTGGCCACCGCCACCGATCCTCAGTCGGTCAACGCACTGCGCCTGATTTCGGCCTTGCTCGACGGCGGCTATAGCGCGCGCATTCCGACGCGTCTGGAGCGTGGCGAAGAGCTGGTAACCGGCGCCTCATCCGATTACGACGCCTACACCCGCGGCGACAGCCTGTTCACCATCAGCGCCACGCCCAATCAGCAGAAGAAGAAAACCCTCGCCGACGCTGAAGCCGGCATCTGGCGCCTGCTCGACGAGCTGAAAACCAAGCCGCCCGCCAAGGAAGAGCTGGAACGGGTCCGGGCCCAGGTGATCGCCGGATTGGTTTATGAGCGTGATTCCATTACCAGTCAGGCCAGCACCATTGGCGAACTGGAAACGGTGGGCCTGTCCTGGAAGCTCATCGATCAGGAACTGGCAGCGCTGCAAAGCGTGACGCCGGAAGACATCCAGAAAGCTGCACGCACTTACTTCACCCGCGAGCGCCTTGCCGTTGCGCATGTTTTGCCTGAGGAGAAAGCCCAATGAGCCAGCGCAACGAATCCCGCTTTGCGCGAACGCGGGCCTGCTCATTCGCACTCGCCGTGACGTTTGGTCTGTTGGGTGCGGCATCGGCGATGGCAGAGACCGCCGCCGAAGCCCCGAAAGCCATCGACAAGGCCGCCGGTACGCTGGAATCCCTGAAAGAGCTGGACGGTAAAGCGCCGGCTCGTCGCTCGCTGAACATCCAGTCGTGGCATACCGCCGAAGGCGCTCGCGTGCTCTTCGTCGAAGCCCATGAGCTGCCGATGCTCGACATGCGCCTGCTGTTCGCGGCGGGCAGCAGCCAGGACGGCGCCAATCCCGGCATCGCGCTGGTCACCAACGCGATGCTCAACGAGGGCGTCAAAGGCAAGAACGTCAGCGCCATCGCCGAAGGTTTCGAAGGGCTGGGCGCTGATTTCGGCAACGGCTCCTATCGCGACATGGCGATCGCTTCGCTGCGCAGCCTGAGCGCCGCTGACAAACGCGAGCCTGCGTTGAAATTGTTTGCCGAAGTGGTGGGCAAACCGACGTTCCCGGCGGACTCGCTGGCGCGGATCAAAAATCAGCTGCTGGCGAGCTTCGAATATCAAAAGCAGAACCCTGGCAAGCTCGCAGGCGATGAGCTGTTCAAGCGGTTGTACGGCGATCATCCCTACGCGCATCCGAGCATGGGCACGGCCAAAAGCATCGCGCCTCTGACCTTGGCTCAACTGAAGGCCTTTCATGCCAAGGCCTACGCCGCTGGCAACGCAGTGATTGCGGTGGCCGGAGACCTGACGCGAGTGGAAGCCGAAGCCGTTGCGGCGCAAGTTTCCGCTGCGCTCCCCAAAGGTCCGGCGCTGGCACAAACCGTCGCACCCACCGAACCCAAACCGAGTGAAACCCACATCGAGTTTCCGTCCAAGCAGACGCACCTGATGCTGGCTGAACTGGGCATTACCCGAGGCGATCCTGACTACGCGGCTCTGTCACTGGGCAACTCGATCCTCGGTGGCGGCGGCTTCGGCAGCCGTCTGATGACCGAAGTACGGGAAAAACGCGGCCTGACCTACGGTGTGTCTTCAGGCTTCACGCCGATGCAGGCACAGGGTCCATTCATGATCAGCCTGCAGACCCGGGCCGAACTGAGTGAAAACACCCTCAAGCTGGTCAAGGACATCACCCGTGACTTCCTTGCCAACGGCCCGACCCAGAAAGAACTCGACGATGCCAAGCGCGAACTGGCCGGCAGCTTTCCACTGGCGACTGCCAGCAATGCGGCCATCGTTGGCCAACTGGGCGCGGTCGGCTTCTATAATCTGCCGCTGACCTACCTTGAAGATTTCATGACGCAGTCCCAGAGCGTCACGGTCGAGCAGATCAAGACCGTGATGAACAAACATCTGGACGCTGACAAGCTGGTGATCGTGACTGCAGGTCCGACCGTCCCGCAGAAGCCACTGCCGCCCCCTACTGACAAACCCGCCGAGCAACCGCTCGGCGTTCCGGAGCACTGATGACCTCGACTTCCAAGCCGCCGCGTATCCACAAAGGGCACAAAATCCACACGGGCCTCGGCCAACTGCGGATCATCGGCGGCGAATGGCGCAGTCGGCGTCTGAGTTTCCCTGACGCCCCCGGTCTGCGCCCAACGCCGGACCGTGTGCGTGAAACCCTGTTCAACTGGCTGGCGCCGTACATCGAAGGCGCGCGCGTCCTCGATCCGTTCGCCGGCAGTGGCGCGCTGTACCTTGAAGCCCTGTCCCGCGGCGCCAGCATGGGTCTGGCGCTGGACACCAACTCGATGGCGATCTCCAGCCTGCGTGAACACCTCGGCACGCTGCGTTGCACCGTCGGCAAAACCGCGACCGGCGACGCGCTTCGCCATCTGGAAACCCAGCCGGCCGAGCAGTTCGACGTGGTGTTCCTCGACCCGCCGTTCCACCAGGACTTGCTGATGCCTGCCTGCACGCTGCTGGAAGAGCGCAACTGGCTGGCGGACAGCGCGTGGATCTACACCGAAAGCGAAACCGCGCCGTCGACGCTGGGCATGCCCGCCAACTGGCGCCTGCACCGTGAAAAGAAAGCCGGTCAGGTTCACTACGCGGTGTGGGAACGCAGTGCCGTCGCGAGCTGACTTTCCCGGGTTCGCCCCGGCGTTCGGCCTGGGCAACCCGCATTTGCAGACGCTGTGGGGACCGCTCTGGCGGCCGACCACTCACCTCGAGCGCCGGCGCGAGCGCATCTGGCTGGAAGACGGCGATTTCCTCGACATGGACTGGCACGGCATGCACGACGCCACTGTGCCGGTCGTGCTCGTGCTGCACGGTTTGACCGGTTCGTCCAACTCCCCCTATGTCGCCGGGCTGCAGCACGCCATGGAAAAACGTGGCTGGGCGAGTGTCGCCCTCAACTGGCGAGGCTGTTCAGGGGAGCCGAACCTGTTGCCCCGCAGCTATCACTCCGGCGCCAGCGAAGACCTGCCGCCGTGATCGATCATCTGCGCAAGGCCCGACCGTTGGCGCCGCTTTACGCTGTCGGGTACTCCCTCGGCGGCAACATCTTGCTCAAGCACCTCGGCGAAACCGGGCTCAACAGCCACCTGCAAGGCGCTGCGGCGGTATCGGTGCCGTTTCGTCTTGACGAATGCGCCGACCGGATCGGGCTGGGCTTCTCTAAAGTCTATCAACGCCACTTCATGCGCGAGATGGTCGGCTACATCAAGGACAAGCAGAGACGCTTTCAGCATGAAGGCCTCAGCGATGGGCTGGCAGAACTGGCAGCCCTGGGTTCGCTGAAAGACATGCGCACGTTCTGGGATTTCGACGGGCGCGTGACAGCGCCGCTCAATGGATTCGTGGACGCCCATGATTATTACCGGCGCGCTTCCAGTCGGTACTTCCTGGGCGCCATCCGCACGCCAACCCTGCTTATTCAATCCCTTGATGACCCGTTCGTGTTCAAACACAGCTTGCCTGAAGCCTCTGAGCTGTCACCCAGCACCGAGTTCGACCTGCAGAAAAAAGGCGGCCATGTGGGTTTTGTCGGCGGCACGATCAGAACGCCGACGTATTACCTGGAACAACGGATTCCGGCGTGGCTGACGGACGTCCATGGCTCGCAGATAAACCGCTAACGCCTGCACGATCGTTCAAGACACTTATGCGCCACCCGCTTACCATCCGGGGCATAAGGAGAAAAACCATGTCCCGTGATCAATTCTTCGTCCGCGGCCTTCGCGACAGCGTGCCGATGCTGGTCGGCATTGCCCCATTCGGCATTATCTTCGGCACCCTCGCCGGTGTGGGTGGGCTGACGCTGTGGCAGGCGGTCGGCATGTCGATGTTCGTTTACGCAGGATCGGCGCAGTTCATCGTCATCAGCCTGATGGGCGCCGGGGCCGGCGCGGTGGTGATTCTGTTGACGACGTTCATCGTCAATCTGCGCCATGTGCTGTACAGCGCCACCTTGCAGCCTCGGGTTCAGGGCCTGCCCCAGCGCTGGCGTTTGTTGCTGGCGTTCTGGCTGACGGACGAAACCTTCGCCATCGTTCAACGCCACTACCTGGTCCACGGCCGGACGCCGCTCGCGCATTGGTACTGGCTGGGCGTGGCGAGCTCGCTATATGCCTGCTGGGTGAGCAGCTCACTGGTAGGCGTGCTGTTTGGTCAGGCTTTTCCCGACATGGCCAGTTGGGGCCTAGAATTCGCGATGCTGGCAACTTTCATCGGCATCGTCGTGCCCCTGCTGCGCAACCAGCCGCAGATCGCCGCCGCGTTGGTCGCTGGCGCGGTTGCCCTGCTGACCTGGTCGTGGCCCTACAAGCTGGGGCTCATGGCCGCAGCGTTCAGTGGTATCGCGGCGGGGGTGTTTCTGGAAAGACGGCAGGCAGAAAGGCAGGACGACGTGACCCCGAACGAGGTGCGCCCATGACGTACTGGTGGCTGATTCTGGGCATGGCTGCGATCACCTTTCTGATGCGCTACAGCCTGTTCGCCTGGCCGAACCTGCGTTTCCCGCCGCTGGTGCGCCAAGGCCTGCATTACGTACCCACCGCCGTGCTGACCGCCATCGTCGTGCCCGGCATGTTGCTGCCCGACGGCGCGCACTGGCAGCTGTCCCTGGACAACGCCTACTTGCTGGCCGGGATCGTGTCGATTGGCATTGCGGCCATCAGCCGCAATCTTCTGGCAACCATCGGCGGCGGATTGCTGGTGTTTTTCTTGCTGCGCTGGGCGATAGGCCAGATGTGAGGCCCACACGCCACCACCTTAGTCGCCGGTCGCGACGCCGCGCTGCGGATCATTGATCCACTCGCTCCACGACCCCGCGTACAGCGCCCCCAACGGATACCCGGCGAGGGCCAGGGCAAACAGGTTGTGACAGGCCGTCACGCCAGAACCGCAATAGGCGACGAGCGCATGGGCAGGACGGCCTTGCAAGGCCTCGGCAAACCGCTGCTTCAGCTGTTCTGCCGGGAGAAAGCGGCCGTCCGGCCCAAGGTTGTCGGTGAATGCCGCGCACTGCGCGCCGGGAATGTGCCCCGCAATAGGATCGATGGGCTCCACCTCACCCCGGAACCGCGCGGGTGCACGTGCGTCGATCAGCGTCAGGGCGGGATCGCCGATGCGCAGTTGCACCTGCTCGGCCGTCAGCACCATCGAGTCATCCGGCACGCCGTCGAATGAACCCTCGGGTTGGTGCGGCGGATCAAGACTCAGCGGCAAGCCCGCCGCATGCCAGGCCTTGAGCCCACCATCCAGCACATACACACCGTCGCGCTTGCCCAGCCACGCCAGCAACCACCAGGCTCGGGCGGCATAAGCACCCGGCCCATCGTCGTACAGCACGATATCGCTCTGATTGTTCACACCCCAGAACCGCAAGTGCTCGATCAGCGTCTGCGGATCCGGCAGCGGGTGGCGACCGGTGACACCTTTGGTGATGGCCCCACTGAGATCATTGAGCAAGTCAGCGTAGGAAGCGCCTTCGATATGGCCCTCTGCGTAGCTGCGCTGGCCGTAGTCCAAATCGTCCAGCGACGAACGACAATCCAGTATCACAAGCCCGGGCTGGGTCAGGCGTTCTGACAATTGTTGCGGGCTGATCAATTGCGCGATGGACATGACAGGCTCCTGCAGGCAGTAAAAAAGGGCGATATGACAATCGATTGAAAAGGCATGGCCGAGTCAGCCAGCGTCTTCCAGTGCCTTGGCCAATGGCACATAAAACTCCGCGCACAGCGCATTCACCGCTTCCCGCGCCTGGGGCGTGACGTAGGCCAGTTCCAGCATCAGCACCTGATAGACCCCGCGACGAATCGCGTCCTCATTCAGATGGGCGGCGTTTTCCCGCGTGGTGCACAGAAAACGTACCCATGACGTGAGGATGATCCACGCATTGAGCGTCAGCGATTCGATCTGGACCTTGTCCATGCTCAGGATCTGCGCGTCGACAAAGCCGCTGTAAATGGACATCGCCTTGATCAGGCAGTGCTGGGAAAAGCGCCGGTAACGCACCGCCAGCTCAGGGTCGGTTTCAAGCAGGTGCTCGAGGTCGCGATGCAGAAAACGGTAGCGCCACATGCCGTCGAGAATCGCCATCAGGTAATGGCGCTTGTCTTCAACACCTGGCAGACGGCCCTTGGGCGGGTGAAGAAAGCTGTCGACCAGCGTTTCGTATTCAGTGAACAACTCGGCGATGATCGCCTGCTTGTTGGGGAAGTGGTAGTACAGATTGCCGGGCGACATTTCCATGTGCGCAGCGATGTGATTAGTGCTGACGCTGCGCTCGCCCTGCTGATTGAAAAGCTCCAGGCTGCTGTGCACGATGCGTTCACGGGTGTTGATGCGTACGGTTTTGATGCGCGGCGCCATGTTCAACTCGAACGTCGAAACGTAACAGGGATGTGCCGGATCTTAACGCAAGCGCCGGGCCCGTTGCAGACTTCATCGCTCCACGGCAGTCGCCACCCTGAGCCGAACCACCGCTGCCACGCCCACGCCGAGCACGGCTGCCGCCAGCGCGTTGATCAAAATGACCCCGCGCAGCCCAATCGGCGCCGTCAGCACCCCGACCAACAGACCGGCAAGCGGCTGCGACAGATTGTTCAGCAGCGTGATGACGCCGACGGTCTTGCCGAAGTCGCGCGCCGGGATCACCCGCTGACGAATGCTGCGCATGTACACGTTGAACATCTTGTCGAAGCCGACGATCAGCAGAAAGCCGACAAGGTAGACCTCGGATGACGCACTCGTGGCGGTAACGAATGCCCCCAGCAGCAAGGCGATGTATGACATCGCACCGAGCAGTTTTAGCGGCAGGCTGATCCGCGCAAGGACAAACAGAATCGCGATGGTCAGCAAGGCGCCCGCCGCCTGCAGACCGGCGTAGAAATCTTTGCTCTCGCCAAACGAGCCGATCACCATGGCCGCCGAGCTGGCCAGGGTGACGCCGACGATGAGGTTGACGCCAACCGCCAGCAAGATGATTTTCTTCAGCTCGGCCAATCGGAAGATGTGGCCGAAGGCGATTTTCAGTGGCTGGGTCCAGATATCCGCATGCTGATCGAAGCGCTCCAGCGTGACATCGCTGTTACGTTGCCAGACGCGCATGGCGAGATCCGCCGCAACGAAAACCAGCGCCACACCGATGACAACGCCCCACCAGGGACAGATCTCCAGCGCCAGCGCCGCCAGCACAGGGCCGAGCACCAGGCCGGTCTGGTCGGCGATCTGAGAGTAGGAGAGCGTTTTGCCGTAGCGGTAATCCGGGAAAATATGCGGCATCACCACTTCCCGGGCCATGATCCCCTGGGTGGTCAGGACGCCGCAGATCGCCGACAGCCCGATCAGCCAGCCGATGCCGCCAAACAGGCCGTACAGCCCCATCGCGACCAGACAGATCAACGCGCGGTAGATCTGGCTGATATGCAGCAGCCGGATGGGCGAGTACTTGTCGCACAGCGCGCCGCAAATCGGGAAGGCAAGGAAGCGCGGCAATGTCTCGACGAAGAACGCCAGCCCCGCCAGGGACGCGCTGTTGGTGGTTTGAAAGACAATCAGCGGCACCAGAAACAGCAGAACCTGATCGGCGAGGCGGGAGAGAAACAGGGAAATGAAAAACGCCAGATAGTCCGTGCGCATTGAGACTCCGTGTCAGGTGGTGCAGGGCGGCAGTTCAGTTTTAGCCGGGACAGTCTGGCGTGAGCCTGCGAGCGAATGCAAGGACCGTTGACTTCGTAGAGCAATGACTCTAAAAACCATTGCATAACGTTAATAAGGACTGCCGCGATGCCCGTCGAATCCAAGCTTCTGCCCTTTGCAGACGATGCACCTCCCTTTCGCTGCAGCTTGGAGCAGGTATTTGACGAACAACGTCGCGCATTCGCCGCCAATCCGATGCCGACGCTGCAAGAACGCAGGCAATGGCTCGACCGCCTGCACACGCTGCTCAGCTCCGAGCGTCAGGCGATCATTGACGCGATCAGCGCTGATTTCAGCCACCGCAGCGCCGATGAAACGCTCCTCGCCGAGCTGATGCCCTGCCTGCACAACATCCGCCATGCCCAGCGCCATTTGACGAAATGGATGCGGCCTTCGCGCCGAAGCGTCGGCCTGGCGTTCCAGCCCGCCAGCGCGAAAGTCGTTTACCAGCCGTTAGGCGTGATTGGCGTGGTGGTGCCGTGGAATTACCCGCTGTATCTGGCCATCGGGCCGCTGGTGGGCGCGTTGGCGGCGGGTAACCGCGTGATGCTCAAGCTCAGCGAATCCACGCCCGCCACCGGCGCGTTGCTAAAAAGCCTGCTGGCACGAGAGTTTGCGGAGGATCACGTCGGGGTTGTGCTGGGCGAGGCGGAGGTCGGCGCGGCCTTTTCGAAGTTGCCGTTTGATCACTTATTGTTCACGGGCGCCACCAGCGTCGGGCGGCATGTCATGCGCGCGGCGGCGGAAAACCTCACGCCCGTGACGCTGGAGCTGGGCGGCAAATCCCCCGCTATCGTGTCCCGCGACGTGCCACTCAAGGACGCCGCCGAACGCATCGCTTTCGGCAAAACCCTCAACGCCGGACAAACCTGCGTAGCGCCCGACTACGTGCTGGTGCCCAGGGATCGCGTTGACGAATTCGTCGAATCCTACAAGGAAGCCGTCACGCGGTTTTATCCCACGCTGGCCGACAACCCGGACTACACCGCGATCATCAATCAGCGGCATGTCGCACGCCTGAATTCATATCTCGCCGACGCGCAACTCAAAGGCGCTCGGGTGATTCAGCTGTTCGCCGAGGGGCAGGACCGCAGAATGCCGTTCAGCCTGATTCTGGATGTGAGCGACGACATGCTGATCATGCAGGACGAGATCTTCGGTCCGCTGCTGCCGATCGTGCCCTACGACCAGATCGAGCACGCGTTCGCCTACATCAATCAGCGTCCAAGGCCACTGGCGCTGTACTACTTCGGCTACGACCGACATGAACAGAACTGCGTGCTGGAGCAGACGCATTCGGGCGGCGTCTGCCTGAATGACACCCTGCTGCATGTCGCCCAGGACGACTTGCCTTTCGGCGGCATCGGCGCGTCGGGCATGGGCCATTACCACGGGCACGAAGGGTTTCTGACGTTCAGCCATGCCAAAGGCGTGTTGATCAAACGACGCTTCAACGCCGCACGCCTGATCTACCCGCCCTATGGAAAGGCGATCCAGAAATTGATTCAGCGACTGTTCGTACGCTGACATGTTTGCGAATCCCGACTGACAGAACACGGCCCGCAGGACCGGCTGTGGAACACTGTGGGACCGGCTTAGCCGGGAATGCATTTGGCGTCACGCCGCAAATCTGATGGCGCCCACATTGGCCCCTTCCCGGCTGAAGCCGGTCCCACTATTTGAACGCGGTCATCCTGTAGGACTGGCTTTAGCCGGGAAGGCGTCTCGCGTCACGCCGTAAAACCAAGGGTTATCACACCAGAACGCCTACTCCAAACTTGCGCGACTTGGCCGGCCCAGCGTGCTGCGCTACCATCCAGTCCCCAACGAACTCCGACCAGGACGACGCGATGAACCGAGTGTTGTACCCCGGCACCTTCGACCCGATCACCAAGGGTCATGGCGATCTGGTCGAGCGCGCTTCGCGCCTGTTCGATCAAGTGGTCATTGCCGTCGCCGCCAGCCCCAAGAAAAACCCCCTGTTTCCGCTGGAGCAACGGGTTGCGCTTGCTCGCGAAGCGACCAAACACCTGCACAACGTGGAAGTCGTAGGATTTTCGACGCTGCTGGCGCACTTCGCCCAGGAGCAGAACGCCAACATCCTGCTGCGCGGCCTGCGTGCGGTGTCGGATTTCGAGTACGAATTTCAGCTCGCCAACATGAACAAGCAACTGGCCCCTGATATCGAAAGTCTTTTTCTTACACCGTCCGAACGCTATTCGTTCATTTCATCTACGCTGGTCAGGGAAATCGCAGCGTTAGGTGGTGATATCACCAAATTCGTCCACCCCGCCGTGGCCCAGGCGCTGAGCGAACGCTTCAAAAAAGCCTGAGGCCTTGCGTCGAGGCGAGGTGCATACCGAGCGCTAATGCGGCACAATCCGCCGCATTCGTTTTGATATGCCCCGGTGTCGACCGTGGCAGGAGTATCCATGTCCCTGATCATCACCGACGATTGCATCAACTGCGACGTCTGCGAACCCGAGTGCCCGAACGAAGCGATTTCCCAGGGTGAAGAGATCTACGTGATCAATCCCAACCTGTGCACCGAATGCGTGGGTCACTATGACGAGCCGCAGTGCCAGCAAGTCTGCCCTGTGGACTGCATCCCGCTGGATGAAAACCACGTGGAGAGCAAGGACGAGCTCATGGCCAAGTACAACCTGATCACCAGCAAGGCATAAACGAACGCATATCCTGTCGGCATACGTGCTTTCGCCGAAGACGCTGGCTTAACGCCTGTTGAATTGAGCGAGATACGCATGATCTCTATGCTGGAACGGATACCTGTTTTGTCAGGCGCAGTGTTTCTGCTGTGCGTTTTTTCGGCGCAGGCCAGCCCCGATCACCCTGATCAGGCCGCCATAGCCAGTCCGCACCCCATCGCGACGGCCGCCGGTCAGGAAATCCTGGTCGACGGCGGCAACGCATTCGATGCCGCAATCGCCATCAGCGCGACGCTTGCGGTCGTGGAGCCCTACGGTTCAGGCCTCGGCGGCGGCGGGTTTTTCCTGCTGCGCCAGTCCGGCGACTCCGTTCAGTATCAGTTTCTCGACGCGCGCGAAAAAGCGCCGCTCAAATCCAAACCCAAGATGTTTCACCGCAAAGGCATCCTCCAGCCGGACCTGTCCCTTAACGGACCTCTGGCGGCCGCGATTCCCGGGCTTCCCGCTGCGCTGGTCGAACTCGCCGAACGCTATGGCCGATTGCCGCTTTCGATCTCGCTGGCGCCCGCCATTCGCGTCGCCTACTGCGGCTTCAAAGTGGACAGCGTTTATCGCGAGCGCGCCAGTTGGCGGCTGTTCGCGCTGCGTAACAACAAGGAGAGCGCGCGCCTGTTCCTGCGCAACAACGACGTGCCGAATCTGGGCGACGTCATCACCCAGCCGGAACTGGCTCAGACGCTGGAGCGCCTTGCCGACAACGGCCGCGCCGGGTTCTACAGCGGACTGGTGGCGCAGGCAATGGTCAGCGGCGTTCGGCGCGCCGGCGGCATCTGGAATTACCACGACTTCGAAGAATATGAAGTCGTCACGCGCACGCCTCTGCGCTTTCAGATGGCCGACCAGCGCGAACTGATCAGCGCACCGCCGCCCTCGGCAGGTGGCATGGCTCTGGCGCAAAGCCTGTTCATGCTGCAGCAGCTGCCATGGCGGGAATCAGGAAAAATCCAGCAAGCGCACTTTGTTATCGAGGCACTGCGCCGCGCCTACCGTGATCGCGTGTTGCTGGGTGACCCGGACTTCGTGCCCAACCCGGTAGCTCAGCTGCTCTCCCCCGACTACTTGCTGCAACTCACCACCAGCATCGACCCCCACCGCGCCACGCCCAACAACATTCTGCCGCCCGCCCCGCGCTGGCGTGAGGGCGACAACACCAGCCATTTCGCCGTACTGGACAACAAAGGCAACGCCGTCACGGCGACACTCTCGCTGAATCTGCCCTTCGGCTCCGCATTCACCGTGCCCGGCACCGGGATCATCCTCAACGATGAAATGGACGACTTTGCCATCGACCCCAAAGGCCAAAGCACCTCGGAGGCGGCAGGCGGTCACGCCAACGCCATCGAGCCGGGCAAGCGGCCCCTGTCAAGCATGAGCCCTAGCTTTATCGAAGGCCCGCAGTCGCTCGCCGCCTTCGGCACCCCGGGCGGCAGCCGTATCCCCAGCATGGTGCTGCTGTCGATGCTGCAATACCTGGATGATCAGCCGATTGCCCGCTGGGCATCAACGCCGCGCTATCACCATCAGTACACGCCGGATATGGTCGAGTACGAGCCGGGGACATTCACGGAGCAGGAACTGGCCGACCTGCGCGAGCGTGGTTACGCGCTAAAGGAGACGGCGAAGGATTTTGGCAACCAGCAGGTATTGTTGTGGCACAAGAACAGTGCCCGGGTTGAAGCGGCCAGTGATCCACGCGGCATTGGCGTGTCGACGACCTTCAAACCCGACGCCGCACTGAAGCTGATGCGAGCCTGCGCAGATCAGTCCTGCTTGCCGTAACCATCGCCGGTGCAACCCAGGCAGCGGACAAATGCCGCCTTGCCCGGATCCACGACCAGCGCCTTGCCGGTGCGGCCAATACCGCCACCGGCGGCGGTAAACGGCAATGCAACCACAAACAACCCGGCGCCAATGACGGTGGCAACGATGAGGATCGGCCGCGCAATCAGCAGGTCGCCGATCATCGCGTAGGCAGGAGGGCTTTCGATTTCGTAGACGGGATCACCACTGCCGGTCGCGTCCTGAGCCAGCGCAGGTGTGAATTGCAAGCCGAAGAACACGGCCAACGTGGCAGCAAGCATGCGAAACGGGCTCATGGCATGGTCCTTCAGGCTAAGGCAGATATGAAGCTGTTCACTATAAACAGGGCGCGGGCTTACGCAAGGGGCGGCGTGTCTCCCTGACGACACACGCCCTGTAGGAGACGTCGGATAAACCTAGGCGATCAAGCGGCGGTCAGTACTTCTGTCGCTGTCGGGAATTACTTCTGGCACTTCGGGCAGTAAACGCTGGCCCGCTGACCCAGCTTCACTTCTCGCAGCGTGGTCCCGCAGACCTTGCACGGCTGCTCGCCGCGGCCGTACGCGAACAACTCCTGCTGGAAGTAGCCGGGCTGGCCGTCGCCGCCGATGAAATCCCGCAGCGTCGTCCCGCCTCGCTCGATGGCGGCGGCCAGGATGCGTTTGATTTCAATCGCCAGCTTTATATAGCGCGCCTTGGAAACGCTCCCGGCGGCACGGCGCGGATCGATTCCGGCGGCAAACAGGGCTTCGGTCGCATAGATGTTGCCGACGCCCACCACGATTGCGTTGTCCATGATGAACGGCTTGACTGCCATCGCCCGGCCGCGAGACAGCTCGAACAGACGCAAACCGTCGAACACGTCCGTCAGCGGCTCGGGCCCGAGGCGCGCGAGCAATTCATGGTTGAGCGGATCGAGGCTCCAGAGCATGGCGCCGAAACGCCGAGGGTCTGTGTAGCGCAAGGCCAGGCCGGACTCGAGTTCGATGTCGACGTGCTCATGCTTGAGCGGCGGCAGACCGGCGTCCACCAAGCGCAGATTGCCCGACATGCCGAGATGGCTGATCAAGGTGCCGACCTCCGCCTGGATCAGCAGATACTTGGCACGGCGCTCGACGGCCACGATTTTCTGCCCCGACAGGCGCACGTCGAGGTCTTCGGGGATCGGCCAGCGCAGACGACGATCGCGCACGATCACCCGGCTGACGCGCTGGCCCACCAGATGCGGTGCAATGCCCCGACGAGTGGTTTCGACTTCAGGTAATTCAGGCATGGGGCCGCTCGATGAAGGGTGAGGTCAGGCGCGCAGGGTCAGTGCGCACTCAGCTCACGAATACTTTCTTTGAGGTTTTCGAAGTCATAGTCAGAGAATCCGACGTAGTCGAGCACCAGAGGACCAATGCTGTTCCACTCGTGGTCGACGGGCTCGTTGCCCAGGACGCGGTGAGATTCGCACACATGCTCGGCCATTTTCAGCACGGCCAGCATGTTCTTCAGTGGCGCGTTGCGACCCGAGTCGTCCTGAAAAATCGCCAGCGCATTGTGGTGATTGGCGATTGCGTTGCTGACATGTTCGGGCAAACGCCAGGACTTGGCGGTGAAATAACCGACAACGGCGTGGTTGGTGTTCAGCAGCCTGTTCTCGGTGTCGACTACGCGGCACTCGGCGGTGGCGTTGGAATACGCTTCTTCGAGCACGCTCATGTAATCGGGGAAACGCTTGATCATCAGCGGCACGCCGCAGTCATGAAACAGACCCAGCGCGTAGGATTCGTCCACGGTTTGAGAGCCGATGCGCTTAGCGATCGTCAAACTGGTCATCGCAACGTCCTGGGCGGTATCCCAGAAACGGTTAAGCACGACGATGGTTTCGTCGCTCATCTCGCCCTTGATCGACTGCGCGTTGATCAGGTTGATGACCGAGCGACTGCCGAGCAGATTAACCGCGCGCTGGATCGAAGCGATTTTATTGCTCAGACCGTAATGGCTGGAATTCACGATTTTCAGCAGCGCGCCGGAGAGCCCCGGATCCTGGGCGATCAACCGGGCGATGGCACCCAGATCAGGGTCGGGCATGTACTGCTCCATCTGCAAATCCACCATGATTTGCGGCTGGGGCGGAACGCTGATGCCTTGTAACGCCTGCTGGATCTGCTCGGACGTAAGCTCTTGGGACATAACTTCACACTCGGGGTCAGGGCTCGATTCTAACCCCTCGCGCCCACGCATCAACAACTGTGTGACGATTCACCGGATCCGACGGACAGCCAGACGGTAATCGAGCATGGCGCGCCCGCCAGCAGGTTGACGCGCTATACTCCCGCTCTTTTTTCCGGAGCGACGTCATGTCCCTGCCTAGCTTGCGCCTCAAGCCCAACGCCGATCGCCGCCTGCGCGCCGGTCATTTGTGGGTCTACAGCAACGAAATCGACGTCGCTGCCACCCCGCTCAACGGCTTTGCTCCTGGCGCTCAAGCCATTCTCGAAGCAGCAGGCGGCAAGCCGCTGGGCATCGTCGCGATGAGCCCGCAAAACCTGATCTGCGCACGTTTGCTGTCCCGCGACGTCAAGCTGCCACTGGACAAGTCGCTGCTCGTTCATCGCCTGAACGTCTGCCTGTCGCTGCGCGAGCGCCTGTTCGACAAGCCGTTCTATCGCCTGGTCTACGGCGACTCCGACCTGCTGCCGGGTCTGGTAGTTGATCGTTTCGGCGACATTCTGGTGGTGCAGTTGGCGTCAGCGGCCATGGAGCAACTCAAGGACGACGTGCTCGCTGCGCTGATTCAAGTGATCAAGCCAAGCGGCATTCTGCTCAAGAATGACTCTGCCGCGCGCGACGCCGAAGGGCTGAACCGCTATGTTGAAACCGCGTTCGGCCTGGTGCCGGAGTGGGTCGCGCTGGAAGAGAACGGCGTGAAGTTCGAAGCGCCGGTGATGGAGGGTCAGAAGACCGGCTGGTTCTACGACCACCGCATGAACCGCGCGCGCCTGGCGCCGTACGCCAAAGGCAAGCGTGTGCTGGACCTGTTCAGTTACATCGGCGGCTGGGGCATTCAGGCCGGTGCGTTCGGCGCCAGCGAAGTGTTCTGCGTCGACGCGTCGGCCTTTGCGCTGGACGGCGTGGAGCGTAATGCGGCACTGAATGGCTTCGCGGAGAAGGTCACCTGCATCGAAGGCGACGTGTTTGAAGCGCTGAAGGAGCTGAAAGCGGCTGAAGAGCGTTTCGACGTGATCATTGCCGACCCGCCTGCGTTCATCAAACGCAAGAAAGACATGAAAAACGGTGAAGGCGCCTACCGCCGCCTGAACGAGCAAGCCATGCGCCTGCTCAGCAAGGACGGCATTCTGGTCAGCGCTTCCTGCTCGATGCACCTGCCGGAAGACGACCTGCAAAACATCCTGCTAACCAGCGCCCGCCATCTGGACCGCAACATCCAGCTGCTCGAGCGCGGCGGCCAGGGCCCGGACCACCCGGTCCACCCTGCGATCCCAGAGACCCGCTACATCAAAAGCATCACCTGCCGGTTGTTGCCGAACAGCTAAAGATTTTCGGCGTAATGAGCCGGCGCGCTCCTACAAGCAATCTGCAGAACCTGTAGGAGCGAGGCTTGCGCCGCGATCTGCCGGGAACGGGCAGCAAATCAGACGACAATGATATGCCTGACTGAATGCATTACAGGATTACTGTCTCTTCGCAACAGATCGCGAGCAAGCTCACTCCTACATGTGATCCACGGTACCTGTAGGAGTGAGCTTGCTCGCGATTCTGCGTCAAAACCAACTCGCGTCCCAAAGCGGATAATCTCCAATTCGCTTCGCCAATCCAGCTCTCAATGGATTGGCGACGATGTATCTGGCCATCATCAAAAGATCGTCCTCCCGTCGTAATGCTCTATCGTGAAAACCTCTCTGCCAGACTTGCCTGTGCGTCCCTCGCGACTGATTGATTGCGCGAGCGCTTCGCGACTTCACACCCTGCAAAACTCGGGTTAATTCACCTCCCGTCAGTTCAAGCAACCAGTGGATGTGGTCGGGCATGATGACCCACGCTAACGAATCCGCAGCCCCCGAGGACTGAACAGCGCGGAACTCGTTTACAACCAAACGCCCCAGCTTCCAGTCGTTGAAAATCTGCTCCCGGTTTTGGGTGACCGAAGTGACGAGGTAAATCCGTCCCGACTCCGAAAACCTCCCGTTTCTTAAACATTTTCCACGCGGTAATTCCGGCATAAGTCGCTCCTGTTGATTGCCGGAAAGGCTAGAACAGTGCCTGGGGGGTAACCGCCAAACTGAGATTCGGGATGTGTCTACAAGATCCTTATCCCGAGCAAGCTCACTCCTACAGGGGTTCCGCACCGGACCTTGCAATCGCGCCGGGACCATTGATCGCTCGAATCAGCGGGCATCTTTGTGAGTGAGCTTGCTCGCGATTGAGGTCGGATCCCCCACCGACCCGTTTGGCAATCAGACCAATGAATCCGCAGCCCCACTTCCCGCCATTCCCTCCCGCCCTCACAGGTGTAGAATCAGCGCTATTCATCGCCAGTCATCCCCGGCGGGTTTATGAGCTCAGGCTGGGCGTACGGTGATCCCGTATCGTTCGGTTTCTTCGCTGCATCCGGTCACTGCCTTTTGCACACGACGTCACTAGAAGCTCACTCCCTTCCTCATTCAGCCGATTAGCCGGAGTGTTCCAATGCCTGATTACCGTTCGAAAACGTCCACCCATGGCCGCAATATGGCCGGCGCACGCGCTTTGTGGCGTGCCACGGGCATGAAGGACGACGATTTCAAAAAGCCGATCATCGCCATTGCCAACTCGTTCACCCAGTTCGTTCCGGGCCATGTCCACTTGAAGGACATGGGTCAGCTGGTGGCGCGCGAGATCGAAAGAGCAGGCGGCGTCGCCAAGGAATTCAACACCATCGCGGTGGATGACGGCATCGCCATGGGCCATGACGGGATGCTGTATTCGCTGCCAAGCCGCGAGATCATTGCCGACTCGGTCGAGTACATGGTCAACGCCCACTGCGCCGATGCCATCGTCTGCATCTCCAACTGCGACAAGATCACCCCCGGCATGCTGATGGCTGCGTTGCGCCTGAACATCCCGGTGGTCTTCGTCTCCGGCGGTCCGATGGAAGCCGGCAAGACCAAGCTTGCCAGCCACGGCCTGGACTTGGTCGACGCCATGGTCATCGCTGCCGACTCCACCGCGTCCGACGAAAAAGTCGCTGAATACGAGCGCAGCGCCTGCCCGACGTGCGGTTCATGCTCCGGGATGTTCACCGCCAACTCCATGAACTGCCTGACCGAAGCCCTGGGCCTTGCGCTGCCGGGCAACGGCTCGACGCTGGCGACCCACTCCGACCGCGAACAGCTGTTCCTGCAGGCCGGTCGGACCATCGTCGACCTGTGCAAAACCTATTACAAAGACAACGACGACTCGGTACTGCCGCGCAACATCGCCAACTTCAAGGCCTTTGAAAACGCAATGACCCTCGACATCGCCATGGGCGGTTCGACCAACACCATCCTGCATTTGCTGGCCGCTGCCCAGGAAGCCGAGATTCCGTTCGACCTGCGCGACATCGATCGCCTGTCGCGCCGCGTGCCGCAACTGTGCAAGGTCGCTCCGAATATCCAGAAGTACCACATGGAAGACGTCCACCGCGCCGGCGGCATCTTCAGCATTCTGGGCTCGCTGGCCCGTGGCGGCCTGCTGCACACCGACCTGCCGACCGTGCACAGCAAATCCATGGAAGAAGCTATCGCCAAGTGGGACATCACCCAGACTGACGATGAAGCGGTGCATCACTTCTTCAAAGCGGGCCCTGCCGGTATTCCGACCCAGACGGCCTTCAGCCAGTCGACCCGTTGGGAAACCCTGGACGACGACCGCGAGAACGGCTGCATCCGTAGCGTCGAACACGCTTACTCGCAAGAAGGCGGCCTGGCCGTGCTGTACGGCAACATCGCCCTCGACGGCTGCGTGGTGAAAACCGCCGGCGTGGACGAGTCGATTCACGTGTTCGAAGGCAACGCCAAGATTTTCGAAAGCCAGGACAGCGCCGTTCGCGGCATTCTGGCGGACGAGGTAAAGGCCGGCGACATCGTGATCATCCGTTACGAAGGTCCGAAAGGCGGCCCGGGCATGCAGGAAATGCTGTACCCGACCTCGTATCTTAAGTCGAAAGGCCTGGGTAAAGACTGCGCGCTGCTGACCGACGGGCGTTTCTCGGGCGGGACCTCGGGCCTGTCCATCGGCCACGCTTCTCCTGAAGCCGCCGCCGGGGGCGCGATCGGTCTGGTCCGTGACGGCGATAAGGTGCTGATCGATATTCCGAATCGCTCGATCAATCTGATGATCGACGACGCGGAAATGGCTGAACGCCGCGCCGAGCAGGAAAAGAAAGGCTGGAAGCCGGTTGAGTCGCGCCCTCGCAAGGTGACCACCGCCCTCAAGGCCTACGCCCTGCTGGCGACCAGCGCCGACAAGGGTGCTGTGCGTGACAAGGCGATGCTCGACAAGCTGATGCCATAAGCATCACCCCGCACTGAAAAACACCCCGCACGTCGGGGTGTTGTTTTGTCTGCCGGCCGCTTTAGAGAGGCAAGGTTCGACCATCCGTCGAACATCCACCCGGGCCCATCAATTTCGCCGGCAACATATCCAGACACCGGCGGTTCATGAGCCAATGGCTACAGTGATCGCACCCAACAGCAGGCAAAGACTGGCCACCAACGTCAGACGCAGACGCATCGGCAGATACCAGGCGGGCAGTGTTGTGGCCTTCACCAGACGCCGGTCCTGCCAGTAATGCGTGACGAAACCGAAAATCAGCAGCAAAAGCCCCAGCGGTGCCGGCAATAGCAGAGCGGGCCAGGCGATCAGTGCCGGGATGACACTCCAGATGAACCGCTCGCGACATTGATCGGCACTCAACCCTTGCAGGGTCATGGCGAAACCCCAATGCAGAGCGCCCACAAAGCTCAGGATCACCGCCCCGTAAGCAACGAGCGCTTGCGTCAAGAACGGGCGGTACTCGACTGAAAACAGAATCAGCAACAGCAGCCCAACGAACGGCAGCAACCCCCCATAACCCAGCAGGGCGACATACCTTGGCGACGAAGACAGCGACAACGCTTTCATTTGAGCCCCTTCCAGTCATTTACTTGAAAGACTATCGCTCAAAAGCGCAATCCTGTTTAGCTTCTCTTCGCTCGAACGGAAAAAGGACCCCGTCCTGTCACCCACTGATCAAGGCCTTGATCCCTAGACGCTGAGACCTTCACATGAATACGTTGATCTATTGGTTCCGTCAGGACCTTCGGCTTGCCGATAACCCCGCCTTCACCCACGCATGTGAACTTGCCGACACGCTGCTGCCGGTTTACTGCACACCCGTAGCGACTTCGACGCCGTGGGGATTCGAGCGTATCGGCGCCCACCGCCAGTATTTCGAACAGACAGCGGTCAGCGCACTGGCCGAGCAGTTGCAGGCTCACGGCGGTGGGTTGATGCAGATCGAGGGTGATCCGGTTGAACGGCTTGTCGCCCTGGCCCACGAATGGGGTATCGATAAGGTCATCTGCGAACGCATCGCAGCGCCCGAAGAGGAAGCACAGGTGCAAGCCCTTCGCGCAGCGGGACTGACCGTGGAAGATCACTGGCAGTCGACGCTGTTTTCGCTGGATGAACTACCGATGACGGTTGAGGAGCTGCCGGATGTGTTCAGCAGCTTTCGGCGTCTTGTGGAAAAAGCCCACACCTCTGCACGCCCCGTCATACCGTCGCCAACGACAATTCCTGCGCTGACCCCGGGTTTGAGCATTGAACCAGTCACGCTGCAAACCCCTGCGCCCCTGGAGTCGCGCTCGGCGTTTCCTTATCAACAACATGCGTTCTATGGCGGTGAGCAGGCGGCCATCAAGCATCTGCAGCAGTATTTCCGCCGGGGTCTGGCGAACAGCTATAAAGCCACGCGCAACAACTTGAGCGCAGTCGACGACTCCACCAAGTTTTCGCCCTGGCTTGCACGCGGTTCGCTGTCAGCGCCGCAGATCGATCAGGCGCTTAAGGTTTTCGAAGCCGAGCACGGCGCCAACGACAGCACGTACTGGATCTATTTCGAGTTGCTGTGGCGCGACTACTTCCGCTTGCTGCACCTGAAATACGGCCGGCGTCTCTACCGCGCCAGCGGCCTGAAAGGTGGCAGCGAGCCGGGCCACAACCCTCAGGGTTTTGCGCGCTGGTGTCGGGGTGAAACCGGGGAAGCATTGATAGACGCTGGCATGCGGGAATTGGCAGCAACCGGCTACTTATCCAACCGAATGCGCCAGATCGTCGCCAGTTACCTGATTTTTGACCTGAGGGGCGATTGGCGCGCCGGGGCCGCGTGGTTCGAGGCGCAGCTGGTGGATTACGATGTCTACAGCAATCAGGGCAACTGGCTGTACATCGCCGGCTACGGAACGGACCCGAGGGACGGTCGGCGCTTCAATACCGCGAAACAGGCCGACGAGCATGACGCCGACGGCGCGTATCGCAGGTTATGGGCCTGACAGTGCGCGGCGCGGCAATCGCCGCGCCGCGCGATGAGACGGCTTACTGAATCTCGTCCGGCTTGACGATTACCCAGTTCTTGTCCGCCGTGACCGGCAAGCCCTCTTTGGCCTGAGCCTCGGCGTTGGTCTTCATCATGCCGTTGAGCTGGGTCATGTACTTGTCCTTGCGATTGACCCACAGATGAACACCACCCTTGCTGACGTCGACGCTGTGGAACAGCATGTAGCCATCGCTGGACGGTGTGTCGCCGCCCACCAGCACCGGTTTTTTCCATTGATCGATGTAGGTCAGGATTGCCGCCTGCTTGCCGGCCATCCAGGTTGCCGGGGTCCACAGGTAAGGGGTCAGCTCAAGACCGAGGTTGGCCTTTTCATTGTATTTGCCGGCGGTGATCTGCTTGCGCGCGGTGGTCAGCTCGCCTGTCTCGCGGTTCTTCAGCAACGTGGTCACGCCGATGACGTTCTGCGGCTTCACGTTGTAGCCGTACTTGGGATCAGCAGCGACCATGCGCACCAGCTCTTCTGACGCTGCGGTCATGACATAGACCTCGATGCCGTTTTCCATCAGCTTGTTGTACAGCTCGGCCTGACCGGTGAAGACCTTCGGCGGCTGCACTTCGATGGTCTTGACCACGTCGCCTTCGTAATACGTGCTCGGCACAGGCTTGCCCGATGCCATCAGCTCGTCGACGTAGCCTTTGAGTTCTTTGAGGGTGAAGCCGGAAAACACCTGCGCAACCCACGGATAGCAGACCATGTCGTCGATTTCGCAGAGGCGGTAGTAGTAGCTGAACAGGCTTTCCTTGTGGTCGGCGGTGTCCTTGAACGGAATGAGCTTGAGGGAAGGATCGAGCGTGTCACGGGTGATCAGCCCTTTGTTTTCCATGTACGGCAGCAGCGACTCTTCCAGGTCGTAGCGGTAGCTGGTGTTGTCCATGTCGAAAACGGCGAAATTACCTTTGTTAGCGTTCGCCGCAATCATTGCGTTGAGCTGCTTGGCAGCAGGCGCGGGCCAGTGGGTCAGCTCGGTGGCGAGTGCCTGTCCGGCCAGGCCCATACACAGTGCTGTGGCCAATAATGTTGGTACGAATTTCATGGTGATCCCCTCCCCTTTTTTGGTTCGAGGAGGACCCTAACAAAAAGCCATGACTGTTTCGATGCGTCAGCGACAGCGTCCGTCCTCACCGCGTCACCCTGGTCGCCATTCGCGACAGATGACAGGAAAACGACGTTTTTGTGACAACGCTTGAGCTGCTTAAACTTGTGGGAGCGAGCTTGCTCGCGAATAGGCCAGCACATCCCCTAAATCTTCACCGGCTGAAATGCCATCTTCGTGAGCAAGCTCACTCCCACAGTTGATCGCATTCCCCTTGTAGGAGTGAGCTTGCTCGCGATAGCGATATCAGGCCCGCTCCCAAACCTCGAAACTGTACGCAGGCTTGTCATCCAGTGCCGGGTTTGGCGTGTCGGAAACCAGTTTCCACTGCGCCAGATCGAATTCCGGAAACCACGCATCGCCTTCAGGACTCAACGCCACGCGGGTGAGGTACAGGCGGTCAGCGTGCTCGAGGGCCTGGCCGTAAAGCTGGGCGCCGCCGATCAGCATCACTTCGCTGACGCCTTGCTCGCGCGCCCACTCTTCCGCGCGGTGCACCGCCGCGTCCAGAGAGGTGAACACCTCGGCGCCCTCAAGCTGCAGATCATGCTGGCGCGTAACCACCAGATTCAACCGGCCCGGCAGCGGACGGCCCAGGGAATCCCAGGTCTTGCGACCCATGATGATCGGCCTGCCCAGCGTGGTCGCTTTGAAATATTTGAAATCGCCCGGCAAGTGCCAGGGCATGGAATTGTCGACGCCGATGACCCGGTTTTCAGCGAGTGCGGCGATCAAGCTCAGGGGGAGATGTTTTTTCATGGCGCGAGGATATCAGAGCGCCCTGCCCCAGCACATTCGCTCGCCACGCGGTCCAAGCACCGATACCCGTTCGCTGCGTGATCGCAGCCACACCGGTTATGCTCACCTACGACTTTACCGACGAGACGCCGCGTGACTGCACTGACTCCCCTTGATGAACTCTGGCTGACCGAAGCCGTGCGCCTGCGTGAAGAACACGCCGGCGCGCTCGAAGACGAAGAAGCCAATCGCCGCGCACGCGCCGCTGCGGGCGACCTGCAAACCCGGATCAAACACCGTGCCCTGTGGCTTGCCGAACGCGACGGCATGCGCAAGGCCCTGCATCACTGGAAACAAGGCGCACGGCTGGCGTTGATCGTGCTGGCGGTGTTCGCGGTGGTCAGCGGCGCCGGACTGGCTTTCGCCGCATTGGGCGACGGACAGACGCCCGTCAATGTGTTCTGGGCGCTGGGCAGCCTGCTCGGGCTTAACCTGATTCTGCTGACAAGCTGGGCGATGGGCCTGCTCTTCGTCGGGGAAAATACCGCCGGCCTTGGTCGCCTCTGGATGTGGCTCAGCGAAAAACTGGCACGCGATGCCCAGGCGGCGCAGCTCGCGCCGGCGTTGATATTGCTGCTGCAACGCAAGCGTCTGAATCGCTGGGTGCTGGGCATCTGCGTCAATGGCCTGTGGCTGCTCGCCCTGCTCAGCGCCCTGACGCTGCTGCTGTTACTGATGGCGACGCGGCGCTACGGCTTCGTCTGGGAAACCACCATTCTGGGCAGCGACACCTTTGTCAGCCTGACCCGAGGCCTGGGGGCGATTCCTTCGTTGCTGGGTTTCAGCGTGCCGACCGAATCGATGATTCGCGCCAGCGGTGACAACGCCCTGGCCATTGAAAACGCCCGTCAGGCTTGGGCCGGATGGCTGGTCGGCGTGCTGGTGGTATTCGGTATTGTGCCGCGTCTGCTGCTGACGATGCTGTGTTACCTGCGTTGGCGCGTGGGTCGACAAGGGTTGGCAATGGATCTGAATCACCCCGGCTTCGTCGAACTGCGCGAGCGCTTGATGCCAAGCAGTGAACGGTTGGGCATCAACGATGCAGCGCCTCCTCAGCTTCACGCGGTAACCTCCGGTCCGTCGGCGGACGAAAGCCAGGGCGCGCTGCTGGTCGCCATCGAGCTGGACAATCAGCAGCCGTGGCCACCCGAGCTTCCCGACAACGTGGTCAACGCCGGCGTTCTCGACTCCCGGGAATCACGGCGCACACTGCTTGACCAACTGACACGCTATCCGCCCGCGCGCCTTGCCATCGCCTGCGACCCACGTCGCTCGCCAGACCGCGGCAGCCTGGCGTTGATTGCAGAACTCGCGCGATGCGCCGCCGCCACGCGCATCTGGCTGTTGCCTGCCCCCACCGGACAGGCCCTGGACGCGGACCGACTGGAGGATTGGCACACGGCGCTGCAGCAGCTTGAACTGAACTGGACCGACAGTGCGCCAGTGACCTGGCTGGAGAGCGGAGATGACTGACAAGGACGCAATTCGACCGCTGAAGCTGGCCGTGGTCGGCCACACCAACGTCGGCAAAACCTCGCTGTTGCGCACGCTGACACGCGATGTCGGCTTCGGCGAAGTCTCCCATCGCCCGAGCACCACCCGGCACGTCGAAGGCGCGCGGTTGTCGGTGGACGGCGAGGCGTTGCTGGAGCTGTACGACACGCCCGGCCTGGAAGACGCCATCGCCCTGCTCGATTATCTCGAGCGGCTGGACAGACCCGGCGAACGGCTCGACGGTCCGGCGCGGCTCGGGCGCTTTCTGGAGGGCAGCGAGGCGCGTCAGCGTTTCGAGCAGGAAGCCAAAGTGCTTCGTCAGCTGCTCGCCTCCGATGCCGGCCTTTACGTGATCGATGCGCGGGAGCCGGTGCTTGCCAAGTACCGCGACGAGCTTGCCGTGCTCGCCAGTTGCGGCAAACCCTTGCTGCCCGTGCTCAATTTTGTCAGCAGTGCGCAGCAGCGCGAACCGGACTGGCGTGAAGCACTGGCGCGTCTCGGCCTGCATGCGCTTGTGCGGTTTGACAGCGTTGCCCCGCCCGAAGATGGTGAACGCCGTCTGTATGAAAGCCTCGCCCTGCTGCTGGAAGCCTCACGGGGCAGACTGGAGCGTCTTATCGCAGACCAACAGGCCCAGCGTGAAGCCCGCAAGCAGAGCGCGGCCAGGCTGATCGCCGAACTGTTGCTGGACTGCGCAGCCTGCCGCCGAAGTGTCGCCACCGATTCCGATCAGGTGCAGGCCGCCATCGATGATCTGCGCAAGGCCGTGCGCCAGCGCGAACAACGTTGCGTCGAGTCGCTGCTCAAGCTCTACGCCTTTCGTCGCGAAGACGCCTCGGCCAGCGATTTGCCGTTGATGGATGGCCGCTGGGGCGATGACCTGTTCAATCCCGAAACCCTGAAATTGCTGGGCGTACGTGTGGGTGGCGGTATCGCTGCGGGCGCGGCGGCAGGTGCTGGCGTGGACTTGCTGGTCGGCGGCATCACACTGGGTGCGGCGGCACTGGTCGGCGCGATTGCCGGCGGCGCTCTGCAAACAGCGCGCAGTTACGGCGGCCGGCTGATGGACAAATTCAAGGGGCAGCGCGAACTGACTGTTGACGATGCCGTGCTGCGACTGTTGGCGCTGCGCCAACGGCAGTTGCTGCAAGCGCTGGAAGTCCGGGGACATGCCGCGATGGACAGCATCAAACTGACCGCTCCTCTCAACAAAACCTGGCGCGAAGGCAAGCTGCCAGAGGCGCTGCACAAGGCGCGAGCGCATCCGCAATGGTCGGCGCTGAATCCGGGGGCGAAGCTGAATCAGAGCGAGCGGCAGGAGCAAGTCGAGGCATTGGCGAAGACCGTGCTGGTCTGAAATGAGCCATACGACTGGTCGGGCGGCGAGCTGCCGACAGTCGCTTCAATCATTTTGCGGTAGGGGAATTGCGCGCGGACCGGTATGATCGCGCGCCCGATACACCCGGAAGCACACGCGCATGAAACCCACCTTGATCGCCGCTGCAGAACTCGACCGCATCGAGACCTGGCAGAAATACTCCAGCTATATGTGCGGGGGCTGCGTTTCCAGCTGCTGCACGCTGCCTGTGGAAGTGAAGATCAAGGACCTGATCCGCATCGGCATCGTTGACGAGTTCGAACAGGGCGATAACCCGAAGAACATCGCCAAGCGGCTGCAGAAGGAAGGGATCGTCGAGCGCTTCAATCAGAAGTCCGGGATCTTCACCCTGCAGCGCATGAGCAACAACGACTGCCTGTACCTGGATCGCAAGAGCCGGCTGTGCACCATCTACGACAAACGCCCCGACACCTGCCGCAATCACCCGAAGATCGGCCCTCGCCCGGGTTATTGCGCGTACAAGCCGAAAGAAGTCGTGCGCGAAAGCACCGGCACGCTGAACTCGAACTCCGGCCGGGTGCCGTTGAAGTTCTGAGCCGCACCTAGGTGGGACCGGCTTTAGCCGGGAAGAGGCTGGATTGAGCGACATAGCCCTCACAGCATCGGCACCGGCCAAACCAAAAGTCAAACAAACAAAAACGCCCCCGGCCTTTCGACCGGGGGCGTTTTCGTTCAGCCGGGGCTAGTTACGCCTTGGCTTTCTTGGCAGCGCGGGTACGCTCGCCTTCGTCGAGGATCTTCTTGCGAAGACGGATCGACTTAGGGGTGACTTCGCACAGCTCGTCGTCCTGGATGAATTCCAGAGCCTGTTCCAGAGTGAACTTGACCGGTGGAACCAGAGCGATGGTCTCGTCTTTGCCCGAAGCACGCATGTTATCGAGCTTCTTGCCTTTGGTTGGGTTGACGCCCATGTCGTTGTCGCGGCTGTTCAAGCCAACGATCTGACCGTTGTAGATCTCCTGACCGTGCTCGACGAACAGCTTGCCGCGCGCCTGCAGGGTTTCCAGGGAGTAGGTCAGTGCCTTGCCGGTTTCAACCGATACCAGAACGCCGTTCTGACGACCGGACATGTCGCCTGACTTCATGGTGTCGTAGCGGTCGAAGATCGAGGTCAGGATGCCAGCACCGTTGGTCAGGGTCAGGAACTGGTTACGGAAACCAATCAGGCCACGAGCAGGGATGTTGTATTCCAGACGCACACGGCCTTTGCCATCCGGCACCATGTTAGTCAGGTCGCCCTTACGCAGACCCATCTCTTCCATGACCTTGCCCTGGGATTCTTCCGGGGTATCGATGGTCACGTTTTCAAACGGTTCCTGCTTCACGCCGTCTACCTGACGGATGATCACTTCAGGACGACCAACACCCATTTCGAAGCCTTCGCGACGCATGGTTTCGATCAGTACCGACAAGTGCAGCTCACCACGGCCCGAGACCTTGAACTTGTCAGCCGAGTCGCCTTCTTCAACGCGCAGAGCAACGTTGTACAGCAGCTCTTTGTCCAGACGCTCCTTGATGTTACGGGAGGTCACGAACTTGCCTTCTTTACCGCAGAACGGCGAGTCGTTGACCTGGAAGGTCATCGAAACGGTCGGTTCGTCAACGGTCAGCGGCTTCATCGCTTCAACTGCGTCCGGGTGGCACAGAGTGTCGGAGATGAACAGCGAGTCCATACCGCTGATGCAGACGATGTCGCCAGCGGCAGCTTCTTCTACATCGATGCGGTGCAGACCGTGGTGACCCATCAGTTTCAGGATACGGCCGTTGCGGCGCTTGCCGTCAGCACCGATCGCGACAACCGGGGTGTTCGGCTTGACGCGGCCACGAGCAATACGGCCAACACCGATGACGCCCAGGAAGCTGTTGTAGTCCAGTGCCGAGATCTGCATCTGGAACGGACCGTCACGGTCGACTTTCGGCGCAGGTACGTTGTCGACGATCGACTGGTACAGCGGGGTCATGTCTTCAGCCATGTCGGTGTGATCCAGACCGGCAATGCCGTTCAGGGCCGAGGCGTAGACGACTTTGAAGTCCAGCTGTTCTTCGGTAGCACCGAGGTTGTCGAACAGGTCGAAGATCTGGTCCAGAACCCAGTCCGGACGCGCGCCTGGACGGTCAACCTTGTTGATGCACACGATCGGACGCAGGCCGGCTTCGAAAGCCTTCTTGGTCACGAAACGGGTTTGCGGCATAGGGCCGTCTTGAGCGTCGACCAGCAGCAGAACGGAGTCAACCATCGACATCACGCGCTCTACTTCACCACCGAAGTCGGCGTGGCCCGGGGTATCAACGATGTTGATGTGGTAGCCATTCCAGTTGATCGCGGTGTTCTTCGCGAGAATGGTAATACCGCGCTCTTTTTCCTGGTCGTTGGAGTCCATCACGCGTTCGTCGTTGAGCTCGTTGCGCTCAAGGGTGCCGGACTGGCGCAGAAGCTTGTCGACGAGGGTAGTTTTACCGTGGTCAACGTGAGCAATGATGGCGATGTTGCGTAGATTTTCGATCACTTGTGTATCTCGATCAGAGGATTCGGTCAGCTGTCTGATTGTAGGCAGCTATGAACGGTGGAGCCGGCGAAAGCCGTTACGGCTGACGACTGGTGTCGGGGGGCCGGTGACGCAAGCCACAGGCAAACAGCCCCGGGCACTTAGCTCGGTCGATAAACGCGCACATTGGCATGCCCCTCACTGAGCAGATGATGAGCATGCAGGCGACTCATGACGCCTTTGTCGCAATAGAGCAGGTACTGGCGCGTGTCATCCAGTTCCTTGAAACGGCTGTTCAATGCAAAGAACGGCAGCGTTTGTACTTCGACGCCAGTCAGCGCCAGCGGGCGGTCTTCAGCGTCATCCGGGTGACGGATGTCGATGACCACTTGCCCCGCCAGCGCCTGACTGACTTCTTCAATCTGAACGTCCTGCCCCAATTCCTCGATCACGCGATCGATCGGTACCAGGCGAGCGTTTTCGAGCGCACGCTCGAGCACGGCCATGTCGAACGATTTTTCTTCGTGCTCGACCCGATTGCGCTTGGCGGCGGTCTTCGGATTCACCGAGATCACACCGCAGTATTCGGGCATGTGCCGGGCAAAATCGCCGGTGCCGATCTGGTCGGCCAGGTCGATGATGTCCTGCTTGTGACTGGCGATCAGCGGTCGCAGGACCAGCTTCTCTGTCACGCAATCGATGACCGACAGGTTGGGCAGCGTCTGGCTGGACACCTGGGAAATCGCCTCGCCTGTCACAAGCGCGTCGATTTCCAGCCGGTCGGCAATGTTGGTCGCAGCGCGCAACATCATACGCTTCAATACTACGCCCATATGACTGTTATCGACTTTTCCGAGAATTTCTCCCAGAACTTCCTCGAACGGTACGCTGACGAACAGCACCCGCTGTGAGCTGCCGTACTTCTTCCAGATGAAGTGCGCGACTTCCATCACCCCCAGCTCGTGGGCACGTCCGCCCAGATTGAAGAAGCAGAAGTGGCTCATCAGGCCGCGACGCATGATCTGGTACGCCGCCACGGTTGAGTCAAAGCCACCGGACATCAGGATCAGGGTCTGTTCAAGCGAACCCAGCGGATAACCGCCGATGCCGTTGTGCTGGCTGTGGATCACGAACAGTCGCTGATCCCGAATCTCGATTCTGACTTCGACTTCCGGGGCTTTCAGCGAAATGCCGGCGGCGTTGCATTCACGACGCAGCTTGCTGCCGACATACTTCTCGACGTCCATGGAGCTGAAGTCATGATGGCCCGCACGCTTGCAGCGCACCCCGAAAATCTTGCCGGGGAGCGCGTCGCCGAAGTGCAGCTTGCACTTCTCGTAAATGTCTTCCATGTCGCCCAGCGGATACTGGTCAACCTGCAGAAAGTGCGTGATGCCGGGCATGCAGCTGAGCCGCTCGGTGATCTCGCGCAGGACTTTGGCATCCTCGACCCTGGTTTCGACCTCAAGGTTGTCCCACACGCCATCCACCACCAACGCCGGGTCCAGATCGCGGAGCACCGTACGGATGTTCTTGGCCAGCTGTTTGATGAAGCGCTTGCGCACAGGCCGGCTTTTGATAGTGATTTCTGGGAAGACTTTGACGATTAATTTCATGAAAACAGCGCGCTAGGTCCCGGTCGAAAAAGGGGGGCGCGGATTATAGCGGAAATTGCTCAAGGTTTAACCAGTTATCGTACGGCCAATCGTCCGCGCACCAAAACGGCCCTGTATACAATTACTTGGCACCATAAGAGTGCGTCGGTTTTCGAATATGCGACGTTTAACGCGGTTAAAGGCAGCTATTCCCGCGGAAAACCCAACACAGGGCACTGGCATGCAAATTGCTCCCTTGTGAGGCAGGTTGCCTTGGTCGAGTATCGCGTCCGGCATCACCCAAATTGAAGGGCCAACCACTACTCAGGCCCTAATCCACCCCGGAGGACAACATGTCGAAGTCGGTTCAACTCATCAAAGATCATGACGTTAAATGGATTGATCTGCGCTTCACGGACACCAAAGGCACTCAGCACCACGTGACCATGCCGGCCCGCGATGCGCTGGAAGACGACTTCTTCGAAGTCGGCAAAATGTTCGACGGTTCCTCCATCTCGGGTTGGAAAGGTATTGAAGCCTCCGACATGATCCTGCTGCCGGACGACGAAACCGCCGTGCTGGATCCGTTCACCGAAGAGCCTACACTGATCCTGGTTTGCGACATCATCGAACCTTCGACCATGCAAGGTTATGATCGCGACCCGCGCGCCATTGCTCACCGCGCCGAGGAATACCTGAAGTCGACCGGTATCGGTGACACTGTATTCGCCGGCCCTGAGCCAGAATTCTTCATCTTCGACGAAGTGAAATTCAAGTCCGACATCTCCGGCTCCATGTTCAAAATCTACTCCGAACAAGGTTCGTGGATGTCCGACGCTGACATCGAAGGCGGTAACAAGGGCCACCGTCCAGGCATCAAAGGCGGCTACTTCCCGGTTCCACCGTTCGACCACGACCACGAAATCCGCACCGCAATGTGCAACGCTTTGGAAGAAATGGGCCAGGTCGTCGAAGTTCACCACCACGAAGTGGCAACCGCTGGCCAGAACGAAATCGGCGTGAAATTCAACACGCTGGTTAAAAAGGCTGACGAAGTTCAGACCCTGAAATACGTCGTGCACAACGTTGCCGACGCTTACGGCCGCACCGCTACCTTCATGCCCAAGCCTCTGTACGGCGATAACGGTTCGGGTATGCACGTTCACATGTCCATCTCCAAAGATGGCAAGAACACCTTTGCGGGCGAAGGTTATGCCGGCCTGTCCGACACGGCTCTGTACTTCATCGGCGGCATCATCAAACACGGCAAGGCCCTGAACGGCTTCACCAACCCGGCAACCAACTCGTACAAGCGTCTGGTTCCAGGCTTCGAAGCGCCGGTCATGCTGGCCTACTCGGCTCGTAACCGTTCGGCATCGATCCGTATTCCTTACGTCAACAGCCCTAAAGGCCGTCGTATCGAAGCACGTTTCCCGGACCCGGCAGCCAACCCGTACCTGGCGTTCGCTGCCCTGTTGATGGCTGGCCTGGACGGCATCCAGAACAAGATCCACCCTGGCGATGCGGCCGACAAAAACCTGTACGACCTGCCGCCTGAAGAGGCGAAAGAGATCCCGCAAGTTTGCGGCAGCCTGAAAGAAGCCCTGGAAGAGCTGGACAAAGGTCGTGCGTTCCTGACCAAAGGCGGCGTATTCAGCGACGACTTCATCGACGCTTACATCGCGTTGAAATCCGAAGAAGAAATCAAAGTGCGCACCTTCGTACACCCACTGGAATACGAGCTGTACTACAGCTGCTGATCCAGTCGCGCCGGCGAGAGCCGCGTGAACAAGAGGCCTCCTTCGGGAGGCCTTTTTTGTTACTGGGCGCGTATTGCTCGGTCGCCATACAGCTATAAATATGTACCGCAGATGGGAACGACGTTTCCGGCAACCTTGTGTTTCTGCCTTCAAAACACAAGGATTTCGTTCATGTTCAACGTCACTCCCGCTTGCCTGCTGCTGGCGATGATCGCCCTTGGCGGATGCGCCACCGCGCAAACGTCCAGCTCCGTTCCGGTCTCAACGGTCGAATCCACCGTTCTGCTCAAAAGCTCAAGTTCCTGGGACGGAACAGCCTATGAAGCCTACCCCGTCGGCAAGCCTGAGCTGACTGTCCTCAACATCAAAATCCCCGCCAACACTGCCCTCAAATGGCACGAGCATCCGATGCCGAATGCGGCCTATGTCGTGTCCGGCAATCTCACGGTGGAAACCCTCGAAGGTGGCAAATCGATTCTGCTCAAGCCAGGGGATGTCCTGCCTGAAATGGTCAACAGGCAGCATCGAGGCCTGACGGGGGACACCGCAGTGGAACTCGTCGTTTTTTACGCCGGAACACAGGGAATGCCACTTTCTACCAGCCAAAATGTTAAACAGTGATCGCTTGGTCATACGTGAGGACATGACAATGCTTAAACAGCTCCAACTCGCTGCGTTAGCCTGCGGCCTGGTATCCACCAGCCTTCACGCGGCGCCTGCTCAGCAACCTCCTGCGCAGCTTCAACCGCTGATCGCGGCCATGGAGCAACGGTTGGAAATCGCCAATGACGTGGCGCGCAGCAAATGGCACAGCGGCAAGCCGGTTCAGGACAGTGAGCGCGAGCGTCAGGTGATTGAGAACGCCGAATCACGGGCGAGTGAATTCAAGTTGGGCGCCGACGACGTACGCGATTTCATGACCGCCCAGATGGAAGCCAACAAGATGGTGCAATATGCGCGCCTCGAACAGTGGCGCGACACCGGTCACTCTCCGGAGAAGCCAGACGTCAACCTGACCGATGGCATACGGGGTCGGCTGGATACGCTGCTGCCGGTGTTGATGCAAAGTTACTCGGCGTTTCAGCCTTACCGCAGCGATGCCAAATGCCCAGGTTGGGTGCAGTCGGAAATCCAGCGACAGGCAAGTGATCCCGTCATCGTGACCGCACTGCAACGGGCGGCAGGCGACCTTTGCCGGACCACGGCAAGCCAGTGAGCAGGCACGCGGGTCCGCTTCCCGAATGACACCCTTGATCAGTAATCCTCTATGCTGACCCGTGCCGCGCCATGCATTCAGCGCGGCACCATTGTTGGTTGTCCTGATCGCTGCACTGGAGTGTTCATGCGTCAATGTCTCGCCCTTCTGTTGCTGGTGTTTGCACTGCCTGCTGCCGCGCAGATCTACAAATACACCGATGCCTCCGGGAACACGGCGTACAGCAATCAGCCGCCGAACGGCACCAAAGCCGAAACCGTCGAGTTGCCGCCACTCAATAGCGTCGAAACCGTCGTGCCTGCCCCACCGCCGCCACTGCCCGCGACGCAGAACCAGAACCAAACCCAGAACCAGCAAAGCGCCGCTGCCTATCAGGTGCTCGCGCTGAAAGACTTGCCCCAGGACGAAGCGCTCCGCGCCAACAACGGCTCGTTCACCGTTGGTGTCGCCATAGAGCCTCGTTTACAGCCCGGACATTTGCTGCAGTTGATTGTGGATGGCGCGCCCTACGGCCAGCCCACCAACATTCCGCGGCTGCAGGTCATGGAGCTTGACCGGGGCGAGCACAGCTTTTCGGTTCAGGTGCTGGAAAACCAGCGTTCAATCCAGCAAAGCGAGACGGTCAACCTGACAGTGCAGCGAGTCCATGTCGGCAGACCTTAAACACCTTTGTCGGTTGGCCATTTCCCTGTGCCTGCTGTTCGGCGTGAGCCAATCCGTCCTTGCCGAGGTGTATACCTACGTCGATGCGGACGGCAATCGGGTCTTCACCGATCAGCCTCACCGCAACGCGAAGAGGGTCGACATTGCGCCGACCAACCGGGTCGATCAGCCCACTAAAGCACCCAGTCGGGCATCCAAATCGAAGCCAGCGGCGAGTCCCATCTTTCATTATCAGCTGCTGCGCATTCTGGCGCCGGAACCCGACAGCACGATCCGCGACATTGAAGGCAACCTGAACGTCACCGTCAGCAACGATCCCGAGTTGCAGCCAGGCCACGTGTACCGGTTACTGCTCGACAGCAAGCCCTATGGCGAGCCGACGCGCAGCCCGGTTTTTCCGCTGACGAACATCGACCGCGGCACTCACCAGTTGTCCGTGGAGATCATTGATCCATACGGTCGAGTGCTGGAGCGAACCCCCAATCAGCCCTTTCACCTGATACGCATCTCTCTGGCCCAGAAGCGACTCGCACAGCCCTGCAAAACCGATGATTACGGCGTGCGTCCCGAGTGCCCCATCAAGGACAAGCCGGAAGAAGAGTCGAGCTTCTTTCCGTTCTTCCGCTAAACCTGGCCTTTCCGGCTATGCTCCATTGTGGTGCGCAACCTGAACAAGGTTTCGCCTTAAAAGCCCATTTTGGTTCGGCATTCAGGAATCCATGCACTGTCGCCGGGCCTGCCGTGCAAAAAACGCTCGCAATTGCTCGATCCGCGCTTCTTTTCGGAGCCTTGGTTTGGTTTTTGCATTTTGTAATGAATGCGCGAGCACATCACACGTTTCAGCGGTTTCCATACGCTGGCCAAGACCAATCAGAGCCTGCACTCACGGCCCAGCCCGTGTGCATAGAGCCAAAAGAGGTCACCGGGATTCATGACTATCAGCGATGCGTTGCATCGGTTGTTACTCGACAACCTGACCACTGCCACGATTCTGCTCAACTCGGACCTGCGCCTCGAGTACATGAATCCTGCCGCTGAAATGCTGCTGGCCATCAGCGGTCAGCGCAGCCACGGACAATTCATCAGCGAGCTGTTCACCGAATCTGCCGAAGCGCTGAGTTCGCTTCGTCAGGCAGTCGAACAGGCGCATCCGTTTACCAAGCGTGAGGCCATGCTGACCGCCCTCACCGGCCAGACGCTCACGGTCGATTACGCCGTCACCCCGATTCTTTCCCAGGCCGAGACCATGCTGCTGCTGGAAGTCCATCCCCGTGACCGCTTGCTGCGGATCACCAAGGAAGAGGCTCAGCTGTCCAAGCAGGAAACCACCAAAATGCTGGTGCGTGGCCTGGCCCATGAAATCAAGAACCCCCTCGGCGGGATTCGCGGCGCCGCGCAGTTGCTGGCACGCGAGCTGCCGGAGGAGAGCCTCAAGGACTACACCAACGTCATCATCGAAGAGGCCGACCGCCTGCGTAATTTGGTGGACCGCATGCTGGGCTCGAACAAGCTGCCGATGCTGGCGATGACCAACGTGCATGAAGTGCTCGAGCGCGTGTGCAGCCTGGTCGAAGCCGAGAGCCAGGGTTGCATCACCATTGTGCGCGACTACGATCCGAGCATTCCCGATGTGCTGATCGACCGCGAGCAGATGATTCAGGCGGTGCTCAACATCGTGCGCAACGCCATGCAAGCCATCAGCAGCCAGAACGAGCTGCGTCTGGGCCGCATCAGCCTGCGCACTCGCGCCATGCGCCAGTTCACCATCGGTCACGTGCGCCATCGTCTGGTCAGCAAGATCGAAATCATCGACAACGGCCCCGGCATTCCACCGGAGCTGCAAGAAACCATTTTTTACCCCATGGTCAGCGGCCGCCCGGATGGCACCGGGCTGGGCCTTGCCATTACCCAGAACATCATCAGTCAGCACCAGGGGCTGATCGAGTGTGATAGCCACCCTGGCCATACAACATTCTCGATCTTCCTGCCGCTGGAACAAGGAGCAGCGTCGACATGAGCCGTAGTGAAACTGTCTGGATCGTCGATGACGACCGTTCCATCCGCTGGGTACTGGAGAAAGCCCTGCAGCAAGAGGGCATGACCACGCAGAGTTTCGACAGCGCCGATGGCGTGATGAGCCGCCTGGCCCGTCAGCAACCGGACGTAATCATTTCCGACATCCGCATGCCCGGCGCCAGCGGCCTGGATTTGCTGGCGCGCATTCGCGAACAGCATCCGCGCCTGCCGGTCATCATCATGACCGCTCACTCGGACCTCGACAGCGCCGTGGCGTCCTATCAGGGCGGTGCGTTCGAATACCTGCCCAAGCCGTTCGACGTTGACGAAGCCGTTTCGCTGGTCAAACGCGCCAATCAGCACGCTCAGGAGCAGCAGGGGCTGGCCGTTCCGCCAACCTTGACCCGCACCCCGGAAATCATCGGCGAAGCGCCGGCGATGCAGGAGGTGTTTCGCGCCATCGGCCGTCTGAGCCACTCCAACATCACCGTGCTGATCAACGGCGAGTCCGGGACCGGTAAAGAGCTGGTTGCCCACGCCCTGCACCGCCACAGCCCGCGCTCGGCTTCGCCGTTCATTGCGCTGAACATGGCGGCGATTCCGAAAGACTTGATGGAGTCCGAGCTGTTCGGCCATGAAAAAGGTGCGTTCACTGGCGCGGCGAACCTGCGGCGCGGACGTTTCGAGCAGGCCGACGGCGGCACCCTGTTTCTCGATGAAATCGGCGACATGCCAGCCGATACCCAGACCCGGTTGCTGCGCGTATTGGCTGACGGGGAGTTCTACCGCGTTGGCGGCCACGTGCCGGTCAAAGTCGACGTGCGCATCATTGCGGCGACCCACCAGAATCTGGAAACCCTGGTCCAGGCCGGCAAGTTCCGCGAGGACTTGTTCCACCGCCTGAACGTGATCCGCATTCACATCCCGCGCATGTCCGACCGTCGCGAAGACATTCCGACGCTGGCGCGCCACTTCCTCAGCCGCGCTGCGCAGGAACTGGCGGTTGAGCCGAAGCTGCTGAAGGCGGAAACCGAGGAATACCTCAAGCACCTGCCGTGGCCGGGTAATGTCCGTCAGCTGGAAAACACCTGTCGCTGGATCACGGTGATGGCGTCGGGCCGCGAAGTGCATGTCAGCGATCTGCCGCCTGAACTGCTGAGCCTGCCGCAGGATGCTGCCCCGGTGACCAACTGGGAACAAGCGCTGCGCCAATGGGCCGATCAGGCGCTGGCCCGCGGTCAATCCAGCCTGCTGGACAGTGCCGTGCCGACGTTCGAACGCATCATGATCGAGACCGCGCTCAAGCACACCGCCGGCCGTCGTCGCGACGCCGCCGTGCTGCTGGGCTGGGGCCGCAATACCTTGACCCGCAAGATCAAGGAGTTGGGCATGAAGATCGATGGCGGGGATGACGACGAGGGTGATGAGGCCTGAGTGAGCTGTCATTTGTGACAGTTTACGCCGTACGACAACAGTGATTAGCTCCTGAAGTCTCGACCATTGAGACAGGGAGCTCAATCACATGAACCGATTCTGGCAATACGCCTTTCAATGGGGCATCGGCCAACGATTTCAACGCCGGCAAATCAAAAGTCAGGCGCGCCTGGTCGACTATTCGCTCGTCGAAATGGCCGCATTGCTGCGCACTGGCGAACTGACGTCCCGGCAAATCACCCTCGCCTATCTTGAGCGCATTGATCAGCTCAATGGTCCGTTTGAGACCTACAACGACAATGGCGGCTATAACGCCTTTGTGCGTATTGATCGCGAGCAGGCGCTCGCCCAATCACAAGACGCTGATGAATGGATCAACAATCCGGATGATCCGCGTGGCATCGCGCCGATGCTTTGCGGAATACCCGTTGGCGTCAAGGACTCCATAGGCATCGTCGGCCTTGAGAGCAAGAATGGCGCACCGGAATTCGGTACCAATTTCGCACTTCGCAATGCCACCGCCGTCGCTCGCTTGCGCGATGCGGGGGCTGTCGTGCTGGGTCATACCATTTGCTCACGCTTTTCAGGCAGCACCGACGGTGATTTTGGGTGTAACGCCTGGGATGTGAACAAAGTGCCCGGCGGATCCAGCTCCGGATCCGCTATTGCCCCGATCGCTCGGCTGTGTGTCGCAACGCTTGGTGAGGAGACCGGCGGCTCCATGATCATTCCGGCCGCTGCCAACGGTGCCAGCGCCATCAAGCCGTCACTGGGGTACGTATCGACCGGCGGCCTGATGCCCTTGCGCATAGGTTGGGATGTAGTCGGTCCGATGGCACGCTCAGTACAGGACGCCGCTCATCTTCTTGCCGCAATACAAGGCCCTGACCCCATTGGCGATCCGCAGACGCTGTATACGCCGCTGCCGTTTCCAGAGATGCCGACCGCACCACGTCCGGGGGATACCCCACTGGCGGGACTGACGATCGGCGTGCCGCAGACTGACTGGATGTCAGACTTAGTCACTCCTCCGGGACAAACCTACGACCCCGACTATGGACTGGCGTTTGAGCGCTTCAAACAGCAGTTGCAGCAGCTCGGTGCCAGAGTGATCGACTTTGACGGAGTGAACATGGCCGATGAGGCGAACCGTCTTTATTACGCAGGACCCATCCTATGGACGATTGAAAACCCCTACACACCTGTAACGCCAGCAATGGCGACGACTTACTGCCAGCAATACGAAGCAAATTACTGGCAAGCCGTCGAAGACTTTGCCGCGGGTCGACCCGACGAGGACAAGGAAACACTTCTGCGCTACTACGGCACGGCATTTACCCACCCTGTCATAGAACAGATGCCATGCTCAGTGCGAATAGAGGCGGAGCAGCGACGTCGCGCGCAAATGGCTTTATGGCAAGACGCCCTGGATGAAGCGGGCGTGGATTTCATGGTGGTCATGCCATTGGGCGCGCATGTGGGGTTTCGAATGGGACTGGGCGAGCCCTTCGGATTGCAAAATCAACGGCGCTATTACGATCTGCCCAATGCACTGGGATGGCCAATGGTAACATTTCCCATCGGCCATGGGAGTACTGGCATCACCAGGCAGTTGCCGATAAACGCCGCGTTCTGGGGACCACGCTTCAGCGATGCATGCCTGGTTCAGGCAGCCTTGGACTATCAGCACCATCATCCCGAGTACCATCAACAGGCACCAGATGACCCTCAGCTTCGAGCGCCTGCCCCGTTTGCACAGCCCTACTGGCCAATCACCCGCGAAAACTCGACAGATCCGCTGGTCAGAGAAGGCAGTCTGCCGTCATGAATAGCGATCCGGCGGTTCAAGTGCCCTTCTTCGTCATCGCCTGGCGCCCAGCCAACGCTCCGGCACAGCTGGTGCCGGATCGAGGCAAGCTTTACCTGACGGTGAGCTGGCGAGCACCGCTGGGGGCGGTGAACTACGCCCGCCCCCAGCGAAGTGAGCCCTTTACTCCGCCGACGACGGCTTCTCCCACAGGTTAATCCCGCCTTCCACCGCAAACCGGTCGATCTCGGCCAGTTCTTCCTGACTGAACTCAAGATTGTCGAGGGCGCCGACGTTCTCGATGATCTGCTCCGGACGGCTTGCGCCGATCAGTGCGGACGTGACGCGCGGATCGCGCAGTGTCCAGGCCAGTGCCATCTGCGCCAGGCTCTGACCGCGACGCTTGGCGATCTCGTTCAGCGCACGCACGTGCTCGATGTTCTGCTCCGACAAATGCGCCGCCTGTAGCGAGCCGCCACCGGGACGGTTGACCCGTGCGTCCTTTGGAATGCCGTTCAGGTATTTGTCCGAGAGCAGTCCCTGAGCCAGTGCGGTAAACGCGATAACGCCCGAGCCGAGTTCTTCGGTGGTGTCCAACAGGTCTTTTTCTACCCAGCGATTGAGCAGGTTATAGGCCGGCTGATGAATCAGCAGCGGCACTTTCCACTCTTTCAGCAGGCCTGCGATTTCTCGGGTTTTGGCGCCCGAATACGACGAAATCCCGATATACAGCGCCTTGCCTTGCTGCACGGCCGTGGCCAGCGCACTTGCGGTTTCTTCCAGCGGGGTGTCCGGGTCGAAGCGGTGGGAATAGAAGATATCGACGTAGTCCAGACCCATGCGCTGCAGGCTCTGGTCGAGGCTGGCGAGCACGTACTTGCGTGATCCGCCGCCCTGACCGTAAGGCCCTGGCCACATGTCCCAGCCGGCTTTGCTGGAGATAATCAGTTCGTCGCGGTATTGCTTGAAGTCTTCCTTGAGCAGGCGACCGAAGTTGATTTCGGCACTGCCGTAGGGCGGGCCATAGTTATTAGCGAGGTCGAAGTGGTTGATACCCAGATCGAAGGCCGTGCGCAGCATCGCACGCTGGGTGTCGATCGGCGTGCTGTCACCGAAGTTGTGCCACAGACCCATGGAGAGCGCTGGCAGCACCAAGCCACTGCGGCCTACGCGACGATAGGGAATGCGTTCATAACGGTTTTCGGCAGCGATGTAAGTCATCCAGTCCTCTCTTTCTTGTAGGGAAGTCGGTCACAAAACGAACCTGCGAGATTACTCGGATTTCTCTGCGGCGAGGGGGTTCAAGAGAGTGGACGAACGCTACGCTTCAGGGCTGACAGATAACCACAGCCATTACATTGTTCGCTGCAGCAGAACAATGAAGGCGTTTCTGCGGCGTTTATCAACGCGGTCCGCCATGTGAAGCTGCACTCACTTTCAAATGAATCGGAGCCTCACCATGACGCAGTCCACTCCACACATCCCCCGTCCGGTCGCCATCGTCACCGGCGCCTCCCGTGGTATCGGCGCGGAAATCGCCCGGCGCTTGAGCCACGACGGTTTCGCGGTGGTCGTGAATTACGCCAGCAGCGCGGCGGAGGCGGACGCCCTCATTGGGCAGCTCAATGCCGACGGCGGTCAGGCGATCGCGATCAAAGCCGACGTTGCCAAGGCTGACGAGGTCCACGAACTGTTCGAGCAAACGGAAGCGAAGCTGGGCAAGGTCAATGTGCTAATCAATAACGCCGGCGTCATGAAGGCACTGCCGCTGGCAGACACCAGCGATGAGCAATTCGATCAGGCGTTCAACATCAACACCCGAGGCACCTTCAACACCTTGCGCGAAGCCAGCGCGCGGATGAACGACGGCGGTCGCATCATCAATTTCTCCACCACTGCGCTGGCGCTGAACCTGCCGGGCTACGCGATCTATAACGCGACCAAGGCGGCCGTCGAAGCCTTTACCCATGTGTTCGCCAAGGAGCTGCGCGGGCGGAATATCACGGTGAATGCCGTCGCGCCGGGGCCGGTGGCGACCGAGCTGTTCCTGGAAGGCAAAACCGAGGAGCAAATCCAGCACTTTGCCACCATGCCGCCGTTGCAGCGCCTGGGCCAGCCTGAGGATATCGCCAGCGTTGTGTCCTTTCTGGCCGGCCCGGATTCAGGCTGGGTGAATGGTCAAGTGCTGCGGGCCAATGGTGGCTTGGCTTAAACAGAAATCGAGGGTGTAAAAGCAAGCGTGCCCACAAGGGCGTCGTGTCAGTCCCGGTTGGGGTGACTGACACGACGCCCTCGCGGGCACGTGTTTTTCTACAAAAGAAGCAGCCTCAACGCACCAGGTGCAGGAACTGCAGGTGGCGCTCGTACTGGTCGAGGATGTCGTTGATGACCTGTTCCTTGGTGTAGCCCACCAGGTCGTAGTCCTGACTGCCCTCGCTCAAGTGCACTTCGGCGCGGTAATAACGGCGGTTGTTCAGCTGTTTGGAGCCCATGCCGCCGCGTGCGAAGGACGGCGTGAAGTAGCCACGCATGGTCACTTGGTACACGAACGGACGCTCTTCACCGTGGCCGATTTCCAGGCCCACGGTGTCGTTGGCCGGATCCGGCTGAGTCACGACGGTCAGGCCCTTCTCGACGAACACTGCCGTCACTTCTTCAATCGCCGGGCGTACGGTCTGGTCGAGGAAGCGGTAAACCTCATCACGGGACGGGAACGCCACGGCCTGAGTCAGACGCTGACGCCAGCCGCCACGTCGGGATCCGGAGACCGGTGCCAGTGAGTACAGCTGAGCGATCTGGCGCTGGGACTCCATGTAGAACGCCTTGTGCAGCCCCCACATCATCAGCAGCAGAATCAGCGAAAACGGCAATGAGGTCAGCACCACCGCAGACTTCAGCGCATCGATGCTGCCCGAAAACAGCAAGCCGCTGGTGATCAGCGCCGTCATCACGCCCCAGAACACACGCAGCCATTTCGGGCCGTCTTCGTCCGGGCTGCCGCCTTTGGCAGAAAGCGTCGACAGCACCACGGTGCCGGAGTCGGCCGAAGTCACGAAGAACACGAAGCTGATGAACACCGTCACGGCAATGACCGTCCGGCTCCACGGGTACGTCTGCAGCATCAGGTACAGGGTCATCGACGGGTCGTCGATAGCCGACTGGCCCAACGCAGCCATGCCGTGGTTCAGCACCAGGTCGATGGCGCTGTTACCAAAGATCGACATCCACGCGAGGGTGAAGCCCAGCGGGATCAGCAGCACGCCGCAAACGAATTCACGAATGGTGCGACCACGGGAGATACGCGCGATGAACAGACCCACGAACGGCGACCAGGCAATCCACCACGCCCAATAGAACACGGTCCAGCCACCCAGCCAGTCACTCGGGCCATCGTACGCATAGACGTCGAAGCTCTTGACCGGCAACGCGCCGAGGTAATCGCCGATGTTCTGCACCAGCGTATTGAGCAGGTGCTGCGTGGGTCCGGCAAACAATACGAACAGCAGCAGCGCGCAGGCCAGCAGCATGTTGATGTCGGACATGACGCGCACGCCTTTGTCGACGCCCGCAATGGCCACCAGGATGGCCGCACCCATCATCAGGGTGATCAAACCGACCTGAATCCATTGGGTGTGCGGCACGTTGAACAGGTAGTCGAGCCCTGAATTCAGGTGCAGTACACCGAACCCCATGTCAGCACCGAGGCCGAAGATGGTGGCGATGATGCCAAACCCGTCGACCGCATAGCCGATCGGGCCGTTGATGCGCTTGCCGATCAGTGGATACAGCGCTGAGCGCAATGCCAACGGCAGGTTGTGGCGATAGGCGAAGTAGGCCAGCGCCATGCCGACGAAGGCGAACACGCCCCAACCGTGCAGGCCCCAATGCAGAAACAGCAGCTGCATGGCCTGACGTGCCGATTGAGTGGTCCCGCCCTCACCCTGCGGCGGCTGCAGCATGTGGGTCAACGGCTCGGACACGCAGAAGAAGAACAGCGTGATGCTGATCCCGGCGGCGAACAGCATGCCGGCCCAGGACAGGTAGCTGAATTCGGGTTCGTCGTGGTCGGCGCCGAGCTTGATCTTGCCGTAGCCGGACAGCGCAGTGACCACAACGAACAGCAGATACAGGGTCATGGCCAGCATGTAGTACCAGCCAACGGTGTTGGCGGCCCAGTTCTGTGCGGCGAGCAACCAGGCCCCGGAGGCTTCCGGGAAGCCGATCACGACCAGTCCGAAGATCAGGATGAAGCTGGCAGCGAAATAGAAAACAGGGCCGTTCATGCGAACAGGCGAGCTGTTCGGTGCGCTTGAATTATTCATATGAATACCGCCGCGCGGGCGAGGGGATCGATCATGCAACGTGGATGCGGCAAAGGTAGGCCTCCTGAGATCAGCGGGCAGCGAACCACCGGTTTAACTTGATTGAACGTTCAATTAAAGCACGAATAGACGGCCGGAGACTAATGCACGGTGGCGTGACGCTTAATCAGGCGAGGGTAGGACGGACAACGAAAGCCTTTCGTTCCGTGGGTTCGGGAGGGTTTTCAACACGCTGGAAAATTATAGAGGCTTGGCGATATGGCGACCGACGCCTTCCCGGCTAAAGCCGGTCCTACGAAGCGTACGCGATCGATTAGTAGGACCGGCTTCAGCCGGGAAGAGGCCAGTGTGCGCACCCTGAAATTTGCGATATGACGGGCTACTTCGAACACCCATCCTCGTGCTGCAGGCTCGCCTGATTGACGTTGCTGCCTGCCGGGACGCCGCGCGTAAGCCACACGTTGCCGCCGATGGTCGAGCCCTTGCCGATGGTGATGCGCCCCAGAATCGTGGCGCCGGCATAGATCACTACATCATCTTCGACGATTGGGTGACGGGCATGGCCCTTGAGCAATTGGCCGTCTTCATCGGAGGGGAAGCGTTTGGCGCCCAGGGTAACGGCCTGATAGATGCGCACGCGCTCACCGATGATGGCAGTCTCGCCGATGACCACGCCGGTCCCGTGGTCGATAAAGAAGCTCGGGCCGATCTGCGCACCGGGATGTATGTCGATGCCGGTGGCGGAATGAGCCAGTTCGGCGCTGATGCGCGCCAGCAGGGGCAAGCCGTTGTGATACAGGTGATGGGCCAGACGATGGTGAATCACCGCCAGAATGCCCGGGTAGCACAGCAACACCTCGTCGACACTGCGCGCGGCGGGGTCACCGTGGTACGCCGCCAGCACGTCGGTGTCGAGGACGCGGCGAATCGTCGGCAGCGCGCTGGCGAAATCCTGAATCAGCCGTTCCGCATGCACGTCCGCGCAACTGGCATCCTGGCCTTTCTGCCGGGCGGCGTAGCGCAATTCGAGACGCGCCTGATCGAGCAGCGAGTTCAGCGCCACGTCGAGGGTGTAGCCGACGTAGAAGTCCTCGCTCTCTTCGCGCAGGTCCACCGGCCCCAGCCGCATTGGAAACAGCGCGCCGCACAGCGCATCGAGAATGTCGCGCATGGCCTCGCGGGAAGGCAGTTCGCGGCCGCCCTTCTCGCCGCTGATTCTGCCGTTGCTGGTACGCCAGTCATCACGCGCGGCGCGCAATTCGCCCACAATCCGCTGCAGTTGCCAGTGGCCGGTCACGCCCTCGGCGCAGGATTCCGGGGACAGGTCGGGAATAGTGCTCACGCAGATTTCTCCTCAATTCAACGGCGAGTCAGGCTGTAACGGCCGAAGTGGAATCACTCTACGACATCCCTTCGCGGCAAAAAAATAACTATTTTCGTGGGGCTTCTGTGCAGAGGACGGAGGACGCCGGGCGGTTGCCCTGTGGGAAACGTCTGCCTATAGTCCTGCGACTCAATTGCAGACCGTCGATGCCACCATGATCAAACAACAGCTCGCCCGTTTTAATCGTCTGGAATTGCTCGGCGGTCCGACGCCCTTTGAAAAGCTCGAACGCCTTTCGACCTGGGCCGGGCGCGACATTTACGTGAAACGCGACGACATCACCCCGCTGGCCATGGGCGGCAACAAGCTGCGCAAGCTGGAATACCTCGCGGCCGATGCCTTGGCTCAAGGATGCGACACATTAATCACCGCGGGTGCCATTCAGTCCAACCACGTGCGTCAGACGGCTGCCCTCGCCGCCCGCCTCGGCCTGGGTTGTGTGGCGCTGCTGGAAAATCCGATTGCAACCGACGACAGCAATTACCTGGGCAACGGCAATCGCCTGCTGCTGGATTTGTTCGATACCAAGGTCGAACGGGTCGAGAACCTCGACAACGCCGATGAGCAACTGCAAGCCCTGGCCAGCCGACTGCGCCTCAGCGGCAAGAAGCCCTACCTGGTGCCGATCGGCGGTTCGAATGCCTTGGGCGCACTGGGTTATGTGCAGGCCGGTTTTGAACTGGCCGAGCAGATCAAGCAAAGCGGTCTCTCATTCGCGGCCGTCGTCCTCGCGTCGGGCAGTGCTGGCACGCACAGCGGCCTGGCGTTGGCCCTGGCGGAAGAACTGCCTGAGCTTCCGGTGATTGGCGTGACCGTGTCGCGCCCGGAAGAAACCCAAGCGCCCAAGGTTCAGCGGTTGGCCGAGCAAACCGTCGAACTGCTGGGCGAATCATTGCCCGCCGCATTCAAGGTGCAGCTGTGGGATGAATACTTCGGCCCACGATACGGCGAGCCGAATGCCGGGACGTTGGCGGCAATCCGGCTGGTGGCCAGCCATGAAGGGCTGTTGCTGGATCCGGTGTACACCGGCAAAGCCATGGCCGGGCTGCTCGACGGCATTGGTCGGCAGCGCTTCGAAGACGGCCCGATCGTCTTTCTCCACACCGGCGGCGCGCCAGCTTTGTTTGCGTATCAAGACGTCTTCTCGGCGGGATAGGGCCTTCGTCCCGCTGCCACGCAAACCGTCGCGTGAACGCCATATTCCAGAAACTGATAAGCGATCCGCTTTTTATTATTTTTCATCGTTGGGTTCGAGTCTTATGATCGCCGCCAGCCGGCGTGCAGAGCCTTGCAGGCGACTGAAAAAGCTGGATAAACGCGTGATGCCAACGTAGCTTCGTCGGGTCTGATACTTGCCTGACATTCCAATTAAAACAGGGGACTTTCATGAACATGTCTGCAATCCGCCGCACCTTTCTGTTGTCGGCCTTCAGCCTGGTGCTGGGCACGGGTCTGGTTAGCCAGGCTGTTGCTGGTGATCAACTGGCAACCATCAAAAAGAACGGAACCCTTAATGTCGGCCTGGAAGGCACTTATCCACCCTTCAGCTTCGTGGGTGAAGACGGCAAGCTGACCGGTTTCGAAGTGGAGTTCTCCGAAGCACTGGCCAAGGAACTGGGCGTCAAGGTCAAGCTGCAGGCCACGCCGTGGGCCGGCATTCTGGCGGCACTGGAGTCCAAGCGTCTGGATGTCGTGGTCAATCAGGTGACCATCTCCGACGAGCGCAAGAAAAAGTACGACTTCTCCGAACCCTACACCGTGTCGGGCATTCAGGCCCTGGTGCAGACCAAAGACGTCGGCGTGATCAAAACGGCTGCCGACCTGAAAGGCAAGAAAGTGGGTGTCGGCCTGGGCACCAATTACGAAGAATGGCTGAAAGCCAACGTGCCTGATGCCATCGTCAAAACCTACGACGATGATCCGACTAAATACCAAGACCTGCGTGTCGGCCGTATCGACGCCATCCTCGTTGACCGCCTCGCAGCACTGGAACTGGTCGCCAAGACCAAGGACAAGCTGGCCGTTTCCGGCGAACCGTTCTCCCGTCAGGAATCCGGTGTCGCACTGCGCAAGGGCGAGCCTGAACTGCTGGACGCGATCAACAAGGCCATCGACAAGCTGCGCGCCGACGGCACCCTCGCCAAGCTGTCGGACAAGTACTTCAAGGCTGACGTGACCAAATGATTCCAGAGAGCCTTCAGCTCGCGCTGGACTCCGCGCCCTTCCTGCTCAAGGGCGCGTATTACACGGTGGGCTTGAGCCTGGGGTCGATGTTTTTCGGATTGGTGCTGGGCTTCGGCCTGGCACTGATGCGTTTGTCGAAGATCTGGGTCATCAGCGCCGTCGCCAGGGTTTACGTGTCGTTCTTCCGTGGCACGCCGCTGCTCGTCCAGCTGTTCATGATCTATTACGGCTTGCCGGACCTGGGCATTGAACTGGATGCGATCACCGCAGCGCTGATCGGCCTGTCGCTGAACATGGCCGCCTATGCCTGCGAAATCCTTCGGGCCGCGATCGGTTCGGTGGACCGAGGGCAATGGGAAGCCGCTGCGAGCATTGGTATGACGCGCGCGCAGACCATGCGTCGCGCCATCCTGCCGCAAGCTGCACGCACCGCGTTGCCGCCCTTGGGCAACAGCTTTATTTCACTGGTCAAGGACACGGCGATGGCCGCCACCATTCAGGTGCCGGAAGTGTTCCGCCAGGCGCAGCTGATCTCCTCGCGAACGCTGGAGATTTTCACCATGTATTTCACCGTTGCGGTGATCTATTGGGTGCTGTGCAGCATCCTGGCGCATTTTCAAAATCGCCTGGAAGCACGGGCCAACCGCCACGATGTGGAGTCCTGAGGCATGATCACGGTTGAAAAACTGACCAAGCAATTCAAGGGCAACGAAGTGCTCAAAGGCATTGACCTGACGGTCGAGCCGGGCGAAGTGGTAGCGATCATCGGCCCTAGCGGGTCGGGTAAAACGACGCTGCTGCGCTGCCTGAATCTGCTGGAAGTGCCTACGAGCGGCAGCATTGTCGTGGGCGACATCAAAGTCGATTTGAGCCGCCCGTTGAGCCAGCAGCAGGGTCTGATCCGGCAACTGCGCCAGCATGTCGGGTTCGTCTTCCAGAACTTCAATCTGTTCCCCCACCGTACCGCGCTGGAAAACGTCATCGAAGGCCCTACTGTGGTCAAGAAGATGCCGCGCGAACAGGCCATCGAGCTGGGCCGCGCGCTATTGGCGAAGGTCGGCCTCGCGGGTAAAGAGGACGCTTATCCGCGTCGTCTGTCCGGCGGCCAACAGCAGCGTGTGGCGATTGCCCGGGCGCTGGCCATGGAGCCTGAAGTCATTCTGTTCGATGAACCGACGTCGGCGCTCGATCCCGAGCTGGTAGGCGAGGTGCTGAATACCATTCACGCCCTCGCCCTGGAGAAACGCACGATGGTGATCGTGACCCACGAGATGAGCTTCGCGCGGGACGTCGCCAACCGGGTGATCTTCATCGACAAGGGCGTCATCGTTGAACAGGGTGAAGCGAAAGAGCTGTTTGCCAATCCCAAAGAAGAACGCACAAGGCAGTTTCTTGAGCGCAGCAGGAATTAGTCCGACACGTTATGTGTTTAAAACGGCGCCAATAGGCGCCGTTTTCTTTGTCGTTCATATTTAGAAAAGCGTTGACCCACTAAAAGTCCTACTATTTCGACGCCGGCTAGCCGTCATCAATCTATCTGTTTTTTCAATACGAACAGCGCTCACTGTCTCTACTTCCCCGCAACGTTGATTGACCATTTCCTCGCCCACAAATAACTGCCGCTGACACTTTTCATCAGCCTGCTGACGGTGGAATACGGCGCGCCCGGCGGCTCAGGTAGGACCACAGTCGCACCCCCCTCCTCATAAGCAACGCCCAACTGTAGGAAACTTCTGCATTTGCGTTACACACACTTTAAAAACTTAATTACCGTTGACACAAACACCGCAACACAATTAGCTGAAATCGCTCTCGGTTTATTCTTTTTCCAGAACAGCAACCCACTAATTAACACCGTTTGTAATGTTTGCCATGCCTATGCATCCCGGCGTGTACTAGTGCCAGTCGTTTTCACGCTGCAGTTGCAATGAATCAATCACCTGACTTGCCTTGATCCAGGCACGCATTCGAAGAGTATTAAAAGATGATCCGTATCCCTGTAATGACTCAGTCTTTCAAGTTGATGGCGCCGTATCTTCCGCAGTCGAACAAGCACGGGATTGGCGCCCTGGCGGCAGCCGATCTGCGAGTGCACATCGACCCCTGGCCAGAGATGGACTGCGGTGATTTGATCGAATTGTTTTGGGGAGGCTGTTATGCCGCCTCAAAACTATTATCGGAGTCCGACATCGGGCACACATCCGTCCTACATGTACCCGAAAGTTTTCTTCGAAGTGGAAAAGTGAAAACCTACTATCGCGTTACCAAAATTGGCAGCGAACCCATTAAATCTCCCGGCGCGAAGCTATGGGTCAAACTGGAGATTCCCGGCGGTCAATTGGTCAGCGGCGAGGGCGATGAGAATCAGGGACTGGCACCGGTGACGTTCGCCGAGTCGGTCATGCAGGACGGTTTGACTGCGCGCCACTTTGATGAGGGCGTACAGCTCACCCTCGACGCTTATCCCAACATGGATGCCTACGATGAAATCACCCTTCGCTGGGGCGACATGCGTCTGGATCTGCCAGCGCTCACCCAAGAAGACGTCGGACTGCCCATCGTGGTTGAAGTACCAGCAGAATTGGTGCGCGAGGCGGGCGATGATCCGCACCTGGAGGTGAGCTATTGCGTGATTGACCGGGTCGGCAATAACTCGCGCTGGGCACCGGCGCGATTGATCAAGGTATCGACCGACATGACCGATGAGGTCGGAGCTTGATATCGACCCAGCTCAAGACGCTGTCGCGGCGCACCCTCGGCGCGCCGCGACACGTCTGCCGCCTGGCATGCCTCAATCGTGAACGGCGCCTCGGATCAGCCACAGAGAAGAAACCTCCCACATCATCTCCATCAACGTCCTACAGCTTCCCTCCTGGATACGCGGGAACGGGCTGCTAGCCTGCGGTGACCCCCTTCACGAGGTGTTCGCTATGCCCTGCAGACATATCGTCAAGTACATGATTCTGGCACTGGCCTTCGGTTCATGCCTGACCTACGCGCAAGCCACGGCGCTGGCGACAGCAGCCGCCATTTCGCCTTCTATGCTTATTCCTAAATGTGAGTTTATTTAATTTTTATACACGCTTAGGGTATATGCACCGGACCACCGGACCATCGTCAATTTTCCCGCCGCTATCGCGGTATTGATTCGAGGTTCGAATGGTCAAGCACAACGACCCCAGTGCTCGCGCTCGTGAAGGTCATCACCATGACTGATCTGAACGCCCTTTCTGTCCAGCACACCCTGGACGTGGCTCCTCCCCTGCTCCCTGCCAACGTACTGCGCAACGACGCCGATGCCCTTGCCGCGGCCCATGAACTGGCCGCGATCGTGCGCCCGAATGCCGCCACGCGAGACCGCGAGCGGCAACTGCCCTGGTCGGAAATCGAGCTGTTTAGCCGCAGCGGCCTGGGCAGCATCTCGGTGCCGCGCGCGTATGGCGGGCCGCAGGTGTCATTCGTAACCGTGGCCGAGGTCTTCGCCATTCTCTCGGCGGCTGACCCTGCCGTGGGCCAGATTCCGCAAAACCACTTCGGGATTCTCAACTCGCTGATCGGCAGCGCCACCGAGGCGCAGAAAGAAACCCTGTTCGCCAGCGTTCTCGGCGGCGCACGCATCGGCAACGGCGGTCCCGAGCGCGGGACCAAAAACACCCTCGACGTCAGAACGCGAATAACTGCGGACGGTGATCAGTTTTTGCTCAATGGCCGCAAGTTCTACTCGACCGGGGCGCTGTTCGCCCACTGGGTAGCGGTAAAGGCCGTCAACGACGACGGCAAACAGGTGCTGGTGTTCGTGCCACGCGGGACGCCGGGGCTGCACATCATCGACGACTGGTCCGGCTTCGGTCAGCGCACCACCGCCAGCGGCAGCGTGCTGCTGGAAAACGTGCGCGTGAGTGGCGAACTGGTTGTTGATAACTGGAAGCTGGGCCTGTCTCCGAACATTCAGGGCGCGGTTTCGCAACTGATTCAGGCCGCCATCGATGCGGGCATTACCCGGGAAGCCATCGACGAAAGCATTCGTTTTGTGCGCGAGCGTTCGCGGCCGTGGATCGACGCCAATGTCGAGCGCGCCGGTGACGATCCGTATGTGATCGCTGACATCGGCAAGCTGAAACTCGAGCTGCACGCCGCCGAAGCGCTGTTGCGCAAGGCCGGCCGCGTGCTGGATGAAATCGCCGCCGACCCCATCGACGAACAATCTGCCGCTCGCGCTTCCATCGTGGTCGCTGAAGCCAAAGTGCTGACCACGCAAATCGCCCTGCAGGCCAGCGAAAAACTGTTCGAGCTGTCGGGCAGTCGCGCAACGCTGGCCGAATTCAATCTCGATCGTCACTGGCGCAACGCGCGGGTTCACACCCTCCACGACCCGGTGCGCTGGAAGGTCCACGCCGTCGGCGCCTGGCACCTGAACGGCGCCCTGCCCGCCCGTCACTCCTGGATATAACCAGACCACTGGAAGCACACCTATGAGCCTTCAAACCTTGCCGCGTGACGCGCAGGCGACCGCCGTGACCGCGATCATTCGTGACGACGCCGAGGCGCTGCGCATCGCCCGCACGCTGGCGGAAGATTTCAAGCAACAGAGCGCGACGCGTGATCGCGAACGTCGCCTGCCCCATCAGGAACTGGAAGCGTTTTCCCGCTCGGGACTGTGGGGCATCAGCGTACCCAAGGCCTTTGGCGGCGCTGGCGTGTCCAATGTCACCCTGGCCGAGGTCATTCGGATCATCTCTGCCGCCGACGCCTCTCTGGGGCAAATTCCACAGAACCATTTTTACGCGCTGGAAGTGCTGCGGGTGAATGGCAGCCCGGCGCAGCAGGCGCGTTTGTACGCCGAGGTCCTCGCCGGTCAGCGCTTCGGTAACGCGCTGGCCGAACTGGGCACGAAAACCGCCCACGACCGCACCACCCGACTGAGCCGCGACGGCAGCGGCAACGGCTGGCGCATCAACGGCCGCAAGTTCTACGCTACCGGCGCCCTCTACGCCCAACGCATACCCACTTCGGTCGTTGATGACAACGGCGTGCAGCAGTTGGCATTCGTGCCGGCGAACGCCGCAGGGATGAGCGTGATCGACGACTGGAGCGGCTTCGGCCAGCGCACCACGGGCAGCGGCTCGGTGGTGTTCGATAACGTGTACGTTGACGCCGATGATGTGGTGCCTTTTCAGACCGCCTTCGAGCGCCCAACAACCGTCGGCCCTCTAGCGCAAATCCTCCATGCGGCCATCGACACCGGGATCGCCCGCGCTGCCTTTGAAGACGCGTTGCATTTCGTGCGCACCCGCACGCGGCCGTGGATCGATTCCGGCATCGAAAAAGCCGTCGATGACCCGCTGACGCTGCACAGCTTCGGCAAGCTTGGCATTCGTCTTCACGCCGCCGAAGCCTTGCTCGAACGTTCAGGCGAATTCCTGGATCGGGCACAGGCCGAGACCACGCCGGAAAGTCTGGCGCAGGCGTCGATTGCGGTCGCGGAGGCGCGGGCGATCAGCACCGACATTTCATTGGAAGCCGGCAGCACCTTGTTCGAACTCGCCGGTTCCCAGGCCACGCTGGCGGAGCACGGCCTTGACCGGCACTGGCGCAACGCGCGAGTCCACACATTGCACGACCCGGTGCGCTGGAAGTATCACGCCATCGGCAACTACTACCTCAATGACGTCAACCCGCCACGCCGGGGGACGATCTGATGAGCAAGAAAAAGATCCTGCTCAACGCGTTCAACATGAACTGCATCGGCCACATCAACCACGGTTTCTGGACACACCCCCGGGACACGTCGACCCAGTACAAGACCCTCGAATACTGGACAGAGCTGGCTCAGTTGCTGGAGCGCGGGCTGTTCGACGGGTTGTTCATCGCGGACATCGTCGGGGTCTATGACGTCTACCAGAAGTCGGTGGACGTCACGCTGAAGGAGTCGATCCAGTTGCCGGTGAATGATCCGCTGCTGCTGGTATCGGCCATGGCCGCGGTCACCAAAAACCTCGGCTTCGGCCTGACCGCCAACCTTACCTACGAGGCGCCGTATCTGTTCGCCCGGCGCATGTCGACGCTGGATCACCTGACCCGCGGCCGCGTGGGCTGGAACATCGTCACCGGTTATCTGGACAGCGCCGCGCGCGCGATGGGCCTGACCGAGCAGATCGAACACGACCGCCGCTACGACCAGGCCGATGAATACCTGGAGGTTTTGTACAAGCTGTGGGAAGGCAGTTGGGAGGACGACGCGGTGATCGAGGACCGTCAGGCGCGTATCTACGCCCAGCCGGACAAAGTCCATTACGTGCGGCACAGCGGCGAGTTCTATCAGGTAGAGGGTTATCACCTGTGCGAGCCGTCGCCGCAGCGCACACCGGTGCTGTTTCAGGCAGGCAGTTCCGAGCGCGGTTTGCAGTTTGCCGGCAGCAACGCCGAGTGCGTGTTCATCAGCGCGCAGAACAAACCCGCGACCCGCGAGCAGGTCGACAAGGTCCGCGCCAGCGCGGCGGCCGCCGGGCGCAACCCCGATGACATCAAAGTGTTCATGGGCCTCAACGTCATCGTCGGCGCCACCGAAGAAGCGGCGCAGGCCAAGCACGCGGAGTACCTGAACTACGCCAGCGCCGAGGCCGGGCTCGCGCATTTTGCCGCGTCCACCGGGATCGACTTCGCCGACTACGAGCTCGACGAGCCGATCCAGCACGTGAAAGGCAACGCCATTCAGTCAGCGACGAAGATTCTCAAGAACAACGACTGGACCCGCCAGAAGCTGCTCGATCAACACGCCCTCGGCGGCCGTTACATCACGCTGATCGGCTCGCCCGGGCAGGTCGCCGACGAGCTGGAATCGTGGATCGCCGAAACCGGCCTGGACGGCTTCAACCTGACCCGCATCGTCACCCCGGAGAGCTACGAGGATTTCATCGATCTGGTGATCCCCGAGCTGCAACGACGAGGCTCATACAAGACCGCATACGAGCACGGCACCTTGCGCGAGAAGCTGTTTGAGGACGGCAACGCAAGACTGCCGGAACGGCATGCGGGGGCCGGCTTCAGGGCACGCACTCCATCGCAGGCGTGAGCGAGCTCAAACCATGTGGGAGCGAGCTTGCTCGCGAAGAAAGCTTCACGGACACCCAAGCATTCAAACCAGACCACTGACACGGATTATCCCTCAATGATCAAAACCCTCCTCACCCTCGCGCTGTCCCTGGGCCTGTTTGCCGGCGTCACCCACGCTGCCGATAAACCGCTCAAAGTCGGCACCACGGCCGCGTTTGCCATACCGCTGGAAGCGGCCGTCGCCGAAGCCGAGAAACAGGGCCTGAAGGTGGAGCTGGTGGAGTTCACCGACTGGATTGCGCCCAACGTCAGCCTCAACGCTGGTGATATCGACGTGAACTACTTCCAGCACATTCCATTTCTGGAAAACGCCAAGGCCGCGTCCGGTTTCGATCTGGTGCCTTACGCGCCGGGCATTATCAACAATGTCGGGCTGTACTCGAAAAAGTACAAAAGCTTCGATGAGCTGCCAACCGGCGCCACCGTCGCCATCGCCAACGATCCAATCAACAGCGGACGCGGCCTGCAACTGTTGGCCAAGGCCGGCTTGATCACGTTGAAGCCAGGCGTGGGTTACAAGGCCACCGAAGACGACATCACCGCCAACCCGAAGAAGATCAAGCTGATTCAGGTCGAAGCCGTGCAACTGGTGCGCGCCTATGACGATGCCGATCTGGTGCAGGGCTACCCGGCCTACATTCGTCTGTCGAAGACCTTCGATGCCGGCTCGGCGATTCTGTTCGACGGCCTCGATCACCCGGAGTACGTGATTCAGTTCGTCATCAAACCGGACCACAAGGATGACCCGCGTCTGGCCAGGTTCATCGACATCTACCAACACTCGCCGGTCGTGCGCGCCTCGCTGGATAAGGTCAATGGCTCGCTGTATCAGGTTGGCTGGAAGAACTGATCATGACGGCATCCGCGCAACGCGCTTTAGCGCTTGAGGCTGCTGCACCTCATGCCGCCGAGCAAGCCGAACTGCACCCGGAAAAGCAGCGAGCCCATGTGCGCTTCATCAATCTGGGTAAGGTCTATGAAGGTCCGCAAGGGCCGGTGCCGGCGCTTACGGGCATCGATCTGGATATCCAGCGCGGTGAAGTGTTCGGCATCATCGGCCGAAGCGGCGCAGGCAAATCGTCACTGATTCGCACCATCAATCGCCTGGAAAAACCCAGCAGCGGGCGCGTGCTGATCGATCAGGTGGACATCGGCGACTTCAACGAAGACACGCTGGTGGCGCTGCGCCGACGCATCGGCATGATCTTTCAGCATTTCAATCTGATGTCGGCCAAGACCGTGTGGCAGAACGTCGAGCTGCCGCTCAAGGTCGCGGGCGTGCCGAAGGCGCAGCGTCAGCGCAAAGTCGCCGAGCTGCTGGAGTTGGTCGGGCTGGAAGGCAAGCACAAGGCCTATCCGGCACAGCTGTCGGGTGGGCAGAAGCAGCGCGTGGGCATCGCCCGGGCGCTGGTGCATGATCCAGCGATTCTGCTCTGCGATGAGGCGACCTCGGCCCTCGACCCGGAAACCACGCAATCGATTCTCGGCCTGCTGCGCGAGATCAATCAGCGCCTGGGCCTGACGATCATTTTGATCACCCACGAGATGGCGGTGATCCGGGAAATCTGCGACCGGGTGGTGGTGCTGGAAAAAGGTGAGGTCGTCGAGCAGGGCCCGGTCTGGCAGGTATTCGGCAACCCGCAGCATGAGGTGAGCAAGACGCTGCTGGCGCCGCTGCAACATGCGCTGCCGGAGGATGTTCAAGCGCGCTTGCAGCCGCATGCTTCCGAGCATCACGCCAGCGTTGTGCTGGACCTGCAATTCACCGGCAGCGACGGCAAGGAGCCTGATTTGTCGGCGCTGTTCAATGCATTTGGCGGGCGGGTGAGTCTGCTGCACGGCGGCGTCGAACGCATTCAAGGGCGTGCGCTGGGTCATCTGCTGCTGGCGGTGAGTCATTCGCCGTTGTCAGCGGAAGAATTGCTCAATCGCGCCCGTAAACATGCGCAGCACGCAGAGGTACTGGGTTATGTGGCTTGATCGTCTGTGGCAGGGCGTCATTGACACCTTTCTGATGGTGGGCGTGTCGTCGCTGATCGCTTTGATACTGGGCATTCCACTGGCGGTGATTCTGGTCACCAGCGGCAAGGAAGGCATTTTTGAGGCGCCCAATGTGAACCGGGTACTGGGCGCGTTCGTGAATATTTTCCGCTCGGTACCGTTTTTGATTCTGATGGTCGCGCTGATCCCGTTCACGCGGCTGATCGTCGGCACGACCTACGGCGTGTGGGCGGCGGTGGTGCCGCTGACGATTGCTTCGACGCCATTCTTCGCGCGTATTGCGGAAGTGAGCCTGCGCGAGGTGGACCACGGCCTGATCGAAGCGGCACAAGCGATGGGCTGCCGCCGCTGGCACATCGTCTGGCATGTGCTGTTGCCCGAAGCGCTGCCGGGCATCGTCGGCGGATTTACCATCACCATTGTGACAATGATCAATTCGTCGGCCATGGCCGGTGCCATCGGGGCAGGCGGTTTGGGCGACATCGCTTATCGCTACGGTTATCAGCGGTTTGATACGCAGGTGATGCTCACCGTGATCGTGTTGCTGGTGATCCTGGTGGCAGTGATTCAGTTGGGCGGGGATCGATTGGCGTTGCGACTGAACAAGCGCTGATCAAAGGGCGCCTTCCCTGCAGTACTGGCTGAAGCCGGTCCCACTAACGGCGTGCGTTCATTCAGTAGGAATGGCTTTAGCCGGGAAAGCATCAGGCGTCACACTGCAAAATTGATGGCGCTGCCACGGCCTCTTCCCGGCTGAAGCCGGTCCCACTAACGGCATGCGTTCATTCAGCAGGACTGGCTTTAGCCGGGAAGCGTCAGGTGCCACCCTGCAAAAATTGATGGGCTGCTACGGGCATCTTCCCGGCTGAAGCCGGCCCTATCAACGGCATGCGTTCATTCAGTAGGAATGGCTTTAGCCGGGAAAGCATCAGGCGTCACACTGCAAAATTGATGGCGCTGCCACGGCCTCTTCCCGGCTGAAGCCGGTCCTATCAACGGCATGCAGTCCCGCCAGGAGATTGCAATTCGGGAGCGGGGTATATTGGCGGCCTTATTCGCCCAGAAACTCGCCCCATGAAACTCGACCTAGAAGACCTCGCCCAGATCACGGCCACTACCCTCGGCAATTACAACGAGGTCGCCGAGGGCTTTCGCGAAGGGACCCGCGACCATGATGTGAGCCAGAACATCGACGCGCTGCTACGCAACATCACTGGCACGGCACCGTTTCAGATTCTCGATTTCGGCTGCGGACCAGGGCGTGATCTGCAGACATTAGCCGCCATGGGCCACATCGCCACCGGCCTGGATGGCTCCGAACGCTTCGCCGAGATGGCCCGTGCCGACAGCGGCTGCGAGGTCCTCCATCAGAACTTCCTGGAACTTGATCTGCCCGCAGAACGTTTCGACGGCATCTTCGCCAATGCCTCGCTGTTCCACGTGCCGCGTCAGGAGTTGCCTCGGGTGCTGCGTGAGTTGCGCGCCGCACTCAAGCCCGGCGGCGTGCTGTTCAGCTCCAATCCCCGAGGCGACAATCAGGAAGGCTGGAAAGGCGAGCGCTATGGCGCGTTCCATGATCTGGAGTCGTGGAGCGCGTTACTGACCGAGGCCGGGTTCACCGAAGTCGAGCATTACTACCGACCGCCGGGATTGCCGAGAGATCAACAGCCGTGGCTGGCGAGCGTGTGGCGCAAGGTCTGACCGCTACAGGTCTTCCGTAGCAAGACTCGGAAAACCTGGCGCATCAGCCGCCCTCGTCCGTCGCGTGATAGACGCTGACCGCTCCATCAGGCGCAATCGCCGTCACGCTATGCCCTGCATACCGGGTCGTCCCTACCTCACGCGTCCCACCATCGAAGTTCGCCACCAGTCTCGTTCCGTCCGCGAACGTGGTCTGCTGAACTTGTCGATCAAGCGTCAGCCAAGTGAATGCCGTCATCGCCTGGGTACCAAGGCGCTCATGCAGTGGCCTGAAAAACCGGTCCTGACGCTGCATCACCGGCAACCGCTCGCCCAGCGTCGCGCTGCTCAGGTGATACAGCGGCGGCACGTTGTAGAGCAACTGGGCGAGCTCGTTCTCCTGCCTGATATTGACCAGTTTCAGGCTGTCGAAAAGCCAGTGGTGAGTCGTGATGACCGATCCATGGAACACGGTCTGATAGAGCGGCAGGCGGGTCGTCGGATTGAAGTGAACGGTGCGATAAGGCTCCTTGATCGGTACCGGTTTGAAGAACACATCCGGCTGCTCGGGCGGATACCAACTGCCCAGGTACCAGCGGGAGGACTTGTGCTGGCTAAGCTCCGGATCACCCCAACCGATCACCGGCGTCTGCATCCCGTGGGCGAAAAGGATGCCACGAGCAGTGACGGCATTACCGTCCTCGGAACCTGAGGGCAGCGCTCGGGCTTCAGCGACCCACTGCGAAGCACTGACGTTGGCCGCAGCGTTTTGCATCTCGGTCATGGTCGCGCCGGGCCGATAGCTGTCGAACAGCATCCCCGTGGCATAAGCATCCAGAAACCAGCTGTTGAAACCGGCAGCGGACTGGACAGCCGGAACCCGCCCCTCCAGTAAAGGCCGGACACAACGCGGATCGGTGTAATGCCCGGACTGCTGAAAACCTGCCTTGAACGTTCCGTCCTTCAGCACGATGGCGCATTGACGATGTGCGGTGCTGCCCAGGTGAGCCGTCACCCAGTCCGGGTTTTCGTGAGTCGCCAGAGCTGTTTCGTAAGAGTCATAAGGCGCAATCAGATACCCCGCCTGCACACCGGCGCGAACGGCTTCGGGATGCCAGAGACCACCTTCCCAACCTTCGCCGAGCCCCAGCCACAGGCGTGACAAACCGGAGGCTTGCAGACTTTTGATGCCTTTCAGGGACAGCGCACCGCCCCAGGTCGACGGGTCATCAGCGAGGGCGCCGGCAAACAGGCGGGCGACCTCCCCGCGAAGCTCACCGTAACGCGACGTCAACCGCGACACGTCGGGCTGAGCATCACGTTGCCATGCTTGTCTTGCGACAGAGTTGAACGCGCTGTTGAGACTGCGCAGCAGGGCGACGTGTTGCCAGCGCTGCAATTGTCCATGGCTGCCACTCAGCAAAGCCAGGGCTTCTTTATCCAGCCGGTTGCGCAACTGCACGGCCAGTGGGTCGTCGGACGCAAGTACCTGAGTCAGACGGCCCCAGAACTGAATATCATCAAGGCCCAACAGGTCATTGCCCCACAGATACACGTGAGCGGCGCCGAGCAGCTTACGACCCTCTGGGGTTTTCTCGAACTTGCTTTCCAGCGTCTGATATTCGCCATTGTCGATGAGCCACTGACGGTAACGCCTTGCGCCAGCGAGCGGGTCGGCGGCATCCAGCGACAGGCGAAAGGTCATTGGCGTGCTGACATCCAGCGTCGTGAACTCATGCCGGGCGGACAAACCCAGGGCGTCACCCTGGTGATGCAAACGAAGGCGGTTGTTGAATGGATGGGTCAACAGCCAGGTCAGGGTGAACGCGCCGTGGTCCATTCCCCACAGCGGCAGACTGAGATCCTGAGTGGTATTGATCTCGCCCTGGGTCGCAAGAAACTGCTGCCAGACAGTGTTCCCGCGAGGCACATAATGCCCCTCGGCAATCGGCCAGATCAGCGCCTTGCCCATGGCGTCGCCCGGCTGATTCAGGAACTCCAGCACCCCGGCGTTGCGGGCCTTAATGGTCAGCAGGAGATCACGTTGCTGCAGCCGGGCTTCGAGATGCCAGGCGCCCTCGTCCCACTGCCACGCGAGGTAGTCCTGCGAAGTCTTGAGCTCACTGACGCTATGCGCCTTGACCCCACTTGACGCCTGCAAGGCAGATTGCCCGCTCGGCGAGACGCGAATCGCGAGTGTCTGCGGATCAACTTCCACCCGCCAGAAGTCGTTTTCCAACGTTTCAGCCGAACTGCCGAATGGGAGCATCCAGCCCAACAAGAGGCAGACACACAGGCGTACCAAGGAAAAAGACATGTCGAGCCCCGCGAAGCAATTCAGCGGGGCACAGTAAGGCAGCGCCCGACAAGTGTCTGTCGGATCGTTCCTAAATCACGACTGGCCTCGCCCCACCTCGCCAATGCTCGCTCTATTGGAGGGGGGCCGGGACTGTCATTTCTGACAGTAGCCCCTTCCTGTCCCAGCGCACACACTGGACCCGCGCCATGAGTGCCAACCACGATCCGGTTGCCTGATGAACACAGGCTGCCAATCGCCAATCAGCAAGGGAATGACGATGAGTAATTTATTGAAAAACGGTGACTTCGCATCCGGCGAATTAGAACCCTGGACTACGACCTCCAGTGAGGAGAGCTGGGAGATCAAGCAAGATGCCTCGGGTCATTACATGCAGTTGGCCAAGGCAGGGAACCTGTCAAAAGCCACCTTGGAGGGCAGTTTTAAACCCACGGCTCTGACGTTCGAAGTTCGGGCAGGCGAAGTCGTAAAACCCGGCGATTTCGTGGTGTTCAGTCACGCGGCTCTCGTCACCACGGCGGATGGAGCCGAATTGTTCGCCGACATCTCGGGAGCAACCAAGGACTGGCAGCGGATTACGCTGAAGATCGACCGCAAACCGATACCGGCCAGTACGGTGACGGTACAAGTCCATACCGCCTCCGATCCGGAAAAGCTGAGAGCTCAGGCAGGGCAGGTGCATTTCAGAAATTTCCAGCTGACCTGACACCCCCCCTCAACGGTGCGCAAATAAAAGCGGAAGTGGCCACCCGACCGCTTCCGCCTGAACCATGGGTATTAGTGCGCGGGAGAGGACGCGCCTTCGTCCGAATCGTCGTCACCAAGTTGCTTGTCTTCCTCTTGGCTTTCCTGATGCTTGCGCCGCTCCTCGTCACTCGGCTCCTTGATTTTGTACCAGGCCACGTACAGCGCCGGCAGGAACAGCAACGTCAGCAGGGTCGCGATGATGATCCCGCCGATCATCGCGTAAGCCATTGGCCCCCAGAACACTTCGCGAGCGATCGGGATCATGCCCAGGCTCGCCGCCGCAGCGGTCAGGAGGATCGGACGGCGCCGGTGTTCCGTGGCTTCCGCCACCGCATCCCACGGCAGATAGCCCGCCACCTCGTATTCGTGAATCTGGGTCACCAGGATCACCGAGTTGCGGATGATGATGCCGATCAGCGCCAGAATCCCGAGGATCGCCACAAAGCCCATCGGCGTTCCGGTCGGCACCAGCGCAAGCACCACGCCAATCAACCCCAACGGCGCGACACTGGCGACGATGAACATCTTCTGCACGCTGTGCAGCTGGATCATCAGGAACGTCGCCATCAGGAAGATCATCAACGGCACGACCTTGGCGATCGGCCCTTGGGCCTTGCCACTCTCCTCCACCGTGCCGCCCGTGGCGACCTTGTAGCCCACCGGCAAACCGGCGGCGAATTTGTCGATCTCGGGCTTGAGCTCCTTGACCAGGTCAGTCGGCTGCATGTCGTCGCTCACGGCCGCCTTGAGCGTAATCGTCGGTTTGCGATCACGACGCCACACCAGCGGCTGTTCCAGCTCGTAGCGCACGTTGGCAAACGCCAGCAGCGGAATCGACGTGCCCTGGGGCGTGACGATCTGCAGATTCTGCAGGGTTTCCGGCGACCCCCGCTCGGCATCCACCGCGCGCCCGACGACATTGATCAGGTAGATGTCATCGCGCACCTGGGTCACCGCCGAGCCGGTCACGACGCTGTTCATCAGCTGCGCAACGTCCTCGGACGACAGCCCCAACTGCCGCGCCTTGTCCTGATTGATGTCGATGCGCAGGACTTTCCCGGGCTCATTCCAGTCGTAAATCATCTCGCCGATGTGTTGATTCTTGTCGAGCAGGGTGGCGAGCTCGATGGCGTGCTGGCGCACTTCATCAATGTTTTCGCCGCTGACCCGGTACTGAATCGGGCGCCCCACCGGCGGCCCCATTTCCAGCGCCTGCACATAAGTGCCGATGCCGACGAAGTCGTCACGCAAGCGTTTTTGCAAGCGCTCGGTCAACGCGCCGCGCTCTTCCAACCCTTTGCTGACGATCACCAACTGTGCGTAATACGGGTTTTCCAGCTGCTGATCCAGAGGCAGGTAGAAACGCACCGCGCCTTCGCCGATGTAGGTGCTCCAGCTGACGATGTCCGGATCGTCCTTGAGGGTCGCCTCGAGCTTGTCCACCGCGCGGCGGGTCTCGTTGATCGACGCGTTCTGCGGCAGGTTGAGGTCGACCAGAATCTCCGGGCGGTCCGATGACGGGAAGAATTGGTTCTGCACGAAGCGCATGCAGAACAGCGACGTGGCAAATAGCAAAATCGTGATGATGATGGTCAGCCAGCGATGACGCATGGCCCAGAACATCGAGCCGTTGAAGGCTCTGGCGATGCGTCCGGGCTTGGCGTTTTCGTCGTGCTTTTTTACGTTTTCGCTAAGGATGTGCACGCCGATCACCGGGGCGAACAGCACGGCAACGACCCACGACACCAGCATGGCGACAGCGATCACCGCGAACAGGGTGAAGGTGTATTCCCCCGCCGAGCTGGCATTCAGGCCGATCGGCACGAAGCCCGCAACCGTCACCAGCGTACCGGTGAGCATCGGGAAGGCCGTCGAGGTGTAGGCGTAGGTCGCGGCCTGGGCTTTGGTTTCGCCTTTTTCAAGGCGCGACACCATCATCTCCACCGTGATCATCGCGTCATCGACCAACAGGCCAAGGGCAATAATCAGGGCGCCCAGAGAAATACGCTGCATGGTGATGCCGCTGTACTCCATGAACACGAAGACCATCGCCAGCACCAGCGGAATCGAGCAGGCCACCACCAGCCCCGCACGCATGCCAAGGCTGATGAAGCTGACGATCAGCACGATCACCACCGCTTCAAACAGCGCGCTGGTGAAGCCGCCGACGGCCTTCTCGACCACCTGCGCCTGATCGGACACCACATGCACGCCGACGCCAATCGGCAGGTCGGCGGTCGCGGCGCTCATGCGTTCGTGCAGCTGTTTGCCGAACTCCTGAACGTTGCCGCCCTTCTTCATGGCGATGGCCAGGCCGATGGCAGGCTTGCCGTCGAAGCGGAACAACGGCTTGGGCGGATCCACATAGCCGCGGGTGATTTCGGCGATGTCGCTCAAGCGATAGAAACGATCATTGAGGCGCAGGTTGACGTTTTCGAGGTCTTTTTCCGAGGCGAACTGGCCGGAGGTGCGCACGGAAATGCGCTCCGGACCGGCCTCGATGACCCCGGCGGGCGTCACGGTGTTTTGTGACTGCAGGCTCTGCACGACCTGGCGCTGATCAAGGCCCAGTGCCGCCAGTTTGCGGGTGGAGAAGTTCAGGTACAGCACTTCGTCCTGCTCGCCGATCATTTCGACTTTGCCCAGACCCGGCACGTCGCGAATCTGGACGCGCACTTGCTCCACGTAGTCGCGTAACTGGCGCAGGGTCAGGCCGTCGGAGGTGAAGGCGTAAATCGAGCCGTAAACATCGCCGAACTCATCGTTGAACGCCGGGCCTTGAATACCTTGGGGGAACTGCCCGCGAATGTCATCGATCTTCTTGCGAACCTGGTACCAGATTTCAGGAATGGCCTCAGCGCTGGTGGTGTCGCGCAGGTAAACCATAACAGTGGACTCGCCCGGCCGGGTGTAGCTCTTCACGTAATCGAGGGAGTCGAGCTCTTCGAGCTTTTTCTCGATGCGGTCGGTGACCTGCTCCAGGGTTTCATCCACGGTCGCGCCCGGCCAGCGGGTTTGTATGACCATGGTCTTGATGGTGAACGAAGGGTCTTCTTCACGACCCAGGTTCATGTAGGAAAACACGCCCATCAGCAGGCCGACGAACATCAGGTACCAAACGAAAGACTGATGCTTGATCGCCCAATCGGAGAGGTTGAACTTCCCTTTCATCGCGGGCTTTCCTTATCGACTTTGATTTTCTGCCCCGGCTTGAGGCTATTGACCCCGGCGGTTACAACTCGATCGCCGTTGTTGACCCCACCGGCCAGTACCACTGAATCATCACTGCGGCTGACGACTGTGACGACGCGTGGGGAAACGGTCTGGTTCTGCATGTCGATGACCCAGATCTGCGTCTTGCCGTCGACTTCCTGCAAGGAGGTGGCGGGCAGCTCGATGCGCGGCTTGATCGCCGAGCTCAGGGTGACGCTGATCGCTGTGCCCAGACGAAAGGCCGCCGGCGTATCCGCCAGGGTCAAACGTGCGCGACGGGTGCGGGTGGTGCTTTCGGCCTGGGGCTCGAGTTCTCGCACCGTCGCTGTGGTGTTGATCTCCGGCTCCAGCTGGCTGGCGACTTTGAACACGACGTCGCTGGGCAGTTGATCACTCAATTGCGCCGGCAAATCAATGACCGCCTCTTTGATGTCCGGGCGCGCCATTGTCACCACCTGCTCGCCAGCGCTGACCACTTGGCCGGCCTCGACTTTCCACTCGGTGACGACGGCATCGTGATCGGCGCGCAGCTCGCTGTAGCTCAGCTGATCCTTGGCCTGTTGCATCGCGGCCTTGGCCTGATCGTAGGAAGACTGCGTGGTTTTCAGGTCGGTGACCGCGACATCCAGCGCGACCTGGGCGCCAACGCCGCGATCAAACAACTCTTGTTGCCGACGGGCGTTGGCCTGGGCGTTGATCAGCTGCGCTTCGACCCGGGCCAGATCGCCCTGGGTCGAGCGCACCTGGTTCTGTTGGTCCGTCGGGTCGAGCACCGCCAGCATGTCGCCCTTCTTCACCTGTGCGCCGACGTCGACGCTGCGCTGGGCGATGCGGCCCGAGACGCGAAAGCCCAGAGTGCTTTCATAGCGCGCGGCGATGTTACCGGCGAACCGACCCAGGCTTTCCTGGGCCTGGGGTTTCACCTCAATGAACAGCACCGGCCGAATCGGCTCGGGCGCCGGCTCTTCCTTGCTGCAAGCGCTCAACAACAGGCCCGCCAGCACAACCCCCGACAAGCGCTTCATTGCTGGGCTCCTGTCGGCTGTTTCGAGGAATCTGGGTACACGTCGGCGAGTTCCACCTGCATGTCCGGGTGCAGCAACTGGTTACCGGCAACGACCACTTTTTCACCATTCTTCAGACCGTCGACAATGATCACTTTGCCGGTCAGGTAGCGCCCGACTGTGACGCTGCGCAGGCTGACCTTGTTATCGCCATCGACCACCCACACCGCCGGCTTGCCGAGCTGATCGCCCAGGCCTTTGGTCAGCGCGGACCATGGCAGCTCGACACTGGTCCTGGCCGGCACGCTCAGGGCGGCACTGACCACCGAACCCAGGTCCATGCCCGGCGGCAGCGAGGTGAGGGCGATCTTCACTTGCAGCGTGCCGGTTTGCGCCGATACGGCTGGTGTGACTTCGCGCACTTTGCCGACGGCCTTGACCTTCGGGTTGTCCAGCAGCGTCACTTCGACCGGCTGGTCGGTCGGCGGGTTGACGAACAGCGACTCGTAGACGTTGAACACGGCATCGCGCTCGCCATCGCGGGCCAGGCTGAAGATCGGCGCCGTAGGCTGCACGACCTGGCCGACTTCGGCCTGCCGCGCGGTAATGATGCCCGGCGCATCGGCGATCAATGCGGTGTAACCCAGTTGCTCGCGGGCGTTGGCCAGTTGCGCCTGGGCGGCTTTGAGCGCGCTCTGGCTACCACGAAGCTGGGCTTGGGCGGAGTCGTATTCGCTGCGGCTGGTATAGCCCTTGGGCAGAAGCTTTTCCTGACGCACGAAGGCGGCGGAAGTCTGTTTCACGCGAGCCTGCTCGGCGGCAACGGCAGCGAGGGCGGAATCGACGTTGGTTTGCAAGTCTTTGGGGTCGAGTTTGGCCAGCACTTGTTTGGCCGACACCCGATCGCCGACATCAACCGATCGCTGAATGATCTTGCCGCCCACCCGGAATGAAAGCTGGGTCTGCACCCGCGCCTGGACATCGCCGGTCAGCGCGACGTCCGCAGCGAAATCGGCCGTCTTGACCTCCTGGGCCTGCACGCGTGCGCGCACCGGCTCCTGGGGCTTTTCCTTCTCGCAGCCAGCAAGCACGGCCAGGCACAGACCGAGGGAAAGAACAGTCAGACGACCATGAAAAAAGAAGGTTTGGGCGGGCATGCAAGCTCCTTGTGCCAATGCCGTTGCGACACCGCGCCGCCGGACGCCGTTGCGATGTGATCATGCGACTGTGAGCTTACATCAGGGTTCCTTGGGGCACCGAACTCTGCCGGCATCTACAGCGCACGCCAATCTACGCTAGAGCACGCCTGTTCGCGATGGGGGGAGTCTGTGACATCGATGTTGGCAGACACACCTCCTTCGTGAGCAAGGTGGAGCGCCACCCCGATTACTCCCACAGGTTCACGGCGTGCCAAACATCTGGGTCGGACGCAAACTCCACTGTAGGAGCCATCGGAGGTTACGACGGTCGCGAAGGCGGTGGAACAGTGGCATCAATGTCAGCTGACCGAGTGCTTTCGCGGGCAAGCTCACTCCTACAGTTCCACGAGGGTCCTCACAATCCAGGCCAGACGTAAATCCACTGTAGGAGCCATCGGAGGTTACGACGGTCGCGAAGGCGGTGGACCAGTGGCATCAATGTCAGCTGACCGAGTGCTTTCGCGGGCAAGCTCACTCCTACAGTTCCACGAGGGTCCTCACAATCCAGGCCAGACGTAAATCCCCTGTAGGAGCCATCGGAGGTTACGACGGTCGCGAAGGCGGTGTGGCTGACACACCGCCCCCCATCAGGCAGGTCTAAACAGCCCGACCAACGCTGAGGATCAACTCCCCGCACCACCGTGGGCTTCTTCGAAGAAGAAGTCCTTCCAGCTGTCAGCCTTGTTTTTCAGCACACCCAGGTCGTGCAGTTTTTCGGCGTAGATGAATGTGCGCTGGGGCACGACGGTGAAGTCGATTTCAGGGTCGGAGACGATCTTCTCCACCAGCGGCAACGGCAGTTTCGACTTCTCGACGTCGATGTAGGTCTTCGCCGCCGCAGGTTTGTCGGCCTTGATGATTTTCTCGGCCTCGGCCAGCGCGTCATAGAACGCCTTGTAGGTCTTCGGGTTTTCGTCGTGGAATTTCTGCGTGGTGTAGAGGACGTTGAACGTCGCCTGGCCGCCCAGCACATCGTACGAACTCAGCACTTTATGCACATTGGGGTTTTCCAGCTCCTGATACTGAAAAGGGGGACTGGAGAAGTGCGCGCTGATCTCCGACCCGCCGGCAATCAGCGCCGACGTGGCGTCCGGGTGCGGCAGGCTGACCGAGATGTTGTCGAATTTCTTGAAATTGTCGTTCCCGAACAGCTTGGCGGTTTCGATCTGCAACGTACGCGACTGGAATCCCACGCCCGCCGCCGGCACCGCGATGCGATCCTTTTCGGTGAAGTCGTTGAGGGTTTTCACGTTGGGGTTGTTGCTGAGCAGGTAATTGGGCATCGAGCCCAGCGAGGCGATCGCCTTGACGTTCTGCTTGCCCTTGGTCCGGTCCCAAATGGTCAGCATCGGCGGCACCCCCGCCGACACCACGTCCAGCGCGCCAGCCAGCAGGGCTTCATTCATCGCGGTGGCGCCGGAGATGCTGTTCCAGTCGACCTTGATGTCCAGGCCCTGCTCCTTGCCGTGTTTCTCGATCAGCTTTTGCTGCTGAACGACGTCCAGAATCAGATAACCGATGCCGAACTGCTGGGCGATGCTGATCTTGCCTTCAGCGTGAGCGCCGCTGCTCAACAACGCGCCAGCCAGACCCAGGGCGGCGGCGAGCGCGGCCAGTGTCGGGCGCTTGAAAGGTGCAGCTGTTTTCAGAAATTCCATACATGTCTCACGATGAAGGCGAAAGGGGTGACGGACTCATGGCCCATTCAGCGGCCACAAGGCGGAGCGTTCGTTTGATAAAGCAGATCAGCGCTGCATGCCCCACCGCTTCACGGTCAGGCGCTCGACGTTACTGAACAGCAGGTTTTCCACCAGCAGACCGATGATGATCACCGCCGCCAGACCCGCGAATACCTTATCGGTGTACAGCTCGTTGCGGTTCTGGAAGATGTACCAGCCCAGACCGCCTTTGCCTGAAGAAGCGCCGAACACCAGTTCCGCAGCGATCAGGGTTCGCCAGGCAAAGGCCCAGCCGATCTTCAGGCCCGCGAGAATCGACGGCAGTGCAGCGGGGATCAGGATGTACCAGACGAACCGCAGGCCCTTGAGCCCGTAATTGCGCCCGGCCATTCGCTGGGTTTCCGAAACACCGAGAAACCCTGCGTAGGTGTTCAATGCCAACGCCCAGAGCACGGAATGCACCAGCACGAAGATCAGGCTGTTCTCACCCAGGCCAAACCACAGCAGCGACAGCGGCAGCAGCGCGATGGCCGGCAACGGGTTGAACATCGCCGTCAGCGTGCCGAGCAGGTCGCGACCCAGTTGGGTCGACACCGCCAGCGTGGTCAGGCCGAACGCCAGGACGATGCCGATCAGGTAGCCCTTGACCAGGACCGTCAGGGAGATCCAGACCTTGGTCAGCAATTCACCGCTGGCGATGCCGTCGATAAACGCCGACGCGGTTTGCAGAAAGCTCGGCAGCAGCAGGTCGTTGCCCTGAATGCGCGCGGCGATTTCCCAGATGATCGCCAGGGCGACGAGGATGACGGCCTTGCGCACCCAGCTGATCTGCCAGATGCGTTGCGCGAGGGGAATGTCGCGGGCCAGATCTTCCTGAGTGAAAGGCTCCAGCACGACTTCGTATTCTTCCCGCAGAGGGGGTGAAAGACTCATGAGTGCAATCTCTTAATGGGGCAGCTTGGCGAACCGCGATCAGTAGGCAATACGAACATCCTGAAACCGCAGATCCGGCTCGACCGCAGGCGCTTCGCCCTCGTCGAACAGCAGCCGGTGAATCCGCTGGGCAGACGCCTGGAACTCGACGCCGCCGAGGCTTTTCAAGTTGTACTGATGGCTGTTGATCTCGGCGCGCACGCGGCCCGGGTGGGGCGACAGCAGCAGAATCCGATTGCCCACCACCAGCGCTTCCTCGATGGAGTGGGTCACAAACAGCAGCGTGAAGCGCACCTCTTCCCACAGCTCCAGCAGCTCTTCCTGCATCTTGCGGCGGGTCAATGCATCGAGCGCGGCGAAGGGCTCGTCCATCAACAGGATCTTGGGCTGCATCGCCAGCGCCCGGGCAATTGCCACGCGTGCCTTCATGCCGCCGGACAGGGTGTGCGGGTAAGCGTCAGCGAAAGCGCTCAGGCCGACCTTTTCCAGGTAATACCGCGCACGCTCCTCGGCTTCGCGGCGCTTGAGGGTGCGCGAGGCCAGCAGCGGAAACATGACGTTCTGAATCACCGTCTTCCACGGCGGCAACTGGTCGAATTCCTGAAACACCACGATGCGGTCGGGCCCCGGCTCCTTTACTTCCTGGCCGGCCAGACGAATCTGCCCTTCGCTGGGCTGGATGAACCCGGCCACGGCTTTGAGCAGCGTTGATTTGCCGCAGCCCGACGGGCCGAGCAGGACAAAACGGTCGGCAGGATCGATTTCAAAACTGACTTGATGGGTGGCCCGCACCACGCGTTCCGGCGTGCGGTATTCAAGGCTGACGCCTTGTACTTGCAGCAGCGCTTCAGCGGTGGGCTGATTGGCCTGTTGCGCGTTCAAGCGATCGCTAGCCGTGTGGCTTTGCAGAACAGCGTTCATGGAGCTCTCCTGAATCAGAACGGCGCATCGCCCTGAATGGTCGTGCGGTGCAGGCGACGGCGCAGGTGGTCGGGGGTGCCGCCGGCCAGGTGAATCAGCGAACGGTTGTCCCAGAACACCATGTCGTTCTCCTGCCACGTGTGGCGGTAGACGCCTTCCGGACGAACGCTGTGGGCGTACAGCTCAGTCAGAATCGCCCGACTCTCGTCTTCCGGCAGGCCGACGATGTGGGTCGTAAAGCCTTCGCTGACGAACAGCGCCTTGCGCCCGTTTTCCGGGTGGGTGCGCACGATCGGATGGCTGACCACCGCGACCTGCGCCAACTGTTCAGCGCTGAGGGTCGGGCGCCAGTTATCGGCATTGCGGCCGTGGCTGTAGCGGGACGTATAGCTGTGCACGGCGTTGCGCCCTTCGACGGCCTTGCGCAGATGCTCCGGCAGCGTGTCCCAGGCCAGGTGCATGTCAGCGAACAGGGTGTCGCCGCCTTCGCTTGGCAGCTCCTGGGCGTAGAGCATTGAGCCCAGGCTCGGCAGCTCTTTGTAAGAAAGGTCCGAGTGCCAGTATTTGCCGGCATCGCCCAGCCCGACCGGCTGGCCGTTTTCGACGATATTGGAGACGATCAAAATCTCGGGATGATGGGCGAGCAGGAATTGCTTGAGCACATGAATCTGCAGGACGCCAAAACGGCGGCTGAAATCGATCTGCTGCTGCGGGGTGATGTGCTGATCGCGGAAAACAACCACGTGGTAATCGAGATGCGCTTGATGCACACGGGCAAAATCGGCGTCATTGAGCGGACGGGACAGATCCAGACCGACGATTTCCGCGCCCACCTTTTCGGCGAATGGACGCACATCGAACTGCTGACCGGGCGCTTGCGCGGACGAAGCTTGGGAGGCTGCTGGCATGAGAACTCCGACTCCAAAAGGTGTGGCTAAGGAGGGAGGACTTTAAAGCTATAAGAAGCGAAGTTTAAATATCGTTAGAGCATATGCATAGCGCAGAACGACCTAGCGACAGCTGTCGGCCATCATCGTCATCAAGGCAGTCGCAGGCCCGGAAACGTTGAAGAATGATGAGCTGTAAACGCAAAAAACGCGCTTGCCCGCCGTCACTTCCATGCACCCGATGACAGTGCGTCAGCGGAGCGGGAGCAACAGCGGGCAAACGCGTCTTGTACACATGAACGCGCTGCAATCGCGCATTCAGGCCCTCATCAGAACGCCGGGATAACCGCGCCGTCGTACTTCTTGTTGATGAAGTCTTTGACCTGCTGGCTGGTCAGCGCTTTGGACAGCTTCTCGATCGCGTCGGTGTGAGCGTTGTCAGCACGGGTCACCAGGTAGTTCACGTACGGCGAGTCGGAGCCTTCCAGAATCAGCGCATCCTTTTTAGGACTGAGCTTGGCTTCCAGCGCGTAGTTGGTGTTGATCAGATCCAGGTCAACCTGATCCAGTGCGCGGGGCAGCAGCGCCGATTCCAGCTCGCGGAACTTCAGTTTTTTCGGGTTGGTGGCGATGTCTTTCGGCGTCGCCAGCGCGTTGGTCGGGTCCTTCAGGGTGATCAGGCCGTTCTTCTGCAACAGCAGCAGGGCGCGACCGGCGTTACTGCCTTCGTTCGGAATGGCAACGGTTGCGCCTTCAGGCAACTGGTCAATGGACTTCCACTTCTTCGAGTAGCCGCCGAACGGTTCGACGTGTACGCCGACGCCGGTCACCAGGGTAGCGCCCTTGCCTTTGTTGAAGCCATCCAGGTAAGGCTTGGTCTGGAAGTAGTTGGCGTCCAGACGCTTCTCGTTCAGTTGCACGTTGGGCTGCACGTAGTCAGTGAAGACCTTGATCTCCAGGTCCACGCCTTCTTTGGCCAGTTCAGGCTTGATCAGCTCGAGGATCTCGGCGTGCGGAACAGCGGTGGCGCCCACGACGAGCTTCTCGGCAGCTTGTGCAGCGCCGATGCCCAGAGAGAGAGCAGCCGCCAGTGCGGTGAACAAAAACGTCTTCTTCATGCGATGTCCTTAATAGAAATCGGGTCGCCTCGTGGGCGACTTTGTCTTCGGTCTGCCGCGGGGTCGACCCTTGGCAGGGGAGCGGCTGATGCGGACAGTACCGAGATTTTTTATTCCGAGACAATACTTTTTAGTCGGATGGTTATGCTTTTTCGTTATCAGCGGGCATTTTGCCACCCGGCTACCTGCCCAGTGAGCTCAAGAGCCATTACCGGACCGGTAGATTCAGATGCTCAGGCAGGATCTCCGCGCCGCTGCTGACCAGCAACGCGAAGTGAATGACGTTCTCCAGCTCCCGCGTGTTGCCCGGCCAGTAATGCGCTTCGAGCACCCGCTGCGCGTCGTCGCTGATCAGCGGCATCTCGAAATCGAAGCGCTGACTGTAGATGCCCAGAAAGTATTCTGCCAACGGCAGGATGTTGCCGGGCTGCTCGCGCAACGCCGGCAGGTCGAGGCGCCCTTCGTTCAAGTAGCGATAAAGCCGCTCGTGGAATTTGCCAGCGGCGACTGAAAGGCGCAGATCGATGCTGGTCGCTGCAACCAGCCTGACGTCGACCTGGCTGGGCTGCGTAGCACCGACGCGGGTGACTTCGTGGTTTTCCAGCGCTGCCAGCAACTTGATCTGGATCGCCATCGGCAGGTCGGCGATCTCATCCAGGTACAACGTGCCGCCCGTTGCCGAGCCGAACCAGCCAGCACGACTGCTGGCAGAACCGCTGTAGGCGCCGGCGGCGTAACCGAACAGCTCGGCGTCGGCGTAGGTCGAGCTGATGGCGCCGCAGTTGACCGACACGAACAACCCGGCCCGGTCGCTACCTCGATGAATGTGACGCGCGAGCAATTCCTTGCCCGTGCCGGATTCGCCGCGGATCAGCACGGGCAAGTCCAGCGGCGCCAGCAGCTCCATCTCTTCGCGCAACTGCCGCGATCGTGGATCGATGAACACCAAGGCCTTGGCGCGGATGCTCAGCGGGCTTTTTTCAGCATCAGGGAAGGTCAACAGCGGGTTGCTCGATAGGTCGGAAAGGCTCATGGCAGGCTCCCGCCCCGGCCATCCATTGACCGAGGCGTTTTTAAAAAAAAGGCCGCAGCGCCTGTCGGTTCACTGCGGCGAAAGTGATCGTGAGAAAAGAGGTCTCAGGCGCAACTACCGTTGCAAATGCGATGGTCATGCGCGGCGGCGGTTGAAATGCTCGATGCGCCCTTGCAGCCGGTACAGGTAGGCGAAACCCTGTTCCCAGCGCTGATGCCCGGACTTCACGTTGATATGACCCGCGCCGCTGAGAATGCCGATTTCGGCCCCCCAGTTGCGGGCCATTTCCATCGCGCGCAATGCGCTGACGGCGGAATCGTTATCGGAGCTGACCACTTGGGTCGGGAACGGCAGCAGGTGCTCGGGAATCGGCGCAAAATTGCGGATCGCCGGCGGGCAATTGGGCCGTTCGACGTCAGCGGGCGCCACCAGCAAGGCCCCGCGCACCTGACGCAAACTCGCCAGTGGCGCCAGCTGCGCCCAATGGGCAACGGTCACGCAACCCAGGCTGTGGGCGATGAGAATCACCGGTGTGCTGTCAGAGGCGATAGCGCGTTGCAGCTCACCCACCCAATCTTCTCGGCGCGGCTTGAGCCAGTCGGCCTGCTCCACACGCACGCTGTTGGGCAGGCTGTTCTGCCAGTGAGTTTGCCAATGGTCGTCGGCAGATCCTTTCCAGCCTGGCACGATCAGGTAACGGATCGATTCGGTATGCATGGCCTTCGCCTCCTGCATGTTGCGTTCATGGGGGCGAGTATAGGGATCGGACATATATTCGAAAAAGAATAAGAAGCTATTTATTAATAGCTCGAAAATATATGCCGCAGCTTCAGGGCATGGCGCAAAAAAAGAGGGCCACCCCCTGCCTTAAAGGGGTGACCCTGAGAATCACGCTGTCTGCCCCCAGCTCGCCGGGGATGAGCAGAGCTTAAGGGGCGGTTGTTACAGAAATTTTTATCCAGAGAAATTTCCCACAAGCCGGCGAGACTGGCGCAATGGGCCGCCAGGTATCAACCGCGTGCAGGCTTGAGCACCGAGTCGTCTTCTGTCGCTCGTTCAAACCGGTTGGCCCGTCCGAAGGTGCCGAAATCATTGAAGCGCACCCCCATCTCAGCCATCACCTTGTGCGCAACGGGTGCCGTCATCTGGCGGATGTAGAACGGCTCCTTCACCACGAAGTGATGAATGCCATGGGTGCTGCCGAAGTTGAAGCAGAACGCCTGCATCGGCCACATCCACCACGGATTGAGCACTTGGGTCTGCTGCATGACATTCCCCAGTTCGACGTCGCCGTAGTAATGCATGTTCGAACTGACGAAATGCAGACAGAACGTACGCAGCACGTTCGGACCGACCAGGACCACGACAGCGACGTCAATGACGTGCATGACCGCCAGCGTATTCGCCGACCAGGCAATCGGGCTGCCCATCAGACCGGCAATGCCGTTGGCGGCATGGAAGCCAAGAAACACGTACCACGCGCCCCAGTTCAGCAGCGCCAGTGGTGCATAGACGCGCAGCGTCAAATTGAGAATGTGTAGTTTCTCCGCCCATGTTTTGGTCCGCAGCATGCGGATCAGCGACGACATGATGTTATCCCCGACCATCAGCAACCGCGCGAGCCCCCAGGGTTCGCCATTGGTGATGGCCCTTTCCTCCAGATCCGCCTCGGTGCCGGAGACCTTGTGATGATTGAGGTGCAGATGCCGACGAATCCAGGGATTGATCGTGCTCGGCCGCGCCATCCAGACCAGCGCCAACATGAGGTTATGGGGCACGCGCTGTTTGCGGAAATACATGCTGTGGATCAGGTCGTGTTCAAGCTCGTGTGTCAGCGAGGCGAAGAACGCATTCAGCAGCAGACACGCCCACCACGCCAGGTAACCCCCGAGATAGAGCGCCGCGCTGCCGATCATGCCGGCCAGTGCGAAGAACAGGATGCCGGCACCGATGGCGTCCTGGTGCCGCAGCAGGGGATAGCGCTCTCGCAGCGCGGCGCCGTGGGCGGAAACCACCGCACGAATATGCGCTGATCGTTGTTGTGCATTCAGTCCGGCAGCACTTGCAGAAGTGTCGTGCATGATTCCATTCTCCGGTTTCAGGATAAAAAAACGTGGCACCACTGTGCCGCTTAAGCCCGGATGCTGCCTGACCGTGAACGCCAATCTGTAGACCGGAAGCGCCAACTTGTATGCCTGAGCCGAGCATCCTCGCCAGCTGGACCCGCGCCCTGCGCAAGCAACTCGATGCCCTCGGCCTCGACAGCCTCGCACTGAGCCGGGCTGCGGGCCTGGATCCGCAGCTGATGGATGACCCCAACGCGCGATACCCGGTGACGGTCACCACCCGTTTTTGGGAACTGGCCGTGCAGGCCAGCGGCGATCCGGCGCTGGGCTTGCGAGTGTCACGGTTCGTCAGCCCGACGACCTTTCATGCGCTCGGTTATGCGCTGGTTGCCAGCGGGTCGTTGCGTGAGGTGTTCGAGCGCATCGTGCGTTATCACCCGGTGGTGAGCGACGCGCTGGCCATGAGTTTTGAACGCGTGGACGAGCATTACGAGTTTCGTTTCCGCGTACCCGACGGCAGCCCAATGCCGGCCAATGAGGCGATGGACGCCTTCGCCGCAATCTATGTGCGCACTTGCCGCAATCGCCTGGGCCGTCATTACGCGCCGCTGGCCGTTCACCTGATGCGGCCGCAACCGGAAGATCCGCAGCCCTGGTATGCCGTCTTCCGTGCGCCGCTGTTCTTCGGTGCGGCGGAGAATCTGCTGATCTTCTCCTGTGAGGATTTCGACAGCCATCTGGACGACGCCAATCCCGAGCTGGCCGAGCACAACGAGGCCGTGCTCAACCGCACCCTTGAGCAACTCAGCGCACTGACCTGGGAGCGCAAAGTACGTGGCGCCATCGAAACTCAATTGCCGGAAGGCGAGCCGTCCGCTGAGCACATCGCCCACACGCTGCACCTGAGCCTGCGCAGTCTTCAGCGCCACTTGGCCGACGAAGGTTGTCGCTACGATCTGCTGCTCAATCAGTGCCGGCAGAATCTGGCGCTGCAACACATGCGCGACCCGGCTTGCTCACTCAGTGAAGTGGCCTATCTGCTCGGCTTCGCTGACACCAGCAGTTTCAGCCGCGCGTTCAAGCGCTGGACCGGCATGACGCCCAGCCAGTATCGCGAAGGGCTGAACCGCTGATCGGTGAGGCCATCACGCGCCTGCGCCGGTCAGGCGATGAAGCGCCGTCTCGCGCAGCCATTCGGTGTCCAGCACATGGATCAGGTCGTGATCGCGGCGCACTATTTGCCGTTCGGCGAACGCCCCAAGTACCCGCTCGACCACCTCAGCGCTCAGCCCGAGGCAGCGATTGGAGGCCATGTCGGACAGAGGCACGCTGCGCACCGAGCGGTCCATCTCGCCGTAAGCTTCGGCCAGCATCAGCAGCCGAAACGCTACGCGCTCTTCGGTGGGCATCAGGGTGATGTCTTCAAGGGCGGGCACGGCGAGCCCGAGCTTGCGCCCCAGCAGTTCGCGAAAATGTCGCCACAAGGCCGGGTGTTCAGCCAGCAGTTGCTTGAGTGGCGCGTGGGGCATGTGCAAGAGAATGACCGCGTCCTGGGCGAAGACATCGTGGGTCGCGGGCAGGTCGTCGAACAACGAGGCTTCGCCAAACCAGAAGGGCCGATAGCCTTCTGCCGGGGGCATGTCTGTTTGCTGCGGTTTGAGGGGATTGATGCGTAACGAGCCCGTTAGTAGCGCGTACAGGCCGGGCGCCGGATCGCCGCGTTGGAAGATCGACTTGCCGGGCGTCACCCGGCGCTGTCGCATGCCGATCAGCAAGCTATCCTGCAACAGCGCAGGCAGATCGCGGAACCATCGGTCGTTGATAAACCATGAGCGCCATTGGGTTCCATTCGTCATGTGAATCTCCTTTTGATAGCCGGCGTTTTGTTGCAGGCTGAGCCGTGCAGCGGCCTCAGCCGAAAAAAATCAGCGGCATGATCCATGTATCCAGAGAGGAATAACAATGAAAAACCTCGTCGATCACCTCAGCCAGTACGCGGCCTACCACCGCGACATCCGTAATATCGTCACCCACTTCGTCGGCATTCCCCTGATCGTGATCGCGGTGGCCGTGCTGTTGTCACGCCCCGGCTGGACCAGTTGGTCCCTCGGAGGAATCTGGGTGTCGCCGGCCTTGCTGGTGAGTCTCGCAGCGACGTTTTTCTACCTGCGGCTGGATGCCTTCTTCGGCGTGCTGATGGGCGCCCTGCTCGCGCTGTGCCTGTGGCTCGGCGCAAGCCTGGCGCAACAGACCACCATGGTCTGGCTCAGCGCAGGCGTCGGGTTGTTCGTGCTCGGTTGGGCGATTCAGTTTGTGGGCCATTATTACGAGGGCCGCAAGCCGGCGTTTGTCGACGACCTCACAGGCCTGATCATCGGCCCGCTGTTTGTCGTCGCCGAAGCGGCTTTTTTGCTGGGAATGCGAAAGAAGTTGCAACACGCCATCGAGGCGCGGGTGGGCAAGACGCACCGGCGGGATTTGAAGAAAGCTGCGGTTTAGAACTGTGGTTTGACACCGATCTGATCGATCATCGGAAGACACCGCTGATTCCATGCGGATGACACGTTGTGGGAGTGGCCGGGGTGGCGCTCCACCTTGCTCACGAAGACTTAATTCCAGCCACTAAAGATTTAGTGGCTGTACCTGAGTCTTCGCGAGCAAGCTCGCTCCCACAAGTGATTTATCGGCAGGCAAATCGGCGGTGTGGATCAGTCTAAAAAAGCGCTTAGATGCTCTCCCGCTTCTGCCAGACCTTCGGCTTGAAGAACAGCGTCTCGCCCCGCGCCAGTCCGGTCAGGCTGTCGTGGTCTTTCACCACTTCGGCTTCGATCAACTCGGGTTGCCCTTCGACCTTCAGCGTCACCCGCGTCGTTGCGCCCAACGGACGAATGTCCCGCACTTCCGCCGCGTGGTGCCCTTCCACTTCATGACGTGACAACGACACCTCGTGGGGGCGGAACAACACGTGGTTGTCTTCGCCCAGATGCAGGCGGTTCGAGTCACCCAGAAAGTGATACACGAAATCGCTGGCCGGGTTCTCATAGACATCGCCCGGCGAGCCGATCTGCTCGATCACACCCTTGTTCATCACTACGATGCGGTCCGCGACCTCCATCGCCTCTTCCTGATCGTGGGTCACGAATACAGAAGTCAGGTTGATGTCTTCGTGCAGCCGCGCCAGCCAGCGACGCAGTTCCTTGCGCACCTTGGCATCCAGCGCGCCGAACGGCTCGTCCAGCAGCAACACTTTGGGCTCCACCGCCAGGGCGCGGGCCAGGGCAATCCGCTGACGCTGACCGCCCGACAATTGCTCCGGATAGCGATCCGACAGCCAGTCCAGCTGCACCATATTCAGCAGCTCATGCACTTTGACCGCGATCTGGCTCTCGTTCGGGCGCTGGTTTTTCGGCTTCATGCGCAGGCCGAAGGCGACGTTGTCGAACACCGTCATGTGGCGGAACAGCGCGTAATGCTGGAAGACGAACCCCACGTTGCGATCGCGCACGTCGTGGCCGGAGACATCCTCGCCGTGGAACACGATGCTGCCTTTGTCCGGCGTTTCCAGCCCGGCAATGATGCGCAGCAGCGTGGTCTTGCCACAGCCGGACGGGCCCAACAGCGCCACGAGCTCGCCACTCTGGATATCCAGACTGATGCCGTCGAGGGCCTTGAAGGCGTTGAAATTCTTGCTGACGTTAAGGACTTCGATCGACATGAATTATTCCTCCGCCGCGTTTTTGCGCAGACGGCTAATGCGCGCTTCGCTCCACTGCTTGAGCAGCAGGATGAACAGCGCAAGGATCAATAACAGGCTCGCCACGGCAAATGCAGCCACGTGGTTGTACTCGTTGTAGAGAATCTCGACATGCAGCGGCAGGGTGTTGGTCACGCCGCGAATGTGGCCCGAGACCACCGACACCGCACCGAACTCACCCATGGCTCGCGCGGTACACAGCACCACGCCGTAGATCAGGCCCCATTTGATATTGGGGACGGTCACGTGCCAGAACATCTGCCAGCCATTGGCACCGAGCAGGCGCGCGGCTTCTTCTTCCTGGGTGCCCTGCTCCTGCATCAGCGGGATCAGCTCGCGGGCCACGAACGGCACGGTCACGAAGATGGTCGCCAGCACGATGCCCGGCAGGGCGAAGACGATCTGGATGTCGTGCTCCTGCAGCCAGGAGCCGAACACGCCACGGGCGCCGAACATCAGCACGTAAATCAGACCGGCGATGACCGGCGAGACCGAGAACGGCAGGTCGATCAGCGTGACCAGAATCGCCTTGCCGCGAAACGAGTATTTACTCACGCACCAGGCCGCCGCGACGCCAAAGACGACGTTGAGTGGCACCGAAATCAGCACCGCAAACACGGTGAGCTTCAGGGCCGAGAGCGCATCGGGCTCCAGGATGGCCGCGAAGAATCCGCCGAGGCCGTTGCTCAAACCCTGGCCGATCACCACCACCAACGGCAGCAACAGGAAGAACGCGAAGACCAGCCAGCCAAGGCCGATCAGAATGCGCCGGGACACCGCGCTGCCACGACGGGCAGCATTGGCGGAGGACGCAGCAATGAGCGATGAACCAGACATACGTGCGCCTCCTCAGTTAGGGGTTTCGATGCGTCGCTGCAACAGATTGATTAGCAGCAACAGCACGAACGACACCAGCAGCATCATCACGCCAATCGCCGTGGCGCCGGTGTAGTCGTACTGGTCGAGCTTGACCATGATCAGCAACGGCAGGATTTCGGTCTTCATCGGCATGTTGCCGGCGATGAAAATCACCGAACCGTATTCACCCACGCCCCGGGCGAAGGCCAGCGCAAAGCCGGTCAGCCAGGCAGGCAACAAGGCCGGCACGAGGATGTGACGGAAGACTTGAAGGGGTTTGGCGCCGAGGCAGGCCGCCGCTTCTTCGACTTCGCGAGGGATGTCCGCCAGCACCGGCTGAACCGTGCGCACCACAAAGGGCATGGTGACGAAGGTCAACGCCAGGGTGATGCCGAAGGGGGTGTAGGCGATCTTGATGCCCAGGTCGGCCGCAAACTGGCCGATGAAGCCCGTCGGCGTGTACAGCGCGGTCAGCGCGATACCGGCAACGGCGGTGGGCAATGCGAAGGGCAGATCGATCATCGCGTCGATGATCTTGCGACCGGGGAAGGTGTAACGCACCAGCACCCAGGCCAGCAGCGTGCCGATGATGCCGTTGATGATCGCCGCGAAAAACGCTGTCCCGAAACTCAGCTTGAGTGCTGCAAGCACGCGAGGCGCCGTGACGACGTTCCAGAACTGAACGGCGCTCAGTTGGGAGGCGTGGATGAACATGACCGCAAGCGGTATCAGCACAATCAGACTGAGGTACACCAATGTGTAGCCCAGCGTCAGCCCGAAGCCGGGTATGACGGGGGATATGCGTCGAGACATAAAAGTCCTTGGTTTACACACGTTACCCGGAACAAGTCCGGGTCCATTTATTCCGTGGGGCGCTGCGGTTACTGCGCGATATAGATCTGATCGAACACACCGCCGTCATCAAAGAACTTGGGCTGAGCCGATTTCCAGCCACCGAAGTCTTTGTCGATGGTCAGCAGATTGAGTTTAGGAAATTGCTTCTCGTACTTGGCGGCGACTTCCGCGTCACGAGGACGATAGAAGTTTTTCGCCGCGATTTCCTGGCCTTCCTTGCTGTACAGGTGCTTCAGGTATTCGGTGGCGATTTCGGTGGTGCCGTGCTTCTCGGCGTTCTTCTCGACGACGGCCACTGGAGGCTCGGCCAGAATCGACAGCGAAGGTACGACGATGTCGAACTTGTCCGCGCCGCCGTCTTCTTTCAGCGCCAGGAACGCTTCGTTTTCCCACGCCAGCAGCACGTCACCCTGACCGTTGTTGACGAAGGTGATGGTCGAACCGCGTGCACCGGTGTCCAGCACAGGCACATGTTTGAACAGCTTGCCGATGTATTCCTTGGCCTTGGCCTCATCGCCGCCATTGGATTTCAAGCCATAGCCGTAAGCGGCCAGGAAATTCCAGCGAGCGCCGCCCGAGGTTTTCGGGTTGGGCGTGATCACCGACACGCCGTCCTTGATCAGATCAGCCCAGTCATGGATGCCTTTCGGGTTGCCCTTGCGCACCAGGAACACGATGGTCGAGGTGTACGGGGTGCTAGCGTCCGGCAACTTGGTCTGCCAATCCGCAGGAATGGTCTTGCCCAGTTTGGCGATTTCGTCGATGTCGCCGGCGAGCGCCAGGGTCACCACGTCGGCAGGCGAGCCATCGATCACCGAGCGGCCCTGCTTGCCCGAGCCACCGTGGGACTGGTTGATCTTCACGGTGTCGCCCGGATGGGATTTTTTCCAGTAGCTGATGAATTCGGCGTTGTAGTCCTGATACAGCTCGCGCGTAGGGTCGTACGAGACGTTCAGCAGGGTGAAATCCTTGGCGACAGCAGAACCGGCAAACACCGCACTGGCGAGCGCGGCCAGCGCATAACGACGAATGGACATGAATCAGGCTCCTGGACAAATGTGTGTTGTTGGCTTTTTCTAGTTTTAGGTCATGCGGTGTTCGTTATGCGGGAGCGTGGCTCAGCCCTGCTTGTTGCTCGGGTTTTGCAGACGGAATTTTTCCTTGCGCTCGATCTGCACCACCTGCGCGTTGTGCACCGTGATTTCAACCGCGCCAAAACGCAGGTCACGCAGCGCGCTTTGAATTTCACGCAAAATGCTTGCTTCGTCCTGGCCGTCAACGCTACGTAGAGATGCGCTCATGTTCGTGCTCCTTGAAAGATTTGCCGCAGCGTGGGGGCAAACGCTGCTTGTGGCGTGAGCGCGATAGTAGAGACGCTGAGATATTCTTAAAAATACTATTTAAGAATGCAGATATAACCAAAAGGCATTTGCGCCTGAGGTTGGCCGAGAACGACCGATAAAGCGGTTCTGAACGTGTGGCGCGCGCCACACGGCCGTGTCAGGCAGAGACAAACACCGGCGCATGCTGCCAGTTGATCTGCTCCGCCGGCATGGGGCGCGCGAACCAATAGCCCTGTCCCAGTTCGCAGTTGTGCCTCAGCAGAAAACCGGCCTGACTGGCCTGTTCTATGCCTTCTGCCAGCACGCGCATGCCCATGGCACGCGCCAGGGCAATGATGGCGTTGACGATCGCGATGTCGTCATCGTCGTCCGGCAACCCGGCCACAAACCCCTGGTCGATTTTCAGTTTCTGCACCGGCATGCGCTTGAGCCGCAGCAGTGACGAGTACCCCGTGCCGAAATCGTCGATGGACAGTTTCAGACCCAGATCCCGCAGACGGTGCATCTGCTCGATGGCCTGATCAGGGTCATCCATGATCGCGCTTTCGGTCACCTCAAGCTCCAGAAACTCCGGTGCCAGACCGGTTTCGTTCAACACCTTGGCCACCCGGCGATCAAGGTCGCCGCGACCGAATAACCGGCTGGACACGTTGACCGCGACGAAGGCGATATTCACACCCTCCGCCAGCCACTCGCCCATCTGCCGGCAGGCTTGGGTCAGCACCCAGTTGTCGATGTCGGCGATCAGCCCGCTTTGCTCGGCGATGGGGATAAATTCACCCGGCGAGACCATGCCGCGTGCGGGGTGCTGCCAGCGCACCAGCGCCTCGACGCCCTCGATGCAGCGGCTGTGGAGGTTATGGATCGGCTGATAAAACACCCGCAGCTCGTTCTCCTCGACGGCCTGTCGCAGCTCGGCGGCCAACTCGACGCGGCGCTGGGCGTGGGCGGTCAGTTCGGCGGTGTACATCGCGTAGCTTTCACGGCCTTGATGCTTGGCCTGTGACAGCGCGGCGTCGGCATTGCGCAGCAACTGCTCGGCGGTCAGCGCATCCTGGGGAAAGATGCTGATGCCTACGCTGGCGGTGAGAAACAGCGATTGCCCGCTGACCAGAAAAGGCTCGCGCAGCCCTTCCAGAATGCTCTGCGCCAGTTCGGCGGATTGCGCGACCTGCTGGGCATTTTCGAGCAGAATCGCGAATTCGTCGCCGCCCAGCCGCGCCAGCGTGACGCCCTTTTCTAGATAAGTTTGCAGCCGCTCGGCGGCGGCTTTCAGCACTTCGTCCCCGGCGTTGTGGCCGAGACTTTCGTTGATGTGCTTGAAGTGATCGAGATCGACGAGCAGAAGCGCCAGGGTGCGCTTATTGCGGCGTGCGTGGGTGTGAGCCTGCTCGGCACGGTCGGTGAACAGCAAGCGATTGGGCAGACCGGTCAAAGGATCGTAATGGGCCAGATGCGCCAGCTCGCGCTCGGAATGCTTGATCGAAGAAATATCGGAAAACACGGCGACGAACTGAGTGATCTCTCCATGCTCGTCCCGGATCGGACGAATGCTCTGCCACTGCGGGTAGATCTCGCCGCTTTTGCGCCGGTTCCAGATTTCGCCGCTCCACTGCCCGGCGCTGAGGATGGTTTTGAACATCCGTTCGTAGAACTCGGGGCCATGGCGGCCTGACTTGAACGTGCTCGGCCGCAAACCCACCACTTCGTCCTGCTGATACCCGGTGATCTCGCTGAAGGCACGGTTCACGTGGACGATCACGCCCGTGGCATCGGTGACCAGCACGCCTTCCAGCGTGGTGTCGAATACGGCCGCTGCCAGTCGCAGACGCTGCATGTCCTCATGCCGGCGCGCCAGCTCGGTGACGCCCATGAATCGCAGCAGTCGCGAGCGAGCCAGATAGATCAGCACTGCGCTGACGGCCAGCCAGAGATAATCGCCGGTCTGTTGCGCTCGCCCCAGCACGGTCGCGTCCTCGATCAGCCGCGGCAGTAAGTAGTCACTGATCGCCAGCCACACCATCGACAAAAGCCCGTACAACGTTGCGGTGCGTAGCGCATCCCGGGTAATGCTCGACATAGAAAGAAACAACCTTGTGAAAGTCGGAAATTATAGAACAAGAAACATCTTGCGACGCTTCTCTGAAAGACCGACTGTTTTTATCTGTGAGCTAAGTGATAATGCCCGCTTCTGTCTCAGGGTCTGCTCAGGCGGATCCGTACATCGCACGCGTTACAACCGAGGGCAACTCAGCCTATGTGGAACAACGGTCTGCTCGACCTTTCCGTCTGGCAATTGGTCGCAGTCACCCTGGCGATGACACACGTCACCATCGTCGGCGTCACGGTCTATCTCCATCGCTATTCAGCGCATCGCTCCCTGGAACTCAACGCAGGGCTTAAGCACTTTTTCCGCTTCTGGCTGTGGCTTACCACGGCGCAGAACACCCGCGAGTGGACCGCTATCCACCGCAAGCACCACGCTAAATGCGAAACCGTCGATGACCCGCACAGCCCGGTCATCAAGGGTCTGTCGACGGTGCTGCGCAAAGGCGCCGAGCTGTACCGCGCCGAAGCGGAGAACCCCGAGACGCTGCGCATCTATGGCAAAAACTGCCCCGAGGACTGGATCGAGCGCAACCTGTATTCGCGCTATCCCCTGCTAGGCGTCGCGCTCATGGGCGTGATCGATCTGGCGCTGTTTGGCGTCATCGGCATCACCGTCTGGGCGATCCAGATGATGTGGATTCCGGTGTGGGCAGCGGGTGTGGTCAATGGCCTCGGCCACGCGGTCGGCTATCGCAACTTCGAATGCCGCGACGCTGCCACCAATCTGGTGCCCTGGGGCATTTTGATCGGCGGCGAAGAGCTGCATAACAACCACCACACCTACCCCAACTCGGCCAAGCTGTCGGTCAAGCGCTGGGAGTTCGACATGGGCTGGGCGTGGATCAAAGTGTTCAGCTGGTTGCGCCTGGCGAAGGTGCAGCGGGTCGCGCCGATCGCGCACCGTGTGGAAGGCAAAGGCCATCTGGACATGGACACGGCGATGGCCATCCTCAACAACCGTTTCCAGATCATGGCTCAGTACCGCAAGCTGGTGATCGCGCCGTTGGTGGCTCAGGAGCTGGCCAAAGCCGATGCCTCGGTACGTCACCAGTTCCGCCGCGCCAAACGCCTGCTTTCCCGAGAGCCAAGCCTGCTGGAAGACAAGCATCAAGCGCGCATCCAGACCATGCTGGAGCACAGTCAGGCACTGAAAGTGATCTATGAAAAACGCCTCGCGCTGCAGCAGATCTGGGCGAAGACCAGCAGCAATGGCCACGACATGCTGGCGGCCATCAAGGACTGGGTCCACGAGGCGGAAGCCAGCGGTATTCAGTCGCTGCGTGACTTCGCCGATCAGCTGAAAACCTACTCACTGCGGCCTCATCACGCCTGATGCCGTTGATCGGTGACCATTCGTCCGAGTGGCGCCGATCGGAACTTAGTGCCTTTACTCCTATCTCATTAACACCTTCGCACTATGCTGTGTGACATGTTGTGGCATGCGCCGCACCTTATTCTGAGATGCAGTGCTCATGGACAACCAGACTCCCCACGTTGAGACCCCCGCCGCAGCAGAAACCCTTCTGGCGCTGATGCATGCCCAGGCGGAAGTGGCGCGTCTCAGTGAGCGCGAGCAGCTGTTCAGTTCTCTGCTGGTCAGCGTGAACGCCGTGTTGTGGGCGTTCGACTGGCAGACGCAACGCATGATCTATGTCAGCCCCGCCTACGAGCGCATTTTCGGCCGTTCCGCCGGCTTGTTGCTCGCGGACTACAGCGAGTGGCGCGACAGCATCTACCCCGACGATCTTGACTACGCCGAGCGCAGCCTGAGCGAAGTGCTCGAGAAAGGCTCCATCGAGGACCGTGAGTACCGCATCATTCGCGCCGACGGCCAGGTCCGTTGGCTGAGCGATAAGTGCTTCGTCAGTCATCAGGCCGAGCACAGCCAGCGCCTGATCGTGGTCGGCATCGCCGAAGACATCACCGAGAAGAAGCACCTCGAAGACGAGCTGCAGCGGCTGGCCACCACCGACGTCCTCACCCAGAGCAGCAATCGCCGGCACTTCTTCGAATGCGCCCAGCGGGAATTCGAGCAGGCCCGTTTGCAGGGCACGCCGATGGCATTCCTGTTGCTGGACGTGGATGACTTCAAGCTGGTCAACGATACCTACGGCCACCAGGAAGGCGATCTGGTGCTGCAACGCATTGCCGAATGCGGGCGCAAGACGCTCCGTCGTGGTGATCTGTTCGGGCGAATTGGCGGTGAGGAATTTGCTGCGGTGTTCCCGGGCTGTGCGCCGGAAATGGCCCAGCAGATTGCCGAGCGGTTGCAGCGTGAGATTCAACGCCTGAGCTTTCAGTGCAATGACAAAACCTTCGGCATCACCGCCAGCCAGGGGCTCACCAACCTCGGCGAGCAGGACCAGAGCCTGGAAGCGCTGTATGCTCGCTCGGACGCTGCGATGTACCAGGCCAAGCGCCTGGGCAAGAATCAGATCGTACTGGTGTAAGCCTGCCTTTCTGAAACCAAAATCTGGCTAAGCCACCGTCTTGCTGCGCACCCCTTCCAGATCTGACTCGCTGACCTTCAGCAGCCGCGCCGATTTGCTTTTCGCCAGTGCTTCCAGCGGGTCTTCGAGCCCTAGCGAGCCCATCTGTCCCGCCACATTCATCGCCAGGACCTCGCGAGTGAACACGCCGGTGTTGTATTGGTACACGGCCGCAATCAGCTCACGCAGCTCCAACGGCAGGCGCCAGCGCGTGCGCAATGCCGAGCCGAAAGAGGCTGAATACTGCGCCAACGCGCGGCGAATGGTGGCTTCATCCAGCGCGCCGCCGGCGATCAGCCAGTCCTGCAAACAGCGCAACACCGTCAATTCGCCCAGGCCCCTGAGCAAGCCAGCGCAGTAACAGCGCTCGTGGTTCAGATCCAGCTTGAGCGCCAGCGTTCGCGCACATTCGGCGGTGCGTTGCGAGACCTCCCAGATTTCGCTGGCTTGCAGCAACAATGCTGCATCCGTGAGCACCGCGCCACGCTTGAGAGCGAGACCCTGAACCAGATTGACGCTCTGGGTACCGCCCAATACAGCGAGCGCCTGCCCCAGCGTTTGCACGGGCTTGCCCTGATGGTGGGACGCGCTGTTGGCGGCAGCGATCAACAGCGCGGTGACGTGGGGATCATGAGTCAACGCCTGTTCCAGCAACGTCAGATCAACGCCCGACGCCCCGCGACTGCTGGCAACCGCCGCGGTCACGTCAACGAACAGGGGTCCGCCGTCTGCCACTTCACGGCGCTGTTCCAGAAACGCATCCAGTCCGACGCCCGGCGCCAGACCTGGCACCGCACAGGCAACCTGCGCACCGTCCTGCAACAGCAGCGTTTCCAGCCGTTGGCGCAGGCCTTCCAGGTCCAGGGGTTTGGTGAGGTAGGCGGTGGGCGCCAGTTGCACGGCTTCACGCACACTGACGCTGTCGCTGCGACTGCTCAGCAGAATGAAACGAACGGGCGGCTGACGACGCAACTGCCTCAGCCCGCGCAGCAGGCTCAGCCCATCGACACCCGGCAACTCGCGGGAGGCGATTACCAGGTCGGGGATGTACCCGCTCATCCGCTCGATGGCCTCCCGGCCGTTCGAACAGATGTCCAGCTGCGCGTCGCAACGCACATCCAAGACCAATTCGTTGAGCATCTCGCGTGCCCAAGGGTCCGATTCAGCGATCAACACGCGGGGAACGGCTAGCGCCTCTACAACGGTCATCATGACTCTCCGGCATCAGTCTCTTTACCTTAGTCAAAGACTGCGCAGGGATACAAACCGAAAGAGAATTTTCTGACGTCAAAAACAAAAAAACCTGCCGAAGCAGGTTTTTTCTGATGAAGCGTTCACATTCTGATCAAGCGTTCCCGCAGCTCATCGGCATGAGTCAGGCGATTTCAGCGAAGCATTCTTCGATGATCTTCAGGCCTTTGTCCAACTGCTCGTCCGGCGAGGTCAGCGGGACCAGCACGCGCAATACGTTGCCATAGGTGCCGCAGGACAGCAGGATCAGCCCCTTGTCACGGGCCTTTGCGATCACTTGCGCGACGGCAGCAGCGTTAGGCTTGTGAGTGTCGCCATTCTCGAAGCACTCGACGGCGATCATGGCACCCAGCGCGCGAACTTCGCCGATGACCGGGTATTTGGCCTGAATGGCGCGCAGGCCAGTGACCAGACGCTCGCCAACGGCTTTGCAACGATCCAGCAGGTGCTCTTCTTCGAACACTTCCATGACCGCCAGCGCAGCAGCGCACGCAATCGGGCTACCCGCGTACGTGCCGCCCAGACCGCCGGGCGCGATGGCGTCCATGTACTCGGCCTTGCCGCACACGCCGGCCAACGGGAAACCGCCGGCGATGGATTTGGCGAAGGTGGTCAGGTCGGCGCTTACGCCCATCTGTTCCATGGCGAAGAAGGTGCCGGTACGGCCCGCGCCGGTCTGCACTTCGTCAGCGATCAGCAGAATGCCGTGCTTGTCGCACAGTTCGCGCAGACGCGCCATGAACGCCTTCGGCGCGACGTAGAAACCGCCTTCGCCCTGCACCGGCTCGATGATGATCGCGGCGATGTCTTTCGGCTCGGCGTCGTTCTTGAAAATGCGCTCGATGCTGGCGATGGAATCGTCAACGCTGACACCGTGCAGCTCGTTCGGGTAAATGGCGCGGAAGATACCGCCTGGCATCAGGCCCATGCCGGCCGAGTACGGCACGACTTTACCGGTCAGACCCAGGGTCATCATGGTGCGGCCGTGGTAAGCGCCGGTGAAGGCGATGACGCCTGCACGGCCTGTCGCGGCGCGGGCGATCTTGACGGCGTTTTCAACCGCTTCGGAACCCGTGGTGACCAGCAGGGTTTTCTTGGCGAAATCGCCCGGCACCTTGGCGTTGACCTTCTCGCACAGCTCGACATAGGGCTCGTACGCCAGCACCTGGAAGCAGGTGTGGGTCAGCTTGGTCAGTTGCTCTTGAACAGCGGCGACAATTTTCGGGTGCAGGTGACCGGTGTTCAGTACCGCAATGCCGCCCGCGAAGTCGATGAACTCATTGCCTTCGACGTCGGTAACGGTAGCGTTCTTCGCAGACTCAGCGAAGATCGGGTGAATTTGACCAACGCCGCGTGGGACAGCAGCTTCGCGGCGTTTCATCAGGGATGCGTTAGTTTTGCTCATCATTTCCTCATTCGCCGCTCATCGGGCGGCGCGGTTCAAGGATCAAGCAGCGGGGGTCAACAGCAACAGCATACGATGATCGACTGTCGCTGCCTCCCGGCCACCAATAGGTTGGTGCCACTGAAACCTGCGAAACGGCGCTCTCGCGTCCCGCAGGTTGTAGAACAGTTACTTCACTCTGCCACTCAGCGGGTTCAGATGCTGAGGCAGAGGTATTTGATTTCCAGATAATCTTCGATGCCGTACTTGGAGCCTTCACGGCCAAGACCGGACGCCTTGATGCCACCGAACGGCGCCACTTCGTTGGAGATCAGACCAGTGTTGATGCCCACCATGCCGTACTCCAAAGCTTCCGCCACGCGGAACACGCGGCTCAGGTTCTGCGCGTAAAAATACGACGCCAGCCCGAACTCGGTGTCGTTGGCCATGGCGATCACTTCGGCTTCGTCTTTGAAGCGGAACAGTGGGGCTAGCGGGCCAAACGTTTCTTCCTTGGCCACGGCTGCGTTTTTCGGCACGTTGACCAAGATAGTCGGTTCGAAGAAGTTGCCTTCCAGGCTGTTGCCGCCGCTCAGCACTTTCGCGCCTTTGCTCAAGGCATCAGCGATGTGTTCCTTGACCTTGGCCACGGCTTTTTCGTCGATCAACGGACCGGTGGTGGTGCCTTCCGCCAGGCCATCACCCACTTTCAGCTTGGCAACGGCAACCTGCAGCTTCTCGGCGAAAGCGTCGTAGACCGCGTCCTGCACGTAGATGCGGTTGGCGCACACGCAGGTCTGACCGTTGTTGCGGTACTTGGAAATGATCGCGCCTTCAACGGCTTTATCCAGGTCAGCGTCGTCGAACACGATGAACGGCGCGTTGCCACCCAGTTCCAGCGAGACCTTCTTGATGTCGTGGGCGCATTCAGCCATCAACTGGCGACCGATCTCGGTCGAGCCGGTGAACGACAGCTTGCGCACGATCGGGTTGCTGGTCAGCTCGCTGCCGATATCGCCTGCGCTGCCGGTCACCACGCTGAACACGCCAGCCGGGATGCCCGCGCGCTCGGCCAGTTCAGCCAGTGCCAGTGCGGAGTAAGGCGTTTGCGAAGCAGGCTTGAGCACCATGGTGCAGCCTGCCGCCAGCGCCGGGCCGGCCTTGCGGGTGATCATCGCAGCGGGGAAGTTCCACGGAGTGATCGCCGCAGTGACGCCGATCGGCTGCTTGAGGACGATAAGGCGTTTGTCCGGTTGATGGCCCGGGATCACGTCGCCATAGATGCGCTTTGCTTCTTCGGAGAACCACTCGATAAAGGAAGCAGCGTAAGTGATTTCGCCTTTGGCCTCCGCCAGCGGCTTGCCCTGTTCCAGGGTCATCAGGCGACCGAGGTCGTCCTGGTTTTCAATCATCAGCTCGAACCAGCGACGCAGCTTGGCGCCACGCTCTTTGGCGGTCAGCGCACGCCAGGCCGGCAGCGCCTTGTCAGCGGCTTCGATGGCGCGACGGGTTTCAGCAGCGCCCATCTTCGGCACGGTGCCGAGAATCTCGTTGGTCGACGGGTTGTTGACCTTGATGGTCTGGCCACTGTCGGCATCAGCCCAAGCGCCATTGATGTACGCCTGCTGGCGGAACAACTTCGAGTCTTTGAGCTGCATTGCGGCCTCCTGAACAGCACCGCGCGCGGCGGAGCGAATGGTTGTGTGCGGGCGCCTCGGGCGAGGCCGCCGCCGGATAAGACTGTCGCCGGCCCTGATTGGAGAATGGAAGAAAGGCCGGGCGGGGCGTTTGAAATCTCAAACGAATCCTAGGGACAACAGGGGTAAAGGACAATAGTGCGTTCGAAAAAAAGAACGGCTGGAGCTCAGGGTGGGATGAATTCGGATCAGCGTAGCTGGGAGCGTTCGTATGTGGTTGTCATGCGGGGTGCCTTCGCGGCTTGGCCTGGTCTCACTAAATTGTGAACGGCGGGTCATCGGCATGGACGCGTGCAGGCCAGATGAGTATTATGGCGCCCGCGTTGCACCTGTAGCTCAGCTGGATAGAGTACTGCCCTCCGAAGGCAGGGGTCATGGGTTCGAATCCCGTCAGGTGCACCATTATTGATTCCAGTTTGCGCAATGCGTTCTGGAAATCCGCTACAGACGAAGAAGCCCGCCATTGAGCGGGCTTTTTTGTACCTGAGCGTTCGTAAAGGTGTCCGGCTCAATCCCACGCTAGATCTGTCCTCAAAGGTACGCGCTATCCGTCGCACCGACTTGCCAGGGATGGACGATGCATCTACCGTAACGACACTTGTCTTTACGAGCTCAAACTATGGCTTCCATCAATGTTCGCGTCGACGACGAACTCAAGGCTCGCGCCTACCGAGAGCTGGAGCGTTTAGGCGTTACTCCGTCCGACCTTATGCGCCAAGCCCTGCAGTACGTCGCCGAGCGTGGTCAACTCCCGTTCCGGCCGGTCCTCCTCACTCAAGAAGACGAAGCGTTGATCTCCGTGGCGCGCGAGCGCCTTGCCGCGCCGCAGCGCGTTAAGGTTTCGCTGGATGAGTTAGAGGCTGGAGTTTGATGCTCGTGCGCTGAAGGAATGGCGCAAGCTCGGCGATACAGTCAGGGAGCAATTGAAGAAAAAACTCGCAGCTGTATTGCTAGATCCCTTCATCGAAGCCAATCGACTTCATTCGTTACCTAATTGCTACAAGATCAAACTCCGTAGCAGCGGGTACCGGCTGGTGTATCAGGTGATCGAGCTTGAAATCGTAGTCTTGGTAGTCGCCGTCGCGAAACGAGAAGGCGAAGCGGCTTATCAAAAAGCTTCCGTACGCACCAAGTAAACGCTCGCTGCGCAGTGCGATGGGCTCGAAAGCAGAGGATCGGGCAGCCTGCAACGACAGCCCGATGTTCTACAAGCGTTCAGGCGTCCGATCTCCCAGTGACTGGATGATCACCTTCCCAGCCGCTCACACAACAAACTTACTCACCAACCCCTGCAAATGCACACCCAAACGCGCCAGCTCAACACTGGACGCTGCTGTCTGTTCGCTCGCAGAAGCGGTCTGTTCGGAGATGTCCCTAACACTGAGGACACTGCGGTTTATCTCTTCAGCCACGGCGCTTTGCTCTTCGGCAGAGGCGGCGATTTGCTGGTTCATCGACTCGATGGTTGAAATTGAGCGACTGATATTGCTGATCGAAGCCCCTGCATCCCGCGCCAGCTCGACGCTGTTATCTGTCAAGAGCCGACTGTTTTCCAGCGTGGTCGCAACCTGTGCGGTGCGGCTGTGCAGGCCACCAATCAATGTCGCAATTTCCTCGGTCGACGCTTGGGTGCGCTGCGCGAGACTTCTCACTTCATCCGCCACAACTGCAAAACCTCGTCCGGCTTCGCCAGCACGCGCGGCTTCAATGGCGGCATTGAGTGCCAGCAAGTTGGTTTGCTCGGCAACGGCCTTGATCACATCGAGCACGCCGCCGATCTTGTTGCTCTCTTGCTTGAGCTCATCCATGGCGGTTTTCGAATGACCCACTTCGGTTGCGAGCTTTTCGATCTGAAGCACTGCTTTGGCCACAACGGCATCGCCATCGCGAGCTTCTTTCGAGGCGCTGACCGCCGCATCTGACGCCTGCTCTGCGTTCCTGGCAACTTCCTGAACAGTGGCGGCCATTTCATTCATGGCTGTTGCGACCTGATCAGTTTCGGTTCGCTGACTATTGACCCCTGCGCTGGTCTGCTCCGTGACTGCCGACAACTGTTCGGCAGCGCTCGCGATCTGGGTGACGCTATCGCGCAGGCCACCAATCAATTGCCGCAGATTTGTGGTCATTCTGTGCATGCTGGTCTGCAGCAGGCCAAGCTCATCTCGTCTTACCGCGACTTCGCTATAGGTCAGATCGCCGTTGGCGACTCGATCAGCCAATTGCAGCGCCTCGCGAAGCGGCCCAACGATCAGGCGAGTGATGACCCATGCAGCCAGTGCGCTGATGATGAGCGCAATGCTGAGCCATATGATCAACATCTTGTTGGCTTGTCCCACGTCCTCGATACGCAGCGAGACCTGGTTTTGTGCCAACTGATCGGCGGAACTCAGCAGGACTTCGATGGTTTTCGTGATACCTGCCTGCCCTTGGTTAATCGCAGCCTGTGCCTCTGAAAACTGAGCAATGGCGGCCTGGTATTTACTCAGTGACGCCTGGAGGCCTTTGATGGCATCAGATTGAAATCCAGCGGCTTGCAGGGATTGGACGTTGTTCATGACTGCGGCGATTGAAGCGATCGCCAGCTGCTGCGCGTCAGGCTTGAGCGTGAAGGTGTACCCACGCACATCAAAGCGCATTTTCTGAAAAAGCGTCAGTGCTTGCCCGATTGCATCTCGCTGTGCGGACGTGCCCTCTGGCGAATTGGAGAGGGTGGCTAAACGTAGCAGCACCTCCAATGCCTCATCGGCGGCGCTGCCAGACACGGCTCGACTTGCTTCACGCGTATGGGTCGCATTGATGATGTCGTTGTAAAAACCTTTGTAGACCGTCATCGCGGCCGTCGCGGTTTTTACATGGGGGATATTGAGCTCGGAATCCAGGATCTCGCGCAAATACGCCAAATGAGCGTCCAGGTTGTCGTAGGCTTTTAGCCAAGTGGCAGCGTTGGCGTCGTCGGAATTCTGTCCGTAGACCAGCCGGGCGATGCGCATGTCCCGGGTCAGGGTTGTGAGCTTCGCGATATCAGACACGCGTTCGCTTCGCTCACTGAGTGAGGAGATTCCTGTCCAACCCGTGAAGGCGATAAGCACAGTAAATATGATTACCAGGGTGAATCCGAGTACGAGCTTTGACCTCACGGTCATGTTGATCAATATATTCTTTAGCATGGCGCCCTCTGAAAGTTATAGGTATTCACATAGGAGAGGGCCACTCCATGCCATTCCTACCGTATTAAACTTCGGCCATACGCAACGAAACTTGAGTAAAAAATCACTTTTTCATTCGCTATCGATCTGATAACCAATCTTCATTGCCGATACTATCTAAGTATCGAAAGTTCCACCTATGTGCCGATTTTTTTGTGCGCCCGATGGACGGTTGCGTTGACCGGAGGCGTGGGATCCACTTGGGCTTTTGCGGGTTGAGCTGGGATTGGGCCACGCCAGGAGCGCCTGAGTTTGGCCTTCCAAGGCTATAGCGTTAAGGAAAGTTACCATCGGTGAATTGAAGTTGGGGCAGCCGCACACAACACACACACTTACTCTTTGAATCAAGTGTGGCCACTGCCAATCACCTGGCAATTTCGCCTTCAGATATTTAGCATCGTGAGATGCTCAATGAATAAGTACTCACGCAGGCTACTATTAGTTGATCATCCGTTAAGTCCCACGAGGTATTACCGTTCAGACCCCTTGCTTGGCAAGTTGGTAGAACGCATAACTTCACTGCAACAATCCGGCGGCCCGAACCAGCTTCAATCCCCATTCCACCCGCTCCGGAATGGTTTGGACCAACTGCTCCCGGTCTCCCCCCAACAATGCTCTGAGCTGATGGGGCGCGAACACCAAGTCGATAAATTGAACGGCCAGTGCATCAGGATCCGTGGGTTGGTCCGGGCCTGCCAGGATGGCTGAACGCACCCTGGTGAATCCGCCTTCCCACCCAATGCGATTCACTTCGGCCGCCAGCAGCGGGGTCCGACTAGAAGTGGCTATCACCAGGCGCATCATGGCGAGGGTCTCGGGTTGCAGCGCATGTTCAAGGATGCCCTGGCCCACATGCCTCAAGCGGCCTGCAAGCGGGAGCGTTGGAATTGTCTCGGCGGGCACCAACAAGGTGGCGACGTGGCGACGCACCACGGCCTCGAACAGGGCCTCTTTATTGGCATAGCGCGCATAGAGAGTGGCTTTACTGGCGCCAGCCGTTCGGGCGATGTCTTCGTATGAAGCACCTTCGACACCGTTGGCCAAAAACCGCTGCAGCGCAGCATCCAGCAACCGACGCTCGACCTCCCCGGCCTCGCTTTGCCTGGGCCTGCCGCCTTTGGATTTGGTCTTGATCAAGGTCATGGCCGGCAACTTACATAGCTCTTGTTAGCGAGTCAACTAAACGGTAACGTTCAGTTAAATCGACGCAGGCACGCGTCGTTTTCATCCCTCTCAAACCGACCAGGAAGGCGCTTCGTGAATCACACTTCTGCTTTACCCATTGTGGTTGCTGGCGCTTCAGGAGACTTGGGCCAGCGCGTCGTAAGGGCGCTGGTTAAGCGCGGCGCCCAGGTCATCGCACTGGTTCGGCCAAGCACTGAACCAGCCCGGTTGACTGGTCTACGCAGCAGCGGCGTCACCGTCACGCCCGTTTCCCTAGATGATGCTCAGGGACTGCGCGGTGCCATTGCCGGCTCGGGTTGCGTGGTGTCCACGCTCAACGGCCTAGAGGAGGTGATCATCGAACAGCAAGGCAGGCTGTTGGAGGCCGCTGTTGCCGCAGGTGTGCCCCGGTTCATTTCCTCGGATTATTCCCTCGACTACACCCGCACCCGTCCTGGGGATAACCGCAACCTGGACCTTCGCCGGCGCTTCGCCACCCGACTCAATACGGCCGACATCACGGTCACCTCTATCCTAAACGGAGGCTTTCTGGAGCTGCTCGAAGGCGACGCGCCCATCGTACTCCCCGGACGCCGAGTGCTGCATTTCGGTGACGCGCAACAGCTACTGGACTTCACGGCCAAGGACGACGTAGCCGCCTTCACCGCCGACGCTGCGCTCGACCCCCAAACGCCGCGCTTCCTGCGCATTGCCGGCAACAGCGTGTCGCCTGCACAGATCGCCAATATCCTGACCGCGCTGACCGGGCAGCACTACCGAACATTGCGCCCGGGGAATATCGGCACGCTGTCCGCCCTTATCTATGCAGTGCGTGCGCTCACGCCTGCCAGTGACAAGCCCTTCCCCGCCTGGCAAGGCATGCAATACCTGCGAGACATGATGAGTGGCCGCGGCAAGCTGCTCAACCTAGACAACGACCGCTACGGCCAACGTCAATGGGCATCCATCCGTGACACATTGGCCCGTACTCATGTGCAAGGGATCAAGCAATGACACACCCTATCGAACTGTTTCCTCTTCAAATTCCCCAGGCGCAACTCGACGATCTGGCCCAGCGCTTGGCGCAAACCCGCTGGCCTGACCCGGAAACCGTCTCCGACAACAGCCAGGGGCCCAGGCTTGAGCGTCTTCGCGCGCTGGTCGAACGTTGGGGAAACGGCTATGACTGGCGGGCCACCGAAACCCAACTTAACCAGTGGAACAGCAGCCGGACCGAGATCGACGGCCTGGGCATTCACTTTCTTCACATGCGCTCGCCTCATGCTGATGCCCTGCCCTTGCTGATGACCCATGGCTGGCCAGGCTCGATTCTTGAGTTCAGGGCGATGGTTGGGCCACTCACCGACCCGACCGCCCACGGTGGCAACGCCAGCGATGCGTTTCATTTGGTGATCCCGGCGCTACCGGGCTTTGGCTTCAGCGATAAGCCACATTCGCCGGGCTGGGGCGTGGGCAAGACAGCGGCGGCCTGGGCGCAATTGATGGACCGTTTGGGATATGGCCAGCGCTGGGCCGCCCAAGGTGGGGACTGGGGCGCGGCCGTAACCACCGCCCTTGGGCACATGCGCCCGCCTGGCCTGATCGGCATTCACCTGAATATGGTGATGTACCAACCCACCGAAGATGAAATCGCGCAGGCCACCCCTGAAGAGCAACGCATGCTGGCTGATGCGCAACGCTATGAGCGAGAGCTGTCCGGTTACATGAAAGTGCAAAGCACCCGGCCGCAGTCGATAGGCTTCGCCCTGGCAGATTCGCCCGTTGGCTTAGCGGCGTGGGTTTACGCGCTGTTCCAGGATGCCTCGGACAGCGACGGGAAGCCCGAGCGGGTCATCGAGCTTGATGCGCTGATCGACGACATCATGCTGTATTGGCTGCCTAATGCGGGACCCAGCTCGGTCCGTTTCTATTGGGAAGGGATGCGCGCAATGCAACAGCAAGGCCCTGCTCCCGCCTTACCTATCCCTGCGGGGGTGAGTATGTTCCCAGGCGAGCTGCTTCGCCTCTCACGGCGCTGGGCAGAGGCGCGTTTCGACGACCTGCGGTTCTTCGCTGAGGCCGAGCACGGGGGGCACTTCGCTGCCATGGAAAACCCGGCAACGCTGACCGAGCATGTGCGTGAGACATTCCGCCTGCTGCGTTAACGGCTTCGCGGGCTTGGCGGGCTTCAGCGAGGGCCACGCCTGGCCGGCATCTGGACGCTCTTGTAACCTGTAAAAAAAATGAGAAAAAATTCCCCACCTGTAGGAATATTCCGACTCATGAGGCTGCAGCGACGCGCGATGAAGCCTTCGCCACGCTCGTGAGCGTTTCGCCGCTCTTCAAGAACTTCGAGGAGTCAGCAACGCATAACAACCAGCAACATCCAGGATATCCGGGAAGAAAAACACCACTCAAGGACCATAAGGAGATCTAAATGAGCACGACAGATCAGGTACAAAGCCGTGACGGCTACAGCGAGAAATGGCAGCAACGTTTCGCATTTTTTGACGAGCATGGCGCGCCGAATTCACCAACTTTCAAGCCCGCATGGCTGAAGCTGCCTCTCCGGCAGAGGATCAAGATCAACGCGAACATCATTGCGTTTTTTTTCGGCCCGATTTACCTGTTCGTTCTGGGGTTGTGGAAAAAAAACCTGACGATGATCGGCATTTTGCTGGCCGTCAGTGTCGTGTCGGAAATCTTCTATTCAGCCACCGACTTTGCCTACGCCAAACAGCTGGATCTTGCTGTAGGTATCGCCATAAACGCCTTTTATGCAAGGACCACAAACTACGCCTACTACCTCAAGGAAATTAAAGGCGAACAAGGCTGGAATCCGTTCAAAGGCTGCTAAGGCTGAGACAGACCAAAGAGCGTCGTAACTTTCATTGCTCAGCGTGCGTGAAAGACGAGCCTTCACCATGGTGTTGCGAGCACGCAATGCCATGGCCGCTACAGCATGAGCCAGACGTTCAGGCGTCGCCTTACATTAGCCTGATCTGGTCAGCGCATTCGACATGTAGTAAACGTGTCGGATGCTCTGGCTCGCTGATTCCAGCCCGTCATGATTTTAGCGGCGGCGGGTGGATCAGGGAACATTGAGCAACGAGGGAGCTCACACCTCTTGCCTTTGAACCGTCCTGTTGGTGACCCCCTCTATGGAACACGTACTCCCGGAAGCCTGGCTGAACGCGCTGCCGTTGCCCTGGCTGAATACCCTCGTGGCCGCCGTCGTCGCGATCGGCATCGCACTGTTGGGACGCTGGATTGCGCTGATCTTGCTCCGGCGCGTCGCCAAGTCGTTCGTCTTCGCCCAGCAACTCCTTCATCGCGCCGAGCCGCCGACGTTGTGGCTGATCCCGCTGCTGGCCCTGCAAACGGTCTGGACCTCTGCCCCCGATGATCTGATGTTGATCAATGGCGTTCGGCACCTGAACGGCATGCTGGTGGTGGCCGGATTTACCTGGTTGGCGTTGAGTTGCGTGAAGGCCATTGGCGAAGCGGTCGCGATCCGCAACCCGCTGGACATCGAAGACAACCTGCAAGCCCGCCGCATCCAGACGCAAGTGCGGGTGCTGGTGCGCTGCCTGAATGTGCTGGTGCTGTTGTTCGGCACCGGGTTGATTCTGATGAGCTTCCCGCCGGTGCGGCAGATTGGTACGAGTCTGCTGGCATCGGCAGGGCTCGCGGGTCTTGCCGCCGGTTTCGCCGCCAAGCCGGTGCTGGGCAACTTGATCGCGGGCCTGCAGATCGCAATCTCTCAGCCGATTCGCCTGGATGACGTGGTGATCGTTGAGGGCGAGTGGGGACGCATCGAAGAGATCAGCGGCACGTACGTGGTGCTGAAGATTTGGGACGAGCGGCGGATGGTGATTCCGCTGCAGTACTTCATCGAGAAGCCCTTCCAGAACTGGACGCGCAGCACGTCGAGCTTGATTGGCTCTGTGTTTCTGTGGGTGGATTACGCGTTGCCGCTGGAGGAGTTGCGCGAGGAAGCGGAGCGTATCTGCAGGGAAATTCCGCACCTCTGGGATGGCCGCGTCTGCGTGTTGCAGGTCACGGACACCACCGATAAGGCGATGCAATTGCGGGTGTTGTTGAGCTCGGCGGATTCATCGCGCAGTTGGGATGCGCGATGCCACATGCGCGAGCGGCTGATCAGTTTCGTTGCCCGGCAGTATCCGCAATGCCTGCCGCAACTGCGTGCGGAGATGTCTTCGCGCACCGTACAGCCAGAGCGCGAAGGCCACGAAGCGCCGACAGAAATTGCGCGTCAGCCGCCAGTCTGAAGACAGATAAGACCCAATTGCCCGGCCACCAGTGGTGGCCGGAACAGACTCACTGACCGCCGCTGAACATTACGAACTTGCCCATCATCATGGCGGCAAACTGCTGCGCCGGCATCTTCACGCCATTGAAGTCCACCACATCGTTGGCGTAATGCAGGCTCGACACGACGTTGTCGCCCTCGACCTTGCCCACCTGCAACATGACCGCCATGCCGCCCACCGACTCTGCTGCTCCCTGCGCCTGTTGCGCGATGGCGGCGGGATCGGTCAGGCCGGCAGACTTGGCGCGCAGTGCGGCCAGATCCTTGATCATCGGCTTGGAGAGCACCAGTTTTGCGTCCAGCTGGGTCAGCAACTGCTTGAGCAATTCGGCGCCCGGCTGATCAAGCGCCGAAGGGTTGCCCAAGTCCATCGACAGGTTGAACTGGCTCTCGCCACTGGCTGTTTTCAGCGAAAGCTTTTCCAGCTCGATATGCGGCTTGGCACTCAGCAGCTTGCTGACTTCGGCCTGCACCAGCGCCTGATCAGCCGGGCTCAAATGTGGCGTGTAGGTTTCACCCACCGCCGCGGCGGCCTGGGCTTGAGGCTGCACTTTCTCCTGATAGATCTTCATCAGCGCCTGGGTTGAGGCAATGTCGAAATTGCCGAACTTCCACAGCATCTGCATGGCGCCAACGTCATTGCCATTGAAGCTGATATTGCCGATGTCGTAGCTCACCTGAGCATTCAGGTTGCCTTCCACTTCCTGCAACAGACTGGTGTTGACGAAGTCCTTGAGCTGAATGGCCGGCTGGCCCGCCGCCTGGAACGTAGCCGAGGCGATTTTCGCGTCGGTGTGGCCCAGGTAGAAACCCGACTGGCCCTTGGTGCCACCGGTGTTGAAAGTGAAATCTTTGAGCGTCAGGTGCACCGGCCCTTCTTCAGAAGTGGCAGTGACGTCGACGCTGCCCAGCACACCGTTGGCCTCAAGTTTCTGGCCATCACCCGAGCCCGAGGCATTCACGGTGAAACCGGAAAACTTGAACGCGCCGGTCTGATCGGTGAATTCAAACGGCAGCAATTCCACACGGCCCAACGCGGCACGGTCGTAACCCATGCTGAAGTGGCCGGTCAGCGGCGGCTGGCCGTTGGTCATGGCAAACCATTTTTCGGAGAAGGCGTTCTTCTCGATCTGCACGTTGCTGGCGGCCATCACCGGCACCAGTTGCAGCGACTTGACCCGGCTCCACGGCAATGGCCCGTGCTCGATGTTGTCGACAAAGAGCAGCTCGACCGGCTGCCCGTCATTGAATTTGGGGTCCTGGATGTTCAGCTTGTAGTGCGCGGTGCTGGTGAAGAAGTGGCGGTCCAGAGAAAGGAGTTCAACACTCGCCTTGCCTTCATGCCCGACGAATGCGGCTTGAAGCTGCTGATTGCCTTGCTGGATGGCGTCGTTGAGCGCGCCTTCCAGCCGTTTTCCGGTGTACCAGGCCCCAGCGGTGACGAGGACGCCCGCAACCACAATGACGCCTACGGCGATGTTGACTGATTTTTTCATGTGTCGACTCGAAGATGTCCGTTCTTGAAGAGAGGTCTTGCCTTCCTTGACCCCGGAGGGTTTCGGCGCCACACAGAGCGGCCGTGCAGCACCTTGGGCTGCCGAGAGCCCGGCGAGATTAGCACTTGGCGAGAACGTTTTGCAGCCGTTGCGCCTAGCCACGACGTTCGCCGAAGCGTTAGGCTGGACGCCAATTTGCTAACGGGATCGATGAGATGAGCGAAGTGCAAAAGCCCAAGGGTCCGGTCAAGGCGGTGATTTTCGACATGGACGGCCTGCTGCTGGACACCGAAGGCATCTACACCGAAGTGACCGACACCATCGCCAAGTGGCACGGCAAGACGTTCGACTGGGCCGTGAAGCAACACTCCATTGGCCGCGGTTCGCAGGATTTTGCCGAATACGTGATCCGCGCGCTCGAGCTGCCGATGTCTCCCGAGGAGTTCCTGACCGTTCGCCAACCGATGCTGGACGAGCGTTTCCCGCACGCCAAACCGATGCGTGGCGCCGAGGCACTGGTGCGGCATCTTGCCGAGCACAACATCCCGATTGCGGTGGGCACCAGTTCTTCCCTTCACTACTTCCACGCGAAGACGAGCAATCATCGCGCCTGGTTTGAGCTGTTTAAAGACGTGGTGACGGCGGATCACGCCGAGGTCACAGCGGCCAAGCCTGCGCCGGATATCTTCCTGGCTGCGGCGCGCCACTTGGGTGTGGACCCGAAGGATTGTGTGGTGTTTGAAGACTCGCCTTTCGGCGTCACCGCTGCCAAGACCGCAGGGATGTATGCCGTGGCCGTGCCGGACTCGCACATGCCGATCGAGCAGTACGCCCACGCCGACCTGATACTGGGTTCGCTGACGGAGTTTCCGCTGGAGGATTGGGGTTTGCCGGGGTTTAGCAACTGATTATCTGCGTACGCAGAGGCGCGCTAGCCCTCGATTCTTGGAGAAAAAATCCAGGCCTAGCGTTCGCGCTGAAAATTCCTACCGGACACATCCGTTCAGACGGGCATATTGATCGGTTGCATCAAAGCTATCGTCCGCACCATGAACCAGGTCAGACATTACCTCAGCGCAAACGGCGACGATCCTTATCAGGAATGGCTTGATGAGCTCAAGGACCGATCCGCGAAAGCCAGAATCACTATGCGCATCAACCGGGTTGCTGCAGGCGCGTTGGGCGACTGCAAGCCTGTTGGAAGTGGAGTGTGGGAATTGCGGGTCGATCACGGACCGGGTTATAGGGTTTACTACGCCCTGGCAGGTAAGCAGCTAATCTTGCTGCTTCTGGGAGGCGATAAGCGCCACCAGCGATCTGACATTGTTAAAGCCATTGATTGCTGGCATGACTATCAGCGGAGAAGGCCATGACGAGCTCACGTGATCACGACGAAACAGTCATTGCGATGATTCGGGACGACCCGGAGTTCGCTGCGGAATACTTGCGAATTGCGTTCGAAGAATTGGACGAAGAAGGCGGCGATGCCGGCTTTCTTGCAGCACTGAGACATGTCGTTGAAGCGCGAGGCGGATTGGCACTCATTGCAGAGAGAACCGGAATACCTCGTGAAAGCCTTCGTCGGGCGCTATCCCCCAAAGGCAATCCCACGTTGAAAACCATGCGCCAAGTGGTACACGCCACCGGGCTCACGTTCGCAGCAATCGCGTGATAGTTACGCTACACCCCAACCCTCAAATCCACCCCCAACGCCCGCGCGAACGCTTTGACCAGCGGGCTTCGTGGGGCGTTGTGTCTCAGGATGAGGTTGACGGGTGTGCGCAGAACTATCAGGTCGGGGCGCAAGGCGCGGAGTTGGCCGTCGCGGATCAGATTGCGCGTGTAGTGCTCGGGGAGAAAGCCGATGAAGCGGCCGGTCAGGATCATCATGGCCACCGCTTCTACCTGAGAGGCTGATGCGCACTGGCTGTCCGAATTAACGAAGCTCGCCTTGTCGCGATGGATCGCATAGCGATGATTGACGATGTCGAATGCGCGCAGGCTGTCGATGCCCAGAGCGCTGTCATCCGCCTCGAACAGCGGATGCCCCACTGCGCAATACGCGTGGGAGGTCTCTTCGTACAGCTCGAAATAATCAAACTCTTCGCGCCGCTGATACACCGGCACGATGCCAAGACTCACGCGCCCTTCGACCATTGCGCGCTCGACTTCATCCAGTTGGGACGCTTGCAGGCGCAGTCTGACTTTAGGCGCTTCATCGTGCATTAGTCTGAGCGCGGCAATTAGCGGCGAACTTTTATCGGTCAGGGTGTTATCAATTACGCCGACACTCAAATCGCCAATCAACTCATTCTGCGCAGAACTAATCCGGTCGCGAAAACTGTCCACCGACGCGAACAATTCGATAGCCGCCTGATAGACCAGCTTGCCTTCTTCGGTCAGATGAAACCCTTCCCGACCTCGTGTGCAGAGGCGCATGCCGATACGGATTTCAAGATCCGAGATCTGCTTGCTGATGGCTGCAAGGCCCACATTCAGCTCATTCTGGGCGGCGCTGAAGCCACCCGCCTCCACCACGGCCTGAAATACCCGCAACAGCTTGAAGTCCATTCCGCTGAGAGTAAGAGGGGGGCGAACTCCCGGTTTAGGCGGCACGTTTCCAGAATTGGAAAGTGGAGTTTCCATAATGCTTATTGACCTCGCCTATTGGATTCAACAGGCTCTGACTCACAACAAAAACGTGCCCGGTTGATAATAATGAACACAGAAAAACCTGATTGGCAACCGCGCACGCAGTACTCCACTACATAGGCCGAAAGCGGATCCAACATTAATTAACCTGACACTTTGATCAGGACTTTCAATTCGTAACTGCCCTCTATCCAGGACGATTCCATGCTGCAACGGCGGGCCTACGTCGTGGCAGGAAGGCTGGCTAGGGTTGCCCAGATCAGGCAGGCACGGTCTGCATACAGCTTCGGAGAGACACATGAATCAGAATCAGGCGGAGCAGCTGCAAGCCGAGCGCAGGAAAACCGAAAACGCGTTCGACATCACCCAGTACGAACACGTCCCGCGCCGCTATTACGGGCGCATTTTCTTCGCGGCCCTGATCATCATTGCCCTCGCCGGCCTGGCCCGCGCGTTTGCCAACGGCCAGATCGAGTGGAGTTACATCGGCCAGTTCCTGACCTCCGAGGCCATTCTGTGGGGACTGCTGAATACGATCATCATGTCGATTCTGGCGATGGTCCTCGGGGTGGTAATCGGCGTGGTCACGGCCATCATGCGCATGTCGGCGAATCCGATTTTGCGTTACGTCGCGATCACCTACACCTGGCTGTTTCGCGGCACGCCGCTGATTCTGCAGTTGCTGCTGTGGTTTAACCTGGCGCTTATCTTCCCGGTCATTGGCATTCCCGGCGTGTTCGAGCTCGACACGGTCAGTCTGATGACACCCTTCGTTGCCGCACTGCTGGGCCTGAGCATCAATCAGGGCGCGTATACCGCAGAGGTCGTGCGCGCAGGTTTGCTGTCCGTGGACACCGGTCAGTACGAAGCCGCCAAGTCCATCGGCATGCCGCGCCTGCAGGCTCTGCGCCGGGTGATCCTGCCCCAGGCCATGCGCGTAATCATCCCGCCGGTCGGCAACGAATTCATTGGCATGGTGAAGATGACCAGCCTGGCCAGCGTCATCCAGTATTCCGAATTGCTGCACAACGCGCAGAACATCTACTACGCCAACGCCCGGGTCATGGAGCTGCTGATCGTTGCAGGGATCTGGTACCTGGCGGTGGTGACTGTCCTGTCGTTCGGCCAAAGCCGGCTGGAGCTGCGCTTTGCCCGCGGCGCCGGCAAGCGTTCGTAAGTCAGGCCCAGGAGAATCAGCATGAGAAGCATCGTCAAAGCCGTCGGCCTGAACAAATACTACGACCAGTTCCACGCCCTCAAAGACGTCAGCATTGAAGTCGAGCAAGGCGAAGTTTTGTGCATTATCGGGCCCTCGGGCTCGGGCAAGAGCACGCTGCTGCGGTGCGTCAATCAGCTCGAAAAAATCGATAAGGGCGGTTTGTGGGTCGACGGCGAACTGGTGGGCTATCGCATCGTCGGTAATAAATTGCACGAGCTGACCGACGCTCAGATTGCCCGTCAGCGTTTGAGCACCGGCATGGTGTTTCAGCGCTTCAATCTCTTTCCGCACATGACCGCTTTGCAGAACGTGATCGAAGGCCCGATACAGGTGCTCAAGCGCTCGCCCAAAGAGGCTACCGAGGAAGCCACCGAGTTGCTGGCCCGTGTCGGGCTGGCGGACAAGCGCCATTCCTATCCCGTCGAGCTGTCCGGCGGCCAGCAACAGCGTGTCGCCATCGCTCGCGCCTTGGCGATGCGTCCCAAGCTGATGCTGTTCGACGAACCCACCTCCGCCCTCGATCCGGAGTTGGTGGGCGAAGTGTTGTCGGTCATGCGTGACCTGGCGCATAGCGGCATGACCATGATCGTCGTGACACACGAACTGGGCTTTGCCCGCGAAGTTTCCAACCGGATGGTGTTCATGGACGGCGGCCAGATTGTGGAGGCCGGCACCCCGGAAGACATTCTAATAAGCCCACAAAACCCAAGAACCCAAAGCTTCATTTCTGCCGTTCGCACTTAAACCAGAACAAACGAGAACGACCATGAAAAAGATCCTCATCCCCAGTTTGCTCGCCGGCCTGATGGCGTCCGCATCGGTGTTCGCCGCGCTACCCGCCAGCCTCAAGGAAAAGGGCGAAATCACCGCCGCCATCGTGCCGAATTACCCGCCGATGGATTTCAAAGACACCAGCACCAATACGCTGACCGGTCTGGATGTGGATCTCGGCAACGCCCTGGCCGAGCGCCTTGGCGTCAAGATCAAATGGCAGGAAACCGCCTTCGAGCAGATGGTCAGCGGCCTGGTCACCAAGCGCTTCGATATCATTCTGTCGGGCATGACCGACACGGCCGAGCGGCAGAAGTCGGTAACGTTTATCGACTACTTCGCCAGCGGCCCGCAGCTGTACACGCTGACGAAAAACGCTGATCTGAACGAGCCGGCCGATTTGTGCGGCAAGAAAGTCGGCACCAGCCGCCGTACCACCTGGCCTGCGGAAATCGCGGCGTGGAGCAAGGAAAACTGCGAAGCGAAAGGCAAGCCGGCGATCATCGTCAGTGGCTCCGAAGGCTCGGCAGATGCCCGCGCGCAGCTCCGGCAGGGCCGGCTTGACGCCGCGATGCAGGGCAGCGAAACCATTCCTTACCTGATGTCCCAGGAGAAGGACACGTACAAGCCGCTCGGTCTGGCGATCTCGAAACAGTTCACCGGCCTGGGCGTCAGCAAGTCCAACCCTGAACTGGCGGCGGCCATCGCCGAAGCGATGCAGGCCATGGTAGACGACGGCACCTACGGCAAAATCCTCAAAAAGTGGGAGCTGGAACAGGGCGCGGTGACCAAGGTCGGGATGAATCAAGGTCAGTAGTAGACGGTCGGACAGCGAACGCCGCCCATGTGGGAGCGCCTTACCGGTGCTCCCGCAAAGGATTTGCGCCGAGGCTTGAACAAGGACGGAAAAACACCAATGACCACCTACTCCCTCGTCATCCGCCGGTTGATGATCTGCTCGCTGACTATCGTCATGAGCCGGGCGATGACCACCCCGTTGCTGTCACTGTTCCTCAGCACAAGACTGGGACTCAACCAGCAAGACGTCGGGCTGCTGATGGGCATCGCGGTGTTCATCGCTACGCTGCTGGGGCTGTACGGTGGTTACATCATCGACCGGCTGGAAAAGCGCAAATTGCTCATCCTGGCGATGCTGTCCAGTGCTGTGGGCTTCTCACTGCTGACCTTCGCCCATAACGTTTATCTGACGACCCTGACGCTAGTGATCACTGAAACGGCGTCGGCGCTGTTTCTCATCGGCTCCAAAGCAATCATCAGCGAAAACCTTCCCATCGGGCAGCGGGCGAAGGTGTTCTCGCTGCGCTACACCCTCACCAACATCGGCTACGCCACAGGCCCGATGCTCGGCGTGGTCATTGCCGGACACCTGCCGCTAGCGCCGTTTTTCATCGCCAGCGCCATCGCGTTCTGCAGTCTTTTCCTGATGCTCGGCATCCCGCGCACAGTCGCTGATACCGAACACCCACCGCGCAGCTTTCTCGACACCCTGATCACGCTGAAAAACGACCGCACGCTGATCCTGTTCACGGGCGGCAGCTTGCTCAGCACCATCGTGCATGGCCGGTATACGTTGTACCTGTCGCAGTTTCTGCTGGTCACGCATACGGCGGAACAGGCGTTGAAAATCCTGTCAGCCGTGCTGGCGTGCAACGCGGTAACAGTCATCCTGATGCAGTACCAGATCGGCCGTTTTCTAAAACGCGAGCAACTGCGGTACTGGATCTGCCTCGGCACAGCTTTATTTGCGATCGGGCTCATCGGCTTCAGTTTTGCCGAAACGACCCTGGCCTGGTGCGCTGCGATGTTCGTCTTCACGTTAGGCGAGATGATCATTTACCCCGCCGAATACCTGTTCGTCGACACCATTGCGCCCGATCACCTTCGCGGCAGTTACCTGGGTGCGCAGAATCTGGCGGCCTTCGGCGGAGCGTTGAGCCCGGTGATCTGCGGTTACTTATTGATCAATAGCCCAGCGCCGACCATGTTTTATGTCCTTGCGTGCCTGACCGCCATGGGCGGCACGTTGTGCTTTCTGGCTGGGCGACACGCGAAGCTTGCTCACGCAGACATCGCGCTCTGAGCCCGCGCTCGGCCACACGCGGTTCCGTCAATTTGTCACTTTTCAAAACCCGCCCAAACAGGTGAGTATGTCCGGCCTTGAGCTGTCGGTCTGATCGGTCTTTACGAGACGCCTTGCAAGCCTGTCCCAGACTGTCCTGATTTCCACTTCCCCGACGAAAAGGATATCGAGCAATGAAATACCGCACCCTTGGCCAATCCGGCCTCCAGGTTTCAACGCTGACACTGGGCTCCATGATGTTCGGCGTGCAGACCGGCACCGAAGAATCCCTGCGCATCATCGACAAGGCCTGGGATGAAGGCGTCAATTTCATCGACACGGCCAACGTCTACAACGCCGGCCGGTCTGAGGAAATCGTTGGCGAGGCCATCGCCAAACGGCGCAGCGAGTGGGTACTCGCCACCAAAGTCGGCAGCAGTTCGGGCAATACCGCCCCTAACTCCAGCGGACTTAATCGCAAGCACATCTTCAATGAAATTGAATCCAGCCTGCGCCGTCTCGACACCGATTACATCGACATTCATTACCTGCACAAGGAAGACCACAACACGCCACTCGAGGTGACCGTGTCTGCCATCGGCGATCTGATCCGGGAGGGCAAGATCCGTTACTGGGGCGTGTCTAACTTCCGCGGCTGGCGCATCGCTGAGGTGGTCAACGTCGCTCAGCGCCTGGGCGTCGACAAACCGGTGATCAGCCAACCGCTGTACAACATCGTCAACCGTCAGGCCGAGCTGGAACAGATCACTGCGGCGAAGTTCTACGGCTTGGGTGTCGTGCCCTACAGCCCGCTGGCGCGCGGCGTGTTGAGTGGCAAGTACGCCCCCGACGTAACGCCGGACAGCAGCACCCGCGCCGGCCGTCAGGACAAGCGCATTCTGGAAACCGAGTGGCGCAGCGAGTCCTTGCACATCGCCCAGAAACTGCAGGCGTATACCCAGGCCAAAGGCGTAGGGCTGGTCGAATTCGCCATCGCCTGGGTGCTGAACAATCAGGCCGTGACCTCTGCCATTGTCGGGCCACGCACCGAGGACCAATGGGACAGTTACACCAAAGCGCTCAGCGTGAACATCACTGCCGAGGACGAAGCGTTCATCGACTCCCTCGTGACACCCGGGCATGCCTCCACGCCGGGTTTCAATGATGTGCAGCATTTCGTAACGGGCCGTTATATCTGACACAGACTGACTGCGAAGCCAGCCTCGGTTGCCGCGAAGGACTTGCGTCATCGAGGCCGGGCATCCCGTTCTCAATCCCCGATTGATGGCAATACCTGTACGCTCAATCCCTTGTAGAATGCCGCGCCGAGACCGGCTGCTAAACTTGTATCAAAGTTTGACAAGGACAGCGGCGATCTCTAGTGTTTCATTGGATCCAATAACTGGTCAGCCGAAGAAGATCAAGCATGCGCAGGACTGAGAAAGAGCAATTTCTGCGGGAAACCTTGGGTGATGAGCAGCCGCCTGCGCATCTGGCGCGTGCCGTCATCGAAGAAAAACTGCGCAGCGCTATTCTTGAAGGACGCCTCCCGGCAGGCATCGCCCTGCGCCAGCAAGAGCTGGCGACGCTTTTCGGTGTCAGCCGCATGCCCGTCCGCGAGGCGCTGCGTCAGCTGGAAGCTCAATCGTTGCTGCGCGTCGAGACCCACAAAGGTGCGGTCGTTGCCCCGTTGATCAACGAGGATGCTACGGATGCCTATGCGTTGCGCATCCTGCTGGAGTCCGAGGCCCTGCGCCAGTCGATCCCGCTCCTGACCGCCGAAGACATCACTACGGCGCGTGGGTACATCGAACAGCTTGAGGTCGAAACCGACTACAGCATCATGGGCACGCTCAACCGCCAGTTCCACATGGCGCTGTATTCCAGGGCGCACAACACGCGCCTGCTCAAACTGGTCGAAGACGGCTTGAACGAGGAAGAGCGTTTCCTGCGCTTCAATCTCAAGCAAATGAACCTGGGCAAAGTGTCCCAGCACGACCACTACGAATTACTGGAAATGGCCGGTGCCGGTGAAGTGGACGCCACGATCGAGGCGCTGACTCATCACTTGAATCGGGGTGTTGAGGCCATCAACGCCTACTTGAGCGCCCGTAAGGCGGAAGAGGCAAAACCGGCAGCGGCCTCACGAAAACGTGCCGTCACCCAGTAACATTCACTGCTGTATTCAATCTTGACCTTGCTTGCTACCGGCTAACCGGCCGAGAAGCACAAGGGATCAACGAACGCCGTTCATGACGGCGTATGCGCCGAAGGACCCGGCTCCACGGTTATGACGCCTTTATCAAGGCTCGGGGAAGCTGAGTGCAAGCCGAAAAGAACAAATGGCTGATGGTCGTCAATTCCGGACAACCCGTCAGAACACGCCTGATTTGCTGTCCTCACGTAGGAGGCGATCCTGAGCATTTTCGTGACTGGTCCGAAGGACTTGCCGATCACATCGAGCTGGTAACGCTGCGCCTGCCCGGTCACGGCAGTCGGCTCAAGGAAACGCCCTACGATCAGTGGGCGCCCTTGCTGCAAGACACCTTCTTCGCCTTGCAGCCCTATCTGAGCCAGCCCCACGCGTTTTACGGCCATAGCTTCGGCGGTCGGGTCGCTTATGAAATGGCCAGGCTGGCGCAGAATCATTACCCGAATCTGACACGCCATCTGTTCGTTTCCGGCTGCCGCAGCCCCGACAGCCGACAACCCTGGCCGTATCTGCACACGCTGCCGCATGACGACTTCATTCAAGCGCTTATCAAGTTGGGCGTGCTCCCGAACACGTTCGCGCAGGATAAGAAACGCCTGAAGCTGCTGGAGCCTGTCGTGCGCAGCGACGTAAAGCTGTCGGAGATCTGGTCGCACTGCGCCGATGAGGGCCTGGACATCCCGTTGACCGGCCTTTACGGCAGCGATGATCCGGTCGCTACAGCCGCCAGCATGATGAAATGGCGGGAGTTCACGCGTCGCGAGTTTGAGTTGATCGAAGTCCGCGGCACTCATGACTTTCTCAGCTCGCAACGCGACCGCCTGCTGCACATCATCAATACGCACCTCGGCTTGCTGGGCGGCTGAAGAAACACCGCCGCCCTCTCCTTCCGCATCAACTCTTCACGCCCTCCTTCTGAACTCTCCTACGACTAAAAGCCGGCCGTCCCACGCTCGGCCGGCGCGAATGCACCTATCGTGAAACTTGGCCCTCGTTGACGCGGTGCACCGCCGTGTTCAGGCACACTCGAACGACGAATCGGTCTGCAGCCGTTTCAAGGAAGGCAGTTCTCATGGAGCGGCAAAAGGAGCATTGCCCTGGGCGGAGACATTGAAGTGAAACCCCGAATGTCGCCCAAACCAAAAAATCTCAAAAAACTGTATTAGCCCGATAAAGCGCAACGCTGAACGAGGTATTCGTTCATTAATTTCAATTCTGGCCTTAATGAGCCGGAAGGGTTGCGTTCGCCCCAATAAAACTATGTTTAAAAGTTTTATCGCCTTCGCTCATGTCGGATTTTTATACGCTATTAATTATATTAAAAAGTATTTGCGAAACCATTTGAAACTGTTCTAACGTTTTCTGGCCGCCAACGCTTATGGGCCATTCGCCCACAAACGCTGGTCAGCGATGGCATAGACCACGTGAGCATGCCTTATCAAATCCTGCACGATTGTTGACCATTAACGAAGTAACGTTCGCAGCCTCTTATTGCCCGATAGTTACGGGAGTCCATTTCGGCCGTTCTTATACGGGCACTTAAGACGACCGCTAATTTCGGCAATTAAAAGAGTGTGTGACGCACTCATTCTCATAAGGACGTAAAAATGGACCTGTTGAAACAGCAACTTATCGCAAAGAAATCAGTGCTCAGCGCGCACCCTGTTTTTTCCGAAATTGATTCACTGCACGCTCTGCAGCGGTTCATGGAGGTGCATGTGTTCGCGGTCTGGGACTTCATGTCACTGACCAAACGGCTGCAGCAGGAACTGACCTGCACCCGACTCCCCTGGTTGCCGCCGCGAGACCCGAAGGCAGCACGGCTCATCAACGAAATCGTGTTGGGTGAGGAGTCGGATGATCGCCCGGGACGCCACGATCATTACAGTCATTTCGAGCTCTACCTGGATGCCATGCGCGAGATCGGCGCAAGCACCGCGCGCATTGAGCATTTCGTCGAACTGTTGCGCGAAGGCATTCACTACAAAACCGCGCTCGATAGCGTCGGCGCAGGCCGAGCGGCCACGCACTTCGTCCGGGACACCCTCGACATCGCGCTGAATGCGCCGGCGCATTGCGTGGCTGCCGCGTTCCTGCACGGTCGCGAAAGCGTTATCCCACAGATGTTCCAGCGGATTCTTGACGACTGGGGCATCACTGCCGACAAGGCACCGACCTTTCGCTACTACCTGGAACGCCACATCGAGGTGGACTCCGAAGACCACGGCCCGGCTGCGGAATCGTTGCTGACCAGGCTAGTCGCGGGCAATGAACAGCACCAGCACGAGGTCTATGCCGCCGCCATCGCGGCAGTCGACAGCCGCATCGCGCTGTGGGACGCCGTGCAACTGACCCTGCGTGAAACGGCGCGGGAAGTCAGCGCATGAGCCCTTTCCTCCTCCGCCACCGACTCGTTACCCACACAAGGACGCCATCATGAAAGCCGAAGACTACTTGTCATTCGTTGATGCCTGGGAAGGCCGCGCGACGATTCGGACACGCCCGCGCCGCATCGTCGAAAACGATGAAAAACTGATCTACCCGCTCAGCCGCCAGCCACTGGTGCTTAGCGAGACGTTCACCCGCGAATGCGCTCATCTGCGCGATCTGGCGCTGGTGCAGAGCCTGTACAAGTTCATCAACGACGTCGTGATTTTCGAGACCGAAATCGTCGACAAGACCGCGCGAAGCATCGCCAAAGACAACTTCGCGATCCGCTTTCCCTTCGCTTGCCGCTACGACGCCATGACCGTGGTCGTCGATGAGGATTACCACGCGCTGGTGGCAATGGACTTCATGCAGCAAACCATCGCATTGACCGGCATCCAGCCGATCCCGTTGCCGGAGGAAATCGAACTCAGCAGAGCCATCCCCGCTGCACTGGCATTGGCGCCAGACCACTTGCGCAGCGCGGTCGAGCTCATCTGCGTGGCGATCGCCGAGAACACCGTGACCAACGACGTAGCCGCGTTCGCCAAGGACGACACGGTGAAGCAGTCCGTCAAAGGCCTCATGGCCGACCACCTTCTTGATGAAGGACGGCACTCCGGCTTCTGGTCGCGGCTGGTCAGGATCTACTGGCACGCAGCGCCCCAACAGGACAAGGAAGTGATCGCGCAGATCCTCCCCGTGTTCATTGCTCAGTATTTGACCAATGACATTCAGAAGTCTTTTGACTTCGTTCTGATCGACAACCTGCCGGTCATCGAGCCGATCAAGCAGGCGCTGAAGCAAGAAACACAGGCGATGTGCTTCCCGATCAATCGCCACCATCCGCTGGTGGGTAACATCATGCGTTTCTTCACCTCAAGCTCGATGCTCGACTCCCCCTGCGTCCAGCACGCCCTTGCCGACTATCTGCCGGCCGGAGGCTTGCAATGAAGCGCCTGGAAATTGTGCTCATCGGTCACAGCCGGGCGATGAGTGAGCTGAGTGCAGAACTGGACGCCCACGGGCATCTGATTCACCACCTGCGCGATGAGGCCACGCTTGAGCTGACAGCGCTGAACGACGCGTCGATCCTCATCGAGGACGGCACGCTGGAACTGCCCTATGCAGAATGGGGCGCGTTCAAGGCAGCCGTGCATCTTGGTCTCCGGGTAGGACTTACACCGGTGAGTGAGCGGGCACTGCCTGAATTGGAAATATTGTGCTGGCTCGGGACAGCTACGGCGCAGCGCTTGATCGCACGTCATGCCGTGGCTGCCACGCTTTCCGGCAACGGACGCGGGTTGCGCGACGTGGCGGTCGCTACGCTGGTGGACAACGTAGCGCTGCTGATCAGCCGGTTCTCGCGTGATACCGAGTACTTCGCGCGTGCCGAGCGCGTCGATCCGCCGCACAGTGAGCGCCAGGAAAGCCTGTTACGACTGGACCGACTGGCCTTCGAGCACTGCTTCAACTTCACTGCGGCGCCAGAGTTGCTGCGTGTTGCCGAGCAAACGCTGGTCGCACGCCTGGATCGCAGCTTTAGCAAATTCGCCGGGCGCGCTGCGCTGGGTATCGACGGCGAGCGCATCAGCTATGACCAGTTGCGGGCGCACAGCGTCGCGATCCAGGCGCGGATTCAGGGCATGCTGCCGCGCGCTTCAGCTGATCCGGTGGTAATTGGTATTTGTATGCCGAAATCGGCGGCACTGTTCGCCGGGATTCTCGCCATTCTGGGCAACGGGGCGGTGTATCTGCCATTGGACCCCAGCCAGCCTCTACAGCGTCAGCAGTACATCCTCGAAAACGCGCATGCCTGTTTGCTGTTGCACGATGGGACTCACCCGCTGGCGGGGGTTGCTGTGCCGGGGCTGGATGTCAGCGACATCGAGATCGTGCCGACGGCGCAGTCGCTGATGCGTTATCGCCCGGAGACCGACGCGCCGTGCATGGCGCTCTACACCTCGGGCACAACCGGATACCCGAAAGGCGTGATGCTCAGCCAGCGCAACCTGAGCCACTTCACGGCCTGGTACGCCCACTATGTCGAGCTGTCCGAACACAGCCGGGTGCTGCAGTTCTCGACGCTGAGTTTTGATTCGTCGGTCATCGACATATTCCCCACCCTGCTCAGCGGCGCCGAACTGATCGTGGCGAACGACGATCAGCGGCGTGATCCGCTGCAACTGTTCGAGCTGCTGGACCGGAATCTCAGTCACGCGTTTCTGCCACCAGCCCTGTTGAGCATCCTGTCGATTGACCGACCGCTGAAGCTCAAGCACTTGTGCACCGGCGGTGATGTCTGCGAGCCCTATGTGATTGAGCGCCTGGCAGCGCAATGTCACTTCCATAATCTTTACGGCCCGACTGAGGCCACGGTGTTGATCACAGCCGGACGGTTCCAACCCGGCGGCAGCAACCGCAACCTGGGTCGCCCGATCGCCAACAGCCAAGTCCTGATTCTCGACGAGGATATGCAGCCCGTCGCGGACCAGACGCCCGGCGAGCTCTACATCGTCGGTCCAGGCGTGTGCCTGGGTTACATCAACAACCCTGCGCTTACCGATGAGCGCTACGTGAATGTCGCGCTGGGTGATGGCCAAAGCGTGCGCGCCTATCGCACGGGGGACATCGGCAAATGGACAAGCGCGGGCATCGAGTTGTCCGGGCGACGTGACAACCAGGTGAAGATCCGGGGATTCAGGGTCGAGCCTGAGGAGATCGAGCATTGCCTGCGCGACAGCCAGCTGTACCGCCAAGTTGCGGTGGTGATTGACGACCAGCGACGCATCCTGGCATTTCTCGCGCAACCGCACGGCGTAGAACCTGACGCCGCCCGGCATTTGCTCAAGGCCCACGTCGCAGGGTTGTTGCCCGACTATATGCGGCCGACCGCCTACACGGAGTTGGCGAGCATGCCGTTTGCCAGCAACGGCAAGGTCGATCGCAAGGCGCTATTGCAGCTGTCAGTGAACCTGCTGGAGCAAGCCCCACGTCGTTTGCCCGACACCGAAAACGAGAGGCTTCTTCTTACGTTGTGGGCAGACCTGCTTGAGCTTCCGCCTGACGAAATATCAACTGACGAGAGCTTCTTCAATCTGGGTGGCCATTCGATCCTGCTGTCGCAGATGCTGCTGGGAATCCGCGAACGGTTCGGCCGCAGCATTCCGATCAACCGCTTCATCGAGGCGCCAACGCTGACCAATCTGGCGTCACTGCTCGACAGTGACGGCACCACCTCATGGACCGTCAGCCCGCAAGCCTTCCGGGATGCTTCGGCGCCCTTCGAGCTGCCGGTACTGCCTGTGGAGCGCATGGGCGACGTACACAAAGTCATCGTCACCGGCGCCAATGGTTTTCTCGGCATTCACATCGTCGAAGCGCTGTTGGCGTGGGGCGCAACCGAGGTTGCCTGCCTGGTACGTGAAAGCGCAGGGATGACGGCTCAAGACCGCTTTATCCAGGCACTGCGCGAAAACCGTCTTGAGCATCTGGATCTGACGCGAGTACGGGTTTATGCCGCCGACGTCACGCGGCCACAGCTTGGGTTAAGTGACGAGGTATACGAACGGCTGGATCGCGAGTTCGGCGCGCTGGTGCACAACGCTGCCAACGTCAACCACGTTCAGGACTACGAGACGCTGGCCAAGGATAACGTCGAGCCGATTTTCGAATGCCTGAAGCTGTGTGAAGGGCGCAGCAAGAAGGTGCTCAACTTTGTATCTACGCTCTCTGCTTCAAGCGCCGTCGGAGCTGACGGTCGCGTCCTCGAAGCGCCTGCTGCCGAGACCCCGCCGATCTACATCAAGAACGGCTACAACCTCTCCAAGTGGGTCGCCGAGCGGATCTTGCAGCAAGCCCGTGAACGAGGCGCGTGGGTGAACATCTACCGGCCCGGTAATATCGCGTTCAACAGCACGACCGGTGTCTGCCAGCCGCACAAGAATCGCCTGATGCTGATGCTCAAGGGGTCGATGCAACTAGGCCAGGTCCCGGATTTCTCCATGACCTTCGACTTGATGCCTGTCGACTTCCTCGCCCGATTCATCGGCTTTCACGCCAGTCGTTACCAGCCGGCACACGCAGTCTTTAACCTCCACAACCCGGAGCCGTTGAGCTGGAGCAATTACGTTAGCGCGTTTCGTGAAGCGGGCAGTGATTTCGAGATGGTCAGTGTCAGTGAGTGGCAAACCCAGTTGAATCGGGTTGACAGCCAGAACGCTTTATTCGGCGTGCTCGGCTTTTACCTCGATGGGTTTGAGGAAGACATCGGAGACATATCAATGATCGCCTACCAGAACGCTCATGCGGGTGTTAAGCGAATGGGCGAGTGCTACCCCTCGAAAACCCCGGCGCTACTGCGCAAGGGCTGCGAGTACCTGAAAGAGATTGCTTTCATCTGATACACCCCAACGCAACTTCCCCTTAAGTTATGGAGAACAACATGAACGCGATTCAGCCGCTCAACACCCTTGGCTCCCTTTCGCCCGATACGCTGATTACCAATCCTGGAGGAGAACCTGTGGTTTCTGCAATTTCGATTAACGCACCTGCGCGTGAGGTCTGGAAGGTCGTAGGCGATTTCGGTGGTTTCACCCATTTCATACCGGAGCTTCAAAGCATCGAAGTAATTGGTGAAGGACCGGGATCGGTCCGTTACAAGAAATTCAAGGAGGGTGGTCTGCGGGTTGTCGAGCAACTTAACTCTCGTGACGACGACGGAATGTTCATGACATGGACGACCATCTACAACAATCTAGGTGTTAGCAGGCTTTGGGCCGCGATGACGGTCGCCCCCGAAGGCCGTGCAAGCTGCGTCGCTACTTGGACCATCGTTGCCGAGCCTACAGATGCCAACCCGGTGAGCGCTGAGGGATTCAGAAAGTTTTTACAGGGCTTTGCTGATGGTGCGATGAAGAACGTGCCCGGAGCTGTGATGCGCTCATAGCCTAGGCCTGCTGCGTTTCAGTGCCGGTGGTTTAGACGACAAAACCCCAGTCTGCGTAAGCAGACTGGGGTTTCGGAATTCAATCTTGACGATGACCTACTCTCACATGGGGAAACCCCACACTACCATCGGCGATGCACCGTTTCACTGCTGAGTTCGGGATGGGATCAGGTGGTTCCAGCACTCTATGGTCGTCAAGAAATTCTGTAGCCGATCCGTTACTGATGTAACGTTCCAGCGAAAATTTATGACCTTCACTTAAAACAAAACCCCATCTGCTTTCGCAAATGGGGTTCTGGAATTTAATCTTGACGATGACCTACTCTCACATGGGGAAACCCCACACTACCATCGGCGATGCATCGTTTCAC